>CP099863.1:515000-675000 GCA_024134725.1 Bacillus sp. 1780r2a1 | reverse complement strand
TTCTTCCCTAACAACAGAGTTTTACGACCCGAAAGCCTTCATCACTCACGCGGCGTTGCTCCGTCAGACTTTCGTCCATTGCGGAAGATTCCCTACTGCTGCCTCCCGTAGGAGTCTGGGCCGTGTCTCAGTCCCAGTGTGGCCGATCACCCTCTCAGGTCGGCTATGCATCGTTGCCTTGGTGAGCCGTTACCTCACCAACTAGCTAATGCACCGCGGGCCCATCTGTAAGTGATAGCCGAAACCATCTTTCAATTTTCTCTTATGCAAGAGAAAATGTTATCCGGTATTAGCTCCGGTTTCCCGGAGTTATCCCAGTCTTACAGGCAGGTTGCCCACGTGTTACTCACCCGTCCGCCGCTAACGTCATAGAAGCAAGCTTCTAATCAGTTCGCTCGACTTGCATGTATTAGGCACGCCGCCAGCGTTCATCCTGAGCCAGGATCAAACTCTCCGAAGAAATGTTTGACTTGCTCATAAAAGTTTAAAAAAATTAACGTTGACGTTTGTCGCTTTGTTCAGTTTTCAAAGTTCAACCGTCGCTCTCAGACGACTTTACTATCTTACCAAGTTATCAACTTGTTGTCAACAACTTTTTTGTTTTTTGTTTCATTCTTAACTTGTTTGTTACCTGTTCGTTAAGAACATTTATTAATATAACAAATGAAATACTACTTGGCAATCCCTAAATAATAAGTTTAAATTTTCAATTATATTAAAGGGGTAATTTTTACTCACAATAAAAAAACACAAGTGGCTTTCACTTGTGTTTTTGGTTTTTCTATTATTTGCTGGTAAACTGCTCTTCTTCCGTTGAACCTTTTAGTGCTGTTGTAGACGATGTACCACCTGATACAACTTGAGCAACCTCATCAAAGTAACCCGTACCTACCTCTCTTTGATGTCTTGTTGCCGTATAGCCATTTATTTCACTACTAAACTCTCTCTCTTGCAGCTCCGAATAAGCCGCCATACCTCTATCTTTATAGCCTCTAGCTAATTCAAACATGCTATGATTAAGCGCATGGAAGCCCGCCAACGTAACAAATTGAAATTTGTAACCCATCTTTGCAATTTCTCTTTGAAACTTTTCAATCGTTTTTGCATCCAGCTTTTTCTTCCAGTTAAATGAAGGTGAACAGTTATACGCCAACATTTTACCAGGAAACTTTTCATGAATTGCGTCCGCAAATTGTTGTGCTTGTGCTAAATTAGGCTCAGATGTCTCACACCAAATTAAATCAGCATACGGTGCATAAGCTAATCCTCTAGCAATCGCTTGATCTAGCCCTGCTTTTGTACGATAAAAACCTTCTGCAGTTCTCTCTCCTCTAATAAATTGCTTATCAACCGGATCAATATCACTTGTGATTAAATCTGCAGCATCTGCATCCGTACGTGCAATTAATATAGTAGGAACTCCCATAACATCTGCCGCTAACCTAGCAGCAATCAAGTTTTTAACCGCCGTTTGGGTAGGAAGTAAGACTTTTCCTCCAAGATGACCACATTTCTTCTCTGAAGATAACTGATCTTCAAAGTGAACCGCAGATGCACCTGATTCAATCATACCTTTCATCAACTCAAATACGTTGAGTTGTCCGCCAAACCCAGCTTCAGCATCTGCAATAATTGGAGCAAAGTAATCAACTTCTCCTTCTCCTTCTAGATGTTGAATCTGGTCGGCACGTTGGAGCGCTTGATTAATTCTTTTTACAACATGGGGAACGCTATTAGCTGGATACAAACTTTGGTCAGGATACATATGGCCGGATAAGTTGGCATCTGCCGCTACTTGCCATCCGCTTAAATAAATAGCCTTTAACCCTGCCTTTATTTGCTGAACGGCTTGATTCCCAGTTAATGCTCCTAACGCATGAATGTAGTCTTCTGTTTGAAGCAAATTCCAAAATTTATTGGCACCCCTTCTAGCCAATGTATGTTCAATATCTATGGAGCCTCTTAAACCAATTACTTTCTCTGCTGAATAAGGTCTTTCGATTCCACTCCAACGCTCATCATTTTTCCAACTATTCTCTAATTGCTTTACTCTTAAATCGTTCACTTTAATATCCCCCTTGCGATTTTCTCTTCTTTTTAGCTTTCCTATTAGCTACTAATTCGCTTGCATGCATTTGTTTAGAAACAATACATCAACTTTATAAGTGTGAGAGTTACAAGAATGAAAGTGGGATCTTATTCAGCGTATAGCGGGATGCATCCGCTTCTTTGTTAAGTAATATGAAATATTCCGCTATTTTTATAACTTTAAATGTTATGAGAACCACAACTCCTCCTTATCACTTTGTTATAAAACAGATAACCTTATACAAAAATTATTATATAACAGTATATTCAAAAGATGAACCCTTGCTTTTACAAATTTTCTATATAAGCAAGGGTTCTACGCCTAAAACCCTTGCTGTTAGTGGTTTTTCAGTAATATTTACTTTCCTTATAACAGTTATTCTTCTTTATTATGCTCTTCCATAAACTCGATTCTCTCTAAGATGGTTGGATGGCTATAACGAAATACTTTCACAAGAAACGGAGGGTTTACCTGAGATAGACCCGAACGACTAAGTTCTTGAAACGTTTTAATCGCAGCTTCCTTGTCTTCTGTTAATTCTAAAGCATACGTATCTGATTGCACTTCATGATGCCGGGACAATAAGTTTGTAGCTGGGCTAACCGCAAACGTAAGAACAGAGAGTAATAGCAAAATTAGCGGTAATGATGATACATCCTGCAACGATTTAACCTTTATATTAGTTCCCCATCTACGCATTATCATGTCCGCCAGTCTCTTTGTCACCCATAACCCAACCAAAGAAAGCACTAGAGCACTGGCAATTCCAACATAGATATGCTTTTTCACGTAATGACCCATTTCATGAGCCATGATAAATAAAATTTCATTATCACTTAGTTTATTTAAAGTAGTATCCCAAAGTACAATTCTTGAGTTTGCACCTATCCCTGTTACATACGCGTTCATTGAATTTGTCTTTTCGGACATATTCACTTCATATACATGATCCGTAGGAATGGACGCTTCATCTGCTAAGCGGAGAATTTTTTCTTCTAGCTGCTTATCTTTTAACGGATAAAAATCGTTATACAAAGGATCGATGACAACCGGCTGAATAAATGTGATAAATAAAGTAAAAGGAATTGATAATAACCATGCATAAAACCACCACCTGTTTGGGGACTTGGTGATTAAAGTATATAGAACAAACACGATTACCCACATCATAACAAGGCTTACCCAAAAGTCAGTGGTCACATCCTTCATCCAGCTTGTAAAAGGCTGCGTTGTAATATTATACGCCATCGATAATTTGTAACTAATCCAATCAAGCGGGAACGTAAATACTTGTAAAAGCAACGATAGCCAGAATACATAAATAGCAGTTTGCAAAGGCTTCATTTTTGTAATGTCTTTTGCCCACTTACTAAATTTACGCGAGAATCCTAGTACTAGAACTAAAACAAAGCTTAACCATTCATACGGCACAGAGAGAAAGAATAAAAAATCTTTTATTTGTGAGTATTCTTGCGCTAATACAAGCTCTCTTTCATTCATAAAAGTAGCCGGATCCGCACTTGTCCCTTTTAACGCATCAGGAATAGAAGTGTCGCTCCATTGAAATAAGTAAAGCCATATTAATACAGCGTATATAACAAATAGAATAAACGAACCAAGTACTATCTTCTTCATATAAACCCCTCCTTTTAAAACTTTCCAAAAGTGTACAAACAGTTATCAACTATTATTATTGTAGGTTTCATCCTGAGATTTAGAACAAGATTATTGAATTCTCTATTTTATATGGGAAGGTTCCCTTTTATCCCTTCTTATAAAAAAAGAACTGCCGCTATCGACAGTTCTTTTTCACTCTATTTATCTTCCTTTAAAAATTGGCTTTCGTTTCTCAGCAAAGGCTGTTAGAGCTTCAATACGATCTTCTGTTGGAATCGTTAACTCATAAGCTTTCCTTTCAATTTGCAAGCCTGTCTGCAAATCTACTTTCATTCCTTCTTTAATAGCAAATTTCGCTTGCTGCAAAGCAATTGGTGCATTTGCTAATATACGGCTAATAAAACAGTCAACAACATCGTTTAATTCGTGGAGCGGGCTAACCTTTGTCACTAAGCCAATCTTTTCTGCTTCGTGTGCTAGTAACCGCTCTGCTGTTAGAATTAGCTCAAGTGCTTTGGTTTCCCCAACAATGCGAGGTAAGCGTTGAGTCCCACCAGCACCAGGGATAATTCCCAAGCTTGTTTCAGTTAACCCAAGACCTACATCTTCCCCAGCAAATCGAAAATCACAGGCTAAAGCTAGTTCCATACCTCCACCAAAGGCATAACCGTTAATGATTGCAAGCGTAGGTTGTGGAAGTTGCTCAATTTTAGAAAACACTTCACCAATTTTAAAGATATTTCGCTTTACTTCTTGATCAGTAAGCGTTTTTCTTTCTTTCAAATCCGCTCCCACACTAAATGCTCTTTCACCTGCACCGATAAATTTCACAACTCGCACATCTGGATCAATACGAGCTTTTTCTATCACTTGCTCTAATTCACATAGCATGTCGTAGTTAAATGCGTTCATCGCTTCCGGTCGATTTAAAATGATTGTGGCCACTTGTTTATCCTTATCATATACAATAGATTCCATAGTACCGCCTCCTATTGAAATCGCTTCCAATTATACGTTTTACTTTCCTAACAACTCTTTCCGTAAAGCCTTTCGCAAAATCTTCCCTGTAGCATTTTTAGGCAACTCATCTAAAAATGTAATACTGCTTGGAATTTTATATTTTGCTAAATGAATTTGACAGTAATCAAGTAAATCTTGTTCACCAATATTAGCGCCTTTAGTTACAACGTAACATTTAATCTGTTCACCAAACACAGGATCGGGAATGCCAAGTACTGCCACTTCTACAATGTCAGGATGTGAATACAACACTTCTTCCACTTCTCTTGGATACACGTTGTAACCACCTACAATAATCATATCTTTTTTACGATCTACAATATAGAAATAACCTTCATGGTCCATGCGAGCCAAGTCACCCGTATACAACCATCCATTTCGAAGTGCGTGAGCCGTATCTTCAGGAAGCTTATAGTATCCTTTCATGACGTTTGCACCTTTTACAATTAACTCTCCCACTTCTCCTATAGGAACCTCTCTTCCCATTTCATCGACTACTTTGTTTTCGACATTCATAATTGAAGTTCCAATCGAACCAGGTTTGCGTTCTTTATCAATTGGGTTAAAGCACGTAACGGGAGACGCTTCTGATAAACCATACCCTTCAGCAACAACAACCCCAAATTGTCTTTCAAATTCTTTTAATAAAGCAACTGGCATCGACGCGCCTCCTGATATGCATAAACGCAGCGTCTTTACTTTTTCTTTTGCACCTTTGTTTGACTGCAAAAGAAAATTATACATCGTTGGTACACCAGCAAAAATTGTTGCTCGTTTCTCTTCTACAAGTTGAAAGAAAGTAGTTGGACTAAATTTAGGCATTACTAAAACTGTGCCACCATTCATCAGTGGGGCATTCAGCGCAACAGTTAAGCAAAAAACATGAAACATTGGCAGTGCTGCCACTACTCGATCTTCTCCGTTAATACTTAAATAATCAGCGACATCTTTAGCATTTTGATATACGTTTTGCTGAGTAAGCATAGCGCCTTTTGGTTTACCTGTCGTTCCAGAAGTATATAAAATTAAAGCTGTGTCATCTTCATCAAGTGTTGGGAAAATATATGTAACGTCTTGGTGTTGTACAAGAGATGAAAACGAATGAATGCCGTTTGAAGATAGAAGGTTGTGCTCTTGTTGAAGGTTACTTTCACAAACAATAAGATGCTGAAGCGACGAGATTTCTTCTTTTACTTCTTCTAATGAAGGGACTAAGAAATCAAGCGTAATGGCCACCTTTGCATCGCTGTTCTTTAAAATATAAGTAATTTCCCCTTTCGTGTAGGTTGGATTAATTGGGATAACTGTAGCACCAATTCTTAAAGCACCATATAATCCAATAATAAAATGCGGTGAGTTTCCAAGTAGTAATGCAATATGGTCGCCTTTTTGAACTCCTAACCTTTTTAAACCGTTTGCAAATAAAGTGATAGAGGTATCAAGATCGGCATAAGTGACTTCTTTATCTAAAAACACGTATGCAACCTTTTCAGGATACTGCTTCGCAGTGGTATGAAGCTGTAATGACAAATTCAATTCTTCTCCTCCTCTCGCCATAATGAATGAACAACCATTCATTATTTAGGCGTAATATTGGAAACATTCTTACTATATTATACTTTTTTTTATCTATCGTTGACAAGACTCTTATAAAGATAAGACTGCCTTTAAATTTTCCCCATTACAAACGATTACTGCAGCTATTATAGTTCTCTTACTTTTCATAACGCCTTACTATATATAGAAAGAGGGTGGGACATAACAAAACAGATTTTCAAAAAGACAAACAATCCTTTTTTGACCTCTTTACGTTGTTGGAATGTCCTGGCTTCATTCCACCCTGTTTCCAAAATTCGTTTCACAATCAAAATAACCTGAATGATTAAAAGTTCTTTACTTTTAATCATTCAGGTTTATCATTGGCTAAATTAATTATGACCCAGCCTGCTTTATGCTCTTAATAAATTAGATCAATAAACTCTTCTTTTTCAACATTTCCAAAGTAGTGCTTCACATCAATATTGTCTAATGCTGCTGAAATGCTAGCTCTTTCATAACGGATATTTGTTAACTTTTCTTCAACTTCGCTAACATCCCCTACTCCAAAGAAGTCTCCGTAAATTTTACATTGTGTAATGGTACCTTTACTTACTTCTAAGCGCACATCAATTTGTCCAACTGGGAAGCGGTGAGCATGCTGTACGTTAAATTTTGGTGATTTCCCATAATTCCATTCCCACGTTTGATAACGTTCGTTTGAAATCTCGTTGATTTTCTCCCAGTCTTTTTCAGTAAGCTTATATTCTTTAATATTTTCTTCTCCATTAAAAATATAGCGTAAAATAAGCTGTTTAAATTCGTTTACTGTAATTTTGTCCGTTAGAAATTCACTGATATTCGCTACGCGACTTCGAATTGACTTAATACCTTTTGACTCAATTTTATCTTTTTTTACTTTTAAAGCAGATACTACATTTTCAATTTCAGAATCAAATAAAAGCGTTCCATGACTAAACATACGACCTTTTGTTGAAAACTGTGCATTCCCGGAAATTTTACGTCCTTCGGCTAAAATGTCATTACGTCCACTTAGCTCTGCGTTTACTCCCAGTTTTGCTAATGCTTCAATAACAGGCTCCGTGAATTTCTTGAAATTATGAAAACTTTCCCCATCGTCTTTAGTAATAAAGCTAAAGTTAAGGTTACCCAAATCATGATACACGGCACCTCCACCCGATAAACGGCGAACAACATGAATTCCTTGGTCTTCTACATACTTCGTATTGATTTCTTCAATGGTATTTTGATTTTTACCAATAATGATAGATGGTTCATTCACATAAAATAATAAATATGTTTCGTTAATATCTAAATGCTTCAGCGCATATTCTTCGATTGCTAGGTTAATCCTTGGGTCATGTATATCTCCGTTGTTAATATATAACATCTTTCTTTTATCCTCCTACTTATTCCATTGTAATCCTGAACTTGCTAGAAAAACGTTCCCTGTAAACTGATTTTGTGCTTCTGTCACTAATTGTTCTACATTTCCGTAGTGTGGCAAATGCGTTAACATTAGTTCTTTCACGCTAGCACCTTGTGCTAACTTCCCTGCTTCGGTACTGGTCATATGCCCTGCACCGCTTCCATTCTGGTGAGCATAGAAATTGCATTCACAGATTACTAAATCAGCTTGCTGTGAAAAAGGCACGAATTCATCAATGAAGCTAGAATCTGCCGTATACACGACAGTTTTATCTCCAGCAGAAATTCGCATTGCAAAGCATGTTACAGGATGCTTTGTTTGTAGAAATGTAATGGTAAATGGTCCAACTTCTAACGATTGATTAGGGTTATAAGAAATCCCTTTGGTAATGCCAGAATGCGTCAGCTTCTCAAACGCTGCTTGATCATATGTATGTCCATAAATAGGTAATTCTTTCACATCATTACCTAAGTGAGATTGAATTAATCGAGCATATTGAAGTACCCCAATATCCGCAACATGATCATGATGATAGTGAGATAAAATAACTGCGTCAAGATCTTGTGGAGCTACATAATTTTGCAACTGTGCAAGTGCTCCACTTCCACAATCCACCAACAACTTATAGCCATCATGTTCAAATAAATAGCTCGAGGTTGCTTCTGACACAGCAGGGTATCCGCCCCAAAAACCAACAACTGTTACTTTCATTCAAGTTGCCCTCCCTTTCTGAATGCCTTTAGCCCTAGTATACCCCAGACCTATTTAAAATCTAAACAAAAAAGAACGGAACAAGAATTAACAGATAACTAACTGTTATATAACAAATTACGTTTTTTTATAAAAATGGGCTGTTTTTGTTCTAAAACACAGTTGCTAAAATACATCTGTTATAATACAATGTTAATAACAAATTAAACGGAGGCGATGGAGATGTTAGAAAAAATGTCTGATTTTTTCAAAAAATTACCGACTAAAAAGTGCTTAGAATGCGGCCAGGAGATCGAAGAGCAGCATGAATGCTATGGAAATAAATGCGATAACTGTGTAGATGTTATGAAATAGTAAGCGGTCACATCAAAAAGGCTCTGTTTTATAACAGAGCCTTTTTGATGTGATTAACTTCATCACTTACGCTACTCTTTTCAATTATCGAACAAATAAAACTGTTCTCTTCCGAGTTTTAACACTTTAGTAGAGTCGTGCATACTCGGTTTGCTTACAGCGACAGAAAATCATTCATTTAATCACATGAATTCTTCAATTTTTGATACAAAAAAATTTTTTTATCTAACTCCTGGCTAACTTTTAAAATCGTGCCATAAGAGTACTCATTCGTTTCCTTTGCCAAGCGATAGATGATATCTTGTAAAGCTCGAATCTCCTTTTCTAACTGAGATTGTTTCATCCAGTTACTTCATCCCCTAGGTTTAATTTCAACTACTTCATAATACCATTAACACCCGTATAAATTCATAGTTTTTTTGTAATAAATGTCATAAATTTAGACCAATCAAAAAAAAGAGAGAGGTTTTTATTCTCTCTCCATTTAGTATATTCTATGAATTGTTATCTTATAGGCCTGGTTGATATGCGGTTTTGGGAATGTCATCATACTGATTTGAATTTAGCTTATAAACAGATTCGTCTGTTACACCATGTAAAATTCCATATAAGCCTGTTTCAACCGCTTTTACAAGTTGACCTTTTTTCTTTTGTCCAAATGTGTGAGTTTGACCTCGCACTTCAAATAAGACCGTTCCGCTTCCGTTTAATGCGAATGTACCAAGAGCTGTTCCAGGTAAGTCGATATTCTGATCATACAGCGTAATATTAGTAAAAGGTGAATTGCCAACCGCCTGCAGTGCATTATAAGCTGCTAAATTAAGCTGTTTAGAAAATTCAAGGTTGTAGTTTGATTGATATTCTTCATAACGGCTTTTATTAATATCAACAAATTTTCCTGAAAGTGACATTGTCACTAAATCGTCTGTTCCCTCTACATAATAAGTACCTTGATGATGCATATCAACAAAGACATCGACATTTCCGTGCTTTTCTTTTAAACCTTTATACACATCCCTTACAGTCTGAGCTTCTGGCGTGATGAACCATCCTGGATTTCCTGAGTTACCAGGAAAATCTTTGCTTGCTGGAACATAGTCTAAGTCGGGATTAAAATCTCTGTTTACATCAAAGCCTGGCTGATTTGTATAATTAAAATATTGATTGGTATACGTGTAGTAGTTCCATGAAGGTTTTGCATCTTTCAGTTGAGGAAAGGCCTGAGTAACTTCTTGCCAAGACAAATCGTTGCCACGGCGGTTAAGCTCAGACGCATCCGGATTCATCATTGGAAGGACAACTAACGTCATCTCCTCACGCATCTTTTTTGCTTCGGGTGAATTTGTACTAAGGTTTTGCAGAATGTTTAACAAAGCTTCCGTACCTGTTTTTTCATTACCGTGAATTTCTGTTTGAATAAGTACGATCTTTTTTCCAGTACCAACCGTTGCTTTATAAATCTCGAGACCACGATTAGAATGCCCTGCTACTTCTACTTTTACAGTGCCTTTAGACGAATGTTCAATCTGTTGAAGGCGCTTTCCCAACTCTGCATGATTAATAAATCCTGATACAGAATAGGATTGCTGTGTTGAGTTATTCGTTACATTATTTGCTCCCACATATGTAGGCCCCATAAGGCTTGCTCCCATAACAATTACACCAACTGCTGATAAAAGATGCTTTTTCATTTCTTCTCCATTCCCCTTCCACTTCTCTATTCTCTACATACTAAAGTTTCTTTACGAATTTTCCGTTTCCTTTTTTTAATAGAAAAATAGGAAATTTGACTTTTAAAATCCCAACCTTTTAACTAAAAGTCTGACTTATATTTTTATTAATGCCTTGTAAAAAATGAATATTTTCAATATATAAACTTCTTAATATCTATTAATTTAATGTTGTCATACAATAGTCATATTGATAGAATGAAAACACATTTTTATACGCTTCCTTTGTATAATCGCGATAATATGGATCGCAAGTTTCTACCTAACAACCGTAAATTGTTAGACTATAAGGGAAAGCGGTACGTATGAGGTAAGACTTACTGCTGCTTTCTCCTATAGCTTGGAGGAAGCAGTTTTTTTATAGGAGGATTCCATCATGTCTTATCTCATCGGTCTACTATCACTTGTAGCAATTTTATTTGTCAGCTGGCTTTTAAGTACAAATCGCAAAATTTTCCCTTGGCGTACGGTTCTCGTAGGTCTTTCACTTGAAATTTTGTTTGTACTCTTTGTGCTTAAAGTACCTCTAGGCCAAACTTTTCTTGAAAAAATGGCATTAGGTGTTCAAAAAGTTATTAATTATAGCAATGAAGGTGTTCAGTTTGTATTCGGTGGTTTTTTTGAAAACACCAATATTACTTCTGTCTTTGCCATTAACGTACTAACGGTTATTATCTTCATTTCAGCTTTAGTGTCTGCACTTTATTATTTACGAATCATTCCTTTTTTTGTCCGAATTGTTGGAATTATCTTAGGAAAAGCCCTTGGCACTACGCAAGTTGAAACATTTAATGCAGTTGGAAACTCATTTTTAGGGCTCGCTGAAGCTCCTTTACTTGTAAAACCTTACCTTGACAAGCTTACAAGATCTGAGCTTTTTGCGGTTATGGTAGGAGGAACCGCTTCTGCTAGTGGAGCAATTCTTGTTGGATATTCTTTAATGGGAATTGATATGAAGTATTTGCTAATTGCGGTTTTTAGCGTTCCTCTTGTTTCAATTATTATTGCAAAAATTATGTTACCAGAAACCGAAGAGTCTCAAACAAAAGAAAACGTAGCAATGGAAAAAAGTAATCATGCAAATGTATTTGAAGCGATGGCAGATGGAACAGCAAGCGGCGTTATGCTAGCTTTAAACATCGGGGGCCTTTTAATTGCTTTCATTAGTATTCTTGCATTGGTTGACGGAGCACTAGGCCTTGTCAACATAGATTTAGCAACTATTTTTAGTTATGTATTTTATCCGTTTGCTATTATCATTGGTATTCCTGTCTCAGATGCTTTACAAGCTGCTTCTATTATTGGAACAAAGCTTGCAGCTAACGAATTTATTGCGTATTTAAGCTTAACTGAAGTCATGGATCAGCTATCGCCAAAAACTGTAGCAGTTCTTTCGATTGCTTTATGTAACTTTGCAAACTTTTCATCAATTGGACAGCTAATTATTGGATTAGGCTCTTTAGCCCCTTCTAGACGAAAAGATGTTTCAAAACTTAGCCTGCGCGCAATTATTGGTGGAACATTAGCTAGCTTCATTACAGCTATTCTTGTCGGTGTTTTTATGTAAATAGAAGTCTGACGACAGACGTCTGAGAAAAGACCCCCTTTTATCACAAAGGGGGTCTTTTCTCAGACCGATAGTTGACGATATTCATTCGGTGTTAATCCTTCTAGTTTCTTAAACACTTTGCGAAAATATTTATCATCTTGATAACCAATCATGTTTGCTACTTCATAAATTTTCAGCTGCTCATTTTTTAAGAGGGACTTGGCTTTTGTCATTCGAACTTTCACAATGTAGTCAGAGATGTTTTCCTGAAATTCTTGTTTAAACTTCCTTGAAATATACTCTCTACTTAAATAGAAGCGTTCTGCAATCTCTTGAAGCTTCACGTCTCGATCATAATTCATTTGTAAAAACTGCTCAATTTCATAAATTGTATCACGATTGCTTTTTTGCTTATCTCGCTTCACAATATTTAAAAAACGCACAATCTCTCTTTGTTTTCGGTTCATGTATTTCTCAAAATCAAACTTGCCTTTCGCATCAAAAAATGAAGCTAGCGCCTGCTCATAGTGACTTTGCGCATTATATGAAATTTCGTATTTCTTTAACCAGTGTTCACTAAGGAGCTGATACTCTTTTTCAATATGCAGCAACTCCTTTAAGGATAAGTAATTGGCCTGCTTCACAGCGTTCTTCACTTCATCAAAAATTGCTGTGAAAGCATCTATCTTGCCTACTTGCATTCCTTCTACGATTTTTGTATTGTAGTCCATCAAGTTTAATAATAGGCTACTTCCCTTTAAACGATCTGCTTCTTCATAAAACTCAACACAACTGTCAACTAGCACATTGCTCGCTAATAAAGCTGCCTTTGCTGTTTGATAGGATTCTAGCAATACTGAAACAGATTCAACATGACGTCCCTTGGCAAGTGGACAACATACGTTGAAAGCTAAGAAAATCTGCTTGTGTAGCCTGTTCAAAAGCTGCTTAATTTCAGAAAAATGGTCCCAGAAGATTATTACGATTTCACCCTTTTGTGATAAATAACGAAAAGCCACTCCATTCTCTTTTTCAACTAAGAGCTCATTAGCCACGTTTAAAATTGAAAAATAGGCTAAGTCACGATCTCCACCAAATGCTTGGATTGTCGCTTCATCAACCCGAATAATAGCTACTTCATACTCACTGTTTGAATGAAAGCCAAGCTCTTCATATACCGTGTCTTGTAGCACGTAGTTATTGATAATTTGGGTCAGTTTGCGATCACGATACATCGGCTTCATCTCATTAATTAACTGATAGCTATTATTGTGCTGTTTTCGTTCATGCTCTTCTTTATTCCATTCGTTTACGGCTCTTTTTAGCGTATCGTTTAAGATTGAAGGATCAACTGGCTTTAAAATGTAATCTGTCGATCCAAAATGAATTGCTTTTCTCATGTAGTGGTAATCATCATAACCAGTTACGACAATGGTTTTGGTTTTAGGAGCATGGTGCTTCATCCATTCCAATAGAGCAATCCCTCCCATATTGGGCATCTTCATATCTGTGAAAACGATTTGTGGCTTTTCTTTCTCGATAAGCGCAATCGCTTGCTCACCGTTTTCAGCTTCAATAATACTTTCAATGTGATGTGCGTCCCAGTCGCCTAAGAGCTTAATTCCTTCACGAACGTGTTCTTCATCATCAACAATCAGAACTTTCATTATTATCATCTCCTTTATTTAAATCTCGTGGTAAGGTCATTTTCACTGTAAAATGTTCGTTTTCTTTACTTTCAATCTCCATCCTTGCTACGTTTTCATAGTAGATCAATAAGCGATCTGAAATGTTTTGCAAGCCTATATGCTCTCCTATATGCTGATTAGATAGCGCTAAACTTTCACGTAAGGATGCTAATGCTTTCTCATTCATCCCTTTTCCATTGTCTCTTACGCAAATTTGTATAAAGTGTTCGTTTATTAAAGAAGCTGAGATTGTTAGCTTTCCATCTCCTACCCTTGTTTCAAATCCGTGCTTAAAAGAATTTTCTACAAGCGGCTGTAAGATCATCTTTGGAACCAATGTGTGTTTTAACTCTTCGTCAATTTGAAATTCATACGAAAACTTAGAGCCAAAGCGCTGTTTTTGTAGTGCCAAGAATGCTTCAGCATGCTTCACTTCCTCAGTGAGTGTCACAATATCTTCCTTCATATTCATACTGTATCTCATCATATTCGAAAGGAGGGTTAGTAGCTTATAGACTTCGACCGCCTTATGCTTTAAAGCAAGCGTGCCAATCGATTGAAATGCATTGTATAAAAAGTGAGGATTCACTTGGGACTGCAGCACTTTAAGTTGCGTTGATTTATTTTCAATCTCCAAGCGATATTTTCGCTTAATTAAGTCATTAATTGTTTCGACCATAGATTTAAAATGCTGACCTAGCATACCAAACTCATCGTTACCTAGTGTTTTAAAACGGACAACAAAGGAACCTTTTTCAACTTCTTTCATATTTTGAATTAAAATTCGAATCGGCTCTGTAAATCGAACTGATACAATCAATGTAGCAATAATAATCATCAATAAAAACGGTACTCCGATTAAGACACTGATCAGAGCGGTTCTTCTTGCATCTTCATATAAAACACTATAGGGAATTCGCTTTACGATATGCCATTCATCAAATGGAGCTGCTAGTTTGTCATAAACGAGTACTCCCGAAAACTTTGAATCTTCCCATTCTACGCTATGAGACTCTTTGTTTTTCAGTTGTTGAATCCACTTATACTTTTGCGTTGTCCCAATTGCTTGTTGATCTGATGAATACATAATCATTCCCTCATCGTTAATTAAATAAAAATCTTCTTCTTCTTTATTGTACAAGCTGTCTGAAGTAGATTTAACTTTAGATAAATCAATGTCTATTGACAGAAAGCCTAACAAGTTGTTAGAAGGAACTTCATTAATCATGTGATGAAAGCTAATGACTTGCTTTGGATCAGAATCTAAAATGGTTGATAAGTTATTGTAGCTGTATACTGTATGAGTAGGTTCAATTAATAGAAACCGCTGTTTTTCTTTTAACCTAGCATAATAAGAATGTGAATAAATATCTTCATATTTTTTTCGACTGCTAATTTTAGAATTGTATACCGTATAAGAATCTTGTCCGTTTTCAATATATAAATGAAGCTGCCTAATTTCTGGTCGCGTATTAAATAAATAAGATAATGTTCTTCGGACTTCTAACTGACTTGCTCCTAAATCATTATTTACACCTTCTTGTAACACTTTAATAAATGGATAATAGCCGTATAAACGCGGTGTAATATCGGAAATTTCCTGCAAGTATGTGCTCAGGTCTTCACTGCCGCTTTTGACTACCTGATAGTTAGTTGAAATAAAGCGGTTTTTAACAGTTTCTTTTGTATATTGATAAGTGAACGCATTGGAGATAATAAACGGTACAACAGTCGCAATGAGTAGAAACAAAATAAGCTTCTTGCGAATGCTCCACCCCTTCATCACAGCCCTCCTTCTTCTTACTATTCTATAAATTATATTGCATTGCTATCATTATACAATAAAAGCGCTTTCAATCTACTTTTTTTTTACAGTTTCATCACAAAAAGCCTTCTATATGTCTACTCTAATCATACAGAAGGCTTCCGTTTTACGTTTATTTTTTCATTTTCGCCCAGATTTCATCTAACTTTTTCAAGAACTCATCTTCTGAAATTTGATCTCCTGCATAAGATTGCATTGCTGCTCCAATTTCTTGTACAGCACCATCTGGATACTTAAACCAGTTCCACGATAACGTTTTACCTTCGTCAGAGTATTTTAAGATATCGTCTGATAAAGAGTCAATTCCTTTTCCATCAATGCTCTTAAATGCCGGAATAAATTTAAATTCTTCTACTAAGAATTTTTGTCCTGTTTCAGACGTTACCAGCCAGTTTAAGAATTTTTTTGCTTCTTCTTTATCAGCTTCTGGAGCATTTTTATTAACTACCCAGTTATTTGGTACACCAACTGCTAGCTTATCATTTTTCTCTTTGTCATCACTAATTGGCATTGGGATAAAGCCCATTTTCATATCTGGATTAATTTTTGTAATCATATTTACAGTCCAGTTTCCTTGCTGCATCATTGCTGTTTCTCCAGCAGCAAATTGCGTTACTTGCGTATTATAATCCGTTGTTAACGGATTTTTATTTCCATATTTTAGCGTTAAGTCAAATAAATCCATAAATTGCTTAAACGTTTCGTTACCTTCAAACTTTGCAGTACCGTCATTTAATCCTTTAATGAAAGCATCAGGATCATCCTGCTGAGCTACTGGAATGTTAAACAAGTGATTTCCTAATACCCACCACTCACCATATCCATTTGAAAATGGGGTAATTCCTTTTGCTTTTAACTGCTTAGACGCTGCTTCTAACTCTGATAATGTAGTTGGTAACTCTTTTATACCAGCTTTTTCAAATAAATCTTTATTGTAAATAAAACCGTATCCCTCAAGGTTTAAAGGCTGACCATAAATCTTTCCATCCACTGTCATCGGCTCTTTCGCAACGTCATACAAATCATCAACCCAAGGTTGATCAGAAAGATCTTCTAGCTTTTCTAACCATGTTTGTGCTTCCTGGAAGCCACCGTTATTAAACAAGTCTGGCTCGTTACCAGAAGCAAACTGTGCTTTTAAAGCAGCACCATAATCTGCGCCTCCGCCAACTGTTTGAATATTAAAAGTAACGTTTGGGTTTTCTTTTGTATATGCATCCGTTACTTCTTTTAACTGTTCAGCAATCTCCACTTTAAACTGGAACATATCAATTACGACTTCGTCTCCTGAACTTCCGCTTGACTTTGCTGTTGACTCTGAACCAGAATTTGAACATGCAGTTGCAAATAACAATGATGAAGCTAGTACCCCGGATAACAATGTAAGCCTTTTCATTTTCATTTTATATACCCCCTTGATTGTCAGGACCTTAATTCCATTGTACTGATTATAGGTAATTTGAATAGGAGACAATATTGAACAAAAGAGTGGAAAATATTGATGACCTGTTCAAGTCTCAAGAATTGTTGGCCATATTCTCTAACTCTTCTATCAATGGAAAACAAATAATTTGAAGAAAAATCAAAACTCGTTGATTATGTCCTGCCCTCTTTCATACCCCAACTACACTAGAAATAATTGATTTCCTCTCATTCCAAAAACAGTGATTGAAATGAAAGAGGGTGAGACTCCTGCAGGATTAGCGAGCAGGCGAGACCCCGCAGTTTACGAGGAGGCTTGGCGCTCGCCCTGCGGAAAGCGAGCAACCTCGAATGAAAATCACTACTTGTTGTGTGCGCTCTTCACTCTCCCACTCTATTTTAAACGACTAATAACCCAAACCTTTTTTCCCACATTATGATAATGCGAAAAATTGGATGCGATTAATTTCTTATAACTATTCCACCTAATAACAAATTTAGACATAATTATGTTAAGATGTAAGATAGTAGATTTATAGCTCTATTTTCAATAAGTGAAGGTGTTTATATGAAACAAAAGAAAAGAAAAAGAAATCATGTCTCTTTACGCGTCAATATATTATTCTTTATTGTATTTATCCTATTTTCTGTTCTCATTTTGCGCCTTGGAATTGTCCAAATCGTTCATGGTGAAAGCTATAAACGTGAAGTCGAAAAAACCGAAGACGTCACCGTTAATACGCCCGTACCGAGAGGGAAAATGCTTGACCGATACGATCGTGTTATCGTGGACAATAAACCTTTAAACGCGGTTACTTATACCCGCTTAAAAGGCGTAAAACAAGAAGAAAAGCTCAAGATTGCGAAATCATTAGCTAAAATAATTGATCTTCCTGTCACAACAAACGCGTTTGGCGACGAGAATCAAAAAAGCGATGATAAAAATATCGTTAAGCTCACTGAACGTGACTTGAAAGATTATTGGATTGCAACAAATCCAGAAGAAGCAAAGAAAAAGATTACCGATAGCGACTTGAAGAAAGTAGAAGATGGAAAACTTAAAGAAGAAGACCTTTACCCTCTACAGCTAAAGCGCATCACTAAGAAAGAACTTAATACCTTAAAAGATGATTTAGAAGTCATTGCTATTAAAAGTAAAATGGAAGCTGGCTATGAGCTAACACCTCAAATTATAAAAAGTGGATTAAACGACCAAGAAATGGCCGTTATTAGCGAACGGCTCTCTGCTCTACCTGGCGTCGATGTGACAACCTATTGGGACCGTATGTATACATATGATAGTCTCTTAAGTACGCTACTCGGTAACATCACGTCTGCTGATGAAGGACTTCCGCGCGAGAATTTACAGTACTATTTATCACACGGCTACAGCCGAAATGACCGCGTTGGAAAAAGCTATTTAGAAAAGCAGTATGAAAACGTATTGCGCGGACAAAAAGCTCGCATTCAGCACGTTACGGACCGATCTGGAAACATTCTAGAAGAGAAAGTTGTCTCGGAAGGTCAACGTGGGAGCGATTTAGTCTTAACCATTGATATGGAGCTTCAAAAACAAGTCGAAGAAATTTTAACTAAGGGATTGCTAAATGCAAAAGCAGCCAAACCTGGAACTAGCAAATTAGATCGTGCATTTATTATTATGATGGATCCACATACTGGTGAAATTTTAGCTATGGGCGGGAAGCAGCTTGTTTACAATGACAAAAGTAGCAAATTAGAAGTAAAAGACTTTGCGCTCGGTAATATTACTACCTCTTATGAAATGGGATCAACTGTTAAAGGTGCAACCATTTTAGCCGGATTGGATTCTGGAGCCATTAACTTAGGCACTGTATTTTATGACGCTCCGATGTACTTTAAAGGCGGTGGCAAGAAGCAGTCTTCTCACCCAATTGGATCTGCTGGTATCGGTCGAGCTTTAGAACAGTCTTCTAACGTATACATGTATAAAACCGTTTTAAGCATGGCTGGAGAAAATTATGTACCGCATGGTGGTCTTAATATTCCTCGAAAAACGTGGGATCAGCTTCGTTCATACTACAGCCAGTTTGGCTTAGGCGTTTCAACAGGTATTGAGCTAGACAACGAAACTACAGGGATGATTGGAAGTGACTATTCTTTACCTGGTAAAGCGCTCGATTTGGCAATCGGCCAGTATGACACGTATACGCCTCTACAGCTCGTTCAGTATACAGCTACTATCGCCAACAACGGCTACCGGTTAAAGCCTCAGCTTGTGAAGGAAATTCGTGAGCCTGAACTTGATACGGAGCTTAAAGGCAGTGTACAAAAATCCGTTGAGCCGGAAGTATTAAACCGAATTACGATGAGCCAAGAAGAAATCAATGCTGTGAAAGCTGGATTCCGCCGCGTAATGACAAACGGAACTGCAAAAAATGAGTTTAGTTCAGAGCCCTATAAGCCTGCCGGCAAAACAGGAACAGCTGAGACTTACAACCAAGGGGTAGCCGTTCGTAACTCTAACTTAATTGCCTACGCACCTTACGATAATCCAGAGGTTGCAATGGCGGTTGTTGTACCATCTTCTTACGTAAAAGGCCCTGGACATGCGTTAAATAGACAGTTAGGTCAAGCGGCTCTACGCGCTTACTTTGACTTAAAGAAAAAAGGCGAACAAGAGCTAGGTGAGAAAGAAAAGCAGCAAGAAGAACATAACCAAACAAACGATTAACGAAAAAGCCGGACTTTAATGAAGTCCGGCTTTTGTTTATTTAGTAAATAATCCTCTTAGAAAATAGAGCTCAATCAGATCTGAAATTTGTTGCTCAGATAGCGGCTGATGCTGTTTTTCCCAATCATAAACTAAAGCAACATACATTTTCACAAGTAAAAATGCCGTCACTTCTGGGTCACAGCTTTGAATTTCACCTTTTGCAATCGCTGCTTCAATTCTCTTTTTTATATACGTCAAAATTTCATTTTCAACTTGCACCAATACGTCTTTAACAGCTGACGTACCCATTTCCTGTTCCTGAACGAGCTTAAGCATAAGCTGATGCTCTGTTCGAAATTGGAGCATGCGATAAATAGCAGCTTGAGCATTTTCAAAAAACGTTCGTTCAGAAGAGATTGCTGACTCTGCTTGTTGCAGCATATCCCGAATCATTCTAGATACAATTTCATCAAAAAGCTCTTCTTTATTTTTAAAAAACGTATAGATGGTTCCTTTTCCGACATTGGCCATTTTAGCGACTTGGTCCATTGTCGTTGCCTTATAGCCAAACAGTGAAAACGATTTTGACGCTGCGTCTAGCACCGATTGCTTTCGATCAATCGCCAATTGATACACCCCTCTTTTTTGACCAAATGAATATTATGGTCAATTAGTACGTTGTAACTATAGCATAAATCTGTTATACTACGCAACCTCATGAAAGTTCTTACAGAAAAAGCGGAGCAGATTTACTTCTGCTCCGCTTTTTCTGCTTGAAAATATTTCAAGACTTGCTTCGCTGCATCCTCACCTTGTTCGATACAGTCGGGTAATCCTAGTCCTTCATAAGAGCTTCCTGCTAGATATAAACCTTTAAGCTGTTCTTCAATAGCTTGAGTAATTTCTTCTAAGCGCTCTTGATGCCCAACCGTGTACTGAGGCATTGCTTTTTTCCATCTCGTCACCACATAGAATTCTGGCTTTTCCGTAATCTGCATAATGCGATTTAAATCCTCTAATACCACTTGGACAATTTCTTCATCCGACTGGTCAACAATGGCTTCGTCTCCTGCTCTTCCCACGTAACAACGCAGTAATACTTTACCGTCTGGAGTAGAATGAGGCCACTTTTTATGTGTCCATGTACACGCTGTAATTGTATAATCACTGTTGCGAGATACAACGAATCCAGTACCATTAATATCTTCTTTCACTGCTTCTTTAGGAAAAGCCATTGCTACTGTAGCAACAGAAGTAGACGGCATCTCACGAAGCGGCTCAAAGATTGGGTAGTGAGACAACATTGATTGAGCAGCGAAGTGAGGAGAAGTGATAATGACTGCATCAGCTTTCATCTCTTTTCCATTGCTCAATGTTAAATCATATTGTTCACCCATACGATTTACTTTTTCAACTTTAACTCCTTTGACCACCGCCAACGGGTCAAGCTGCTCTTCAATTGCATCAACAAGCGACTGCAGACCTTTTTTCAATGTTAAAAATGCACCTTGTTTTTTTGCATTAGCATCTTCAGCCTGCTTAGGTTGAAGTTCTTTAAACTTCTTCATGCCAACAATTAAACTGCGGTGTCGCTGCTCTGCATGTAAAAACTGTGGAAATGTTGATTTTAAACTCAAGCGGTCAATGTCTCCCGCATAGATTCCAGAAAGCAAAGGCTCAATTAAGTTTTCAACAACTTCATCGCCTAAGCGTCTTCTAAAAAACATGCCCAGTGATTGGTCTCCTTCATGCTTTGTTTTGGGAATGACAAAATCGGCAGCAGCGCGTAGTTTACCAATGGGAGAAAATAGACCCGTTGTTACAAACGGAGAAATCTTTGTTGGCACACCCATTACGGCACCTTCTGGCATTGGATGAAGGTTCTCTTTTACCAGTACATAAGACTGTCCGGTTGAGTTATGAACAAGTTCATCTCCTAACCCTACTTCTTTTACCAGCTTAGAACCAGGTAATTTGCGCGCTAAAAAGGAATCGGGACCTCTTTCAATTGTAAAACCATCACGGGTTACAGTTTGAATTTTCCCTCCTAATCGATGGGTTGCTTCAATTAATTGAAATTCATACGGCAGGCCTTTCTCTTTAATCGCTTTTTGTAGGTAATAGGCAGCTGAAAGACCAGTTATTCCACCACCGATGATAACAATCTTTTTGTTTGCTTCCGTCATGTAATCATCGCCTTTTCATTAAATTCAATAGAAAGAGAAGCGGCTAAGGTTATAGCTCGCTTCTTCTATTTTTTATTGATTTTGAGATTCGTTATTTACTTTCTTTAACACTACTGTTGCTAATGCATCAATAAATTCAGGCTTTGCATTCGGCATTTCTGGACGATAGTAGTTTGCACCTAATTCATCCGTTACAACCTTGCATTCATAATCATTATCGTACAACACTTCAAGATGATCCGCAATAAATCCTACAGGTGTATATACGAAAGAACGATAGCCTTTATGCTCATACAAATCACGTGTTAAATCCTGTACGTCTGGACCAATCCATGGATCTGGCGTATTGCCTTCACTTTGCCATCCCACTTCGTAATTGCTAACTCCCGCACCTTCAGCAATAAGATCCGCTGTTTCCTGTAGCTGCTGTGGGTAAGGGTCTCCAGCCGCAATAATTTTCTCTGGAAGACTATGAGCTGATACAATGAGTACGGCTTTTTGTTTTTCAGCGTCTGACATTAAATCAAACGTTTGTTTAACTTTTCTAACCCAATAATTAATGAACTTAGGCTCTTTATACCAGCTTTCAATTGAATGAATAACCAAGCCGCCTAGTTTTTCAGCTGTTTCTTTTGCACGACCATTGTAAGATTTCACACTAAACGTTGAAAAATGTGGAGCAAGCACAATGCTAACTGCTTCTTTAATCCCATCTTTGTGCATCTGCTCTACTGCTTCTTCAACAAATGGCTCAATATGTTTAAGGCCCAGATAAGCCTTAAACTCAATGTCGTCTTGAATTTCATTTAAATGCTGCTCAAGACATCGCATTTGCTCTTCAGTGATTTTCGCTAACGGTGAAATGCCTCCTATTGCTTCATAACGCTGTTTTAAATCTTCAAGCGCTTCTTCAGATGGCTTTCTTCCTCTTCTGATATGCGTGTAATACCTTTCGATATCTTCTTCTTTATATGGCGTACCGTAAGCCATTACGAGTAACCCCATGACTTTTTTACTCATGATTTACACCTCTTTGTTAAAATCCGTCTGTTCCTATATTTTCTCATGAACAAAAATGAAAAAACAAAAAATAAGGCTCTGTTTTTTTTGACAATTTATTGTCTATTTGCTGAATATTCATGAATAAAAGCAGTAAGCCTTTTCAACGTCTCAGGATTAACCTGTGGAAATACACCGTGTCCTAAGTTAAAGATATACCCGTCTTGTTGCATTCCTTGATCAAGGATCGCTTTTGCACGTTCTTCGATTACTTCCCAAGGAGCTAGTAAAATTGCTGGATCTAGATTACCTTGCAGCGTTTTAGTTAGACCAAGCTCTCGTGCTTCTTGAACCTGCATACGCCAATCAAGACCTACTACGTCTAGAGGAAGGTCGTGCCATTCTTTTGCCAAGTGACTTGCCCCTACGCCAAACATGATAAGCGGAACATTCTTTTCTCTTAGCTCTGTAAAAATCCGATTCATTACTGGTTTAATAAAGTAGCGATAGTCTGCTACGTTTAACGCGCCGACCCATGAATCAAAGATTTGAATAGCCCTTGCTCCAGCATCTATCTGTGCCTTTACATATGTAATTGTCATATCTGCTAACTTATCCATTAATGCAAACCAAGCCTTTGGCTCTGTATACATAAATGCTTTTGTCTTATTATAATTTTTAGAAGGGCCGCCTTCAATCATGTAGCTAGCTACTGTAAAAGGTGCACCAGCAAATCCAATTAAAGGAACGTTCAGCTGCTCCGTTGTTAACAGCTTAATTGTATCTAATACATAGGCTACATCTTCTTCAGGTGTAATATACCCTAAGTTTTCAACATCTTGCATCGAACGAATTGGGTTTGAAATCACGGGACCAATACCTGTTTTAATCTCAACATCCACTCCAATTGCAGGAAGCGGTGTCATAATATCTTTATATAAAATAGCTGCATCGACTCCGTACTGCTCAACTGGTAAGCGCGTCACATAAGCCCCTAATTCAGGCTGATGCGTAATTTCAAACAGTGAATACTTTTCCTTTAAAGCACGATATTCCGGCTGAGAGCGGCCTGCTTGACGCATATACCAAACTGGTACATGATCTGTCTTTTCTCCTCGGCATGCTTTTAAAAATGTATCATTCATCAGTTGTTGATTCATGGCTTCCACCTTTCTCTATCTGTTCATCTCAAGTACTATTTGTTTTTCCTAACCAAACTTGTCCTCAATACTAACCGCAGCCTGATAAAAACTGCGGTTTATCTCTTTTCTCTACTTGTCACTATACTCATTTCTGTATCCGTTGTATAGACACCTGCTCAAAATGTCAAAAAATCGACTAACTATAACAATTTAATCGCTAAACAATGTTGGTGTTACCTCATTAGAAGGCATTCCTTCTTCTTTTGTTTGGGAGTTATAGGGAACGATGTAGTATGTTGGTGATTTAAATAGGTTTACGCGGTCTACTTCGTATGCCCCTTTGCCTTTCACTTTTCCAATTACATTTTGTTCCCTGCCTCGCTTTTCATAAACATAGTAGACAACGCGTTTATCTTCGGAAGCTTCCCATGTTAGGCTAACCGTTAATAGTCCAAACGGTTGAAATGTTAGTTCTTGTTTGAGTGAGTTAATAATTGGCAGCCTAATTGGTTCAGGTAAATCGTTGATGCCTTTTGGTTTTTTGAATGCTTTATCTGTTTCTTGCTCTGCCTCTGTCAAAATATCTTTGAACAATTGACTTGGATAGGAGCTTCCCTTTGTAAGATAATGCTGGCTATCCGTACGATCATACCCCATCCAAACCGCTCCAACTACATTTGGGGTATACCCAACAAACCAAGCATCACGTGTTGCTCCTTTCACGCCTGCATAGGAAGTGGATCCTGTTTTTCCAGCAAGAGCTCCTTCATATTTGCCTACGGATGCTGTTCCGTCTTTGACAACAGCCTCTAGCATTTTTGTCATATACCATGCGTTTTGCTTTGAAAATACCTTTTTATCACTCTGCTCTGCCTTAGCAATTACATCACCGTTATGATCTTGAATCTCTGAAATAAAGTAAGGTTCTTTTTTTTCACCATTCTGTGCAAACGTACTATAGGCAGATGCTAGTTGAAGAGGCGTAACTCCTTCTGTTAGTCCTCCTAATGCAATGGATAGACCCTTGTCTTCTGTTTCTATGTCCAGCTTTGTTAAATAGTCTTTTGCACTCGAAATTCCTAGCTTATTCAAGGTCCAAACTGCTGGAATGTTCTTAGAGTCTTTAATTGCGTCGTACATTGTGACTTTTCCTGCATACTGCCCGTTAATATTTTGGGGCTTATATTGTCCAAAGTTTTGCTTCTCATCACTTAAAAGTGAGTATGGCTTATACAGAGCTTCCTGCAAAGCCGGCCCATAAACTGCCAAAGGCTTCATCGTTGAACCAGGCTGACGCTTTACATTTACACGATTTAATCCTTTTTGCACATAGTCTCGTCCACCTATTACCGATAAAACGCCCCCCGTATGATGGTCCATCAATATAAAAGCTCCTTGGGCTTGTTCATCCACTCCCGGAAAATAAGCAGCTTGCTGAAATAATTCATAAGCCGTTTCCTGATAACTTTTGTTCATAGGAACGGTTACCGTATATCCACCTCTCAATAGATCATTGCTTGAAATGTGATGCTTTTCCGCTGCTTCTTCAATTACCATATCAATATAGGTTAAATAAGCAGGATTTTTCGTTTTTTGCTGTACATCTAAACTAAGCGTGCGTCCTTGCAATCGCACCACCTCTTCTGCACTTAAAAAATCAGCTTTTTGCATCGAATTTAATACCACGTTTCGCCGTTCAATACTCTTCTCTGGATGAAGGATAGGAGAATATGAATTTGGACCTTTTGGAAGAGCAGCTAGCAGAGCTCCTTCTTCTACGGTAAGCTCTGCTACATCTTTGTTAAAGTACAGCTGAGCTGCAGCTTGAATACCGTAAGCACCGTGTCCAAAATAAATTTGATTTAAATACATTTCTAGGATTTTTTGTTTACTATAGCGCTGCTCTAAGTTAATAGCTACCATTACTTCTTTTGTTTTACGAAGCCATGACTTATCATTTGTCAAAAAGATATTTTTAGCTAGTTGTTGTGTCAGCGTGCTTCCACCTTCCACTTTACTACCTGCTAAAATATCTTTATATAGAGCACGTCCAATTGCTTTTACATCGATGCCGTGATGCTCGTAGAAACGGACATCTTCAACTGCAATAAATGCGTTTTGCACATGCTTTGGCACCTCTTCTATTGAAATTGGATCTCGGTTTTCCACATACAGCTTAGTAATCTCATCACCGTTTTCGTTAACCAACTTTGTAGCAGAATTCATGACAAATTTTTTCTCGTCAATTACATAACTCCCAAAAAACAAAATCATAATATAGCCAATCAGAGCAAATAATAAAATGCCCGCTACGGCAGAGAATAGATAAAGTGCTCGTTTGTACATGCTACCACCTCTCTTCTTTTCATTGCATAATAGCGTATGTAGTACGGCGGTCATATGAAGAAAGCATGAGCCTGTCACTATCATCTTAAAGGACGAGCATCTATTTTTGTATTTTTTTGTTTAACATTTTATAATTTTAGTATGATTAACCTCTTTAAAATGTATGCATTTTCCAATTGAGAAGGAGTGTTCAAAAATGAATTTCTTTATTACATATGGAACCATTGAATTTTTACAACGCTTAAAAGAGCAACATCCTAAAGAAAAGTTGTATTTACTTCATAAAGAAGGCGACCAAGGCTGCCTTTTACATGAAACAACTGGTGAAACGATATTTAAAGAAGGACATAATTATGAAGCGCTAGATCACGTAGGCTCGATTGCAGATGGAAAATATGTGGTAATGAACAACATTGCGGTTACAGATGAAGGACGTCCTTCATTTGAAAGTAGATTTAACCAACGAGCTCGCTTAATTGAAAAAGAACCTGGCTTTGCTGCAATTCGCGTTTTGCGTCCACTAAGCAACGATACCTATATTATTTTAACTGCTTGGGAAGAAGAAAAATCCTTTACTGATTGGCAAGCGTCTCAAGCATATAACCAAGCTCACAAAAAGCGCGGAACATCAGAAGGAGTAGATAAACAACCAGCTATTTTTCTGAGACCTTCCTACGTCACGAGCTATCATATTATGCACTAAAGACAGCTACTCTCCCTACTAGGTCAGTGTCATATGAAAACACCCATTCATATGATACTATACACTGAACTATAGGGGGATTTTTTATGGGAATCGACCTCGTTTCTCTTCATTGGATATACGTTTGTTTTATTTTACTTATCTTAGGGTTTATGATTATGAGACGAGATACTACAATCATTTGTATTATCGGTATTTTTCTTCTGTCATTCACTGCTACTTCTTCTCTAACAGGTTCAATTAGCAGCGTCTTTTCAAGTTTTATCTATGCTATTACAGAGCTGCTACCTACTATTTTAATCATTTCAATTATCGTTTCCATGAGTAAAGCACTTATTACAACGGGCGTCAACGACATGATGATTTCTCCTTTTGCTCGCTTCATTAAGACACCTAGTCTTGCTTATTGGGTTATTGGACTTGTCATGATGGTCATTTCCTTCTTTTTCTGGCCTTCTCCAGCCATTGCACTATTAGGGGCCGTCTTATTACCTGTGGCATTAAGAGCTGGATTACCAGCACTTGGTGTTGCAATGGCTATGAATCTATTCGGGCACGGCATTGCTCTTTCAGGGGACTTTGTCATCCAAGCAGCACCGAAGCTAACAGCCGATGCAGCTGGATTACCCGTTTCAGATGTTATTCAAGCGAGCATCCCATTAGTTATTACAATGGGCGTTGTCACCACCGTTACGGCTTTTATCTTTTTAAAAAGAGATTTAAAGAACGGTACACTACCAGTTCAAGGTTCTCCTCTTATTGCAGCAGCTGAAAACAACGAAAGGGTTCGCATTCCTCTTTACATGAGAAGGATTCTAGCACTTTTCATTCCATTATTATTTGCTTTAAACGTCTGGGCAATGTTTGCATTTGATTTACAAGGTGGAGATGCAACGGCGTTAATTGGGGGTACTTCACTTTTCATTTTAATGATTATCTCCATTATCGGACATCAAAACAAAGGATTAGAAAAAACAACGTCTTATCTAATTGAAGGATTTCAGTTTGGATTTAAAGTGTTTGGTCCGGTGATACCTATTGCTGCTTTCTTCTATTTAGGAGATGCTGGGTTTACGAGTATTATCGGAGACTTTTTACCAAAGGGTTCTCACGGAATTGTAAATGATTTAGGCGTAGCCATTTCTTCGGTTGTTCCATTAAACGAACAGATTGCTGCCGTTACCGTTATGACAATCGGTGCGATTACAGGCTTAGATGGCTCTGGCTTCTCAGGCATTTCACTTGTAGGATCGATTTCTCAACTATTTGCTACTGCAATTGGCAGCGGTGCTGCTACGCTTACTGCTTTAGGCCAAATCGCAGGCATTTGGGTTGGTGGCGGTACGCTCATTCCTTGGGCATTAATTCCCGCTGCAGCTATTTGTGGTGTGAGTCCGTTTGAGCTAGCCCGCAGAAACTTAAAGCCAGTGGCAATCGGCTTAGTTGTCACGACCATTGTAGCGATGTTCCTTATTTAAACTTTACTTTTTTATAAAATATAGCGTTTAAACCATATCTATAACCATACCGTTAAAGAAGGAACAAGCATGAGCAGTATAGTTAACTTCAAATACGAAAAAAACCTGGTCTAGTAATCTAGACCAGATTTTTTTCATCCCATGTATTGCTTTGAACTCATTGGAGTAGTTGGTGCTAAATACGCCTTTACCAACGTATAAAATAGCAATCCTACCGTCAACCAAAAACCACCTAACAAGTAGCCACCCAAAACATCTGTCATATAGTGCTCAGCTAATAGGAAACGACTAATACCAATGAATAAAATTAGTAAACTAAAAACAACAATTGAAGCCTTTTTCAATGCTTCGTTTTTCACATAAAGAATAATAAAAAACAACAAAAACCCATACAGCATCAATCCCAGCATCGCATGACCACTTGGAAAGCTGTAACCTTCTACTCCTAGCGTCGGACGGAGGCGTTCAATCCATACTTTGACGGCATTGTTCAGTAAATAACCGCTTAAAACAAAAGCCAATACAGTCACAGCTCCTACAGCATCACGTTTGTTAAAGCCTAATATTCCAACAAGTAAAAGGGATAAAACAATAATCATCGGCTTTGAAGCAAAAAATGAGGTACCTTCTAAAATTTGAATTACTAACTGATGATTATGTATGTCTGTAGCAATTGTTAGAAAGAATGCATCTATTCCATGCACCGGACCATCGATTGTTATAACAACGCCTATAAACATTCCCATCAGTGCAAGTAATAATAAAAGAATAAACCGATATTTCATACGCCACTTCCTCATGTATAAATTCATCTCCTTCTATTATTCATCGAACAAAAGCAAATGTGCAATCAATTTTTTATTGGGAACGCTTCATTTGTTTTCATTTTCAACGATTATTGATATAATATAAAATGTCAAATAATTCTAAACTATTTATTTATTTAAAGAAAACTCTACAAATAGCTATTATCAACGAAAGGATCTGACTTAATGATTTCAGAACTACACTCTTTACTAGAAAAAAGCTATGACGAAATGATCCAAATTAGACGCCATCTTCACCAATACCCTGAACCTTCCTTTAAAGAATTCCAAACAGCTACTTATATTCGTGCTTTTTATGACAAAATTGGCGTTCCTTATCGGGCAAACGTTGGCGGGAATGGTATTGTTGCAACGATTAAAGGAGAGAAACCTGGACCAACGGTTGCTTTACGTGCCGACTTTGATGCTTTAGCCATCCAAGATGAAAAAGACGTCCCTTATAAATCAACTGTCCCTGGTGTAATGCACGCTTGTGGACACGATGGACACACGGCTACCCTTTTAGTTCTGGCTAAATCCATTCAACAGCTAAAAAACCAGTTAGAAGGAACGATTGTATTCATTCATCAGCATGCTGAAGAGTATGCGCCTGGTGGAGCGAAACCAATGATTGAAGATGGATGCTTAGATGGGGTAGATGCTATCTTCGGCACACATTTATGGGCGGTTACTCCTACCGGTGTCATTCAGCACAGAAACGGTCCGTTTATGGCAGCAGCTGACCGATTTGAAATTACGGTTAAAGGTGCTGGCGGCCACGGGGCACAGCCTCATAAAACAAAAGATGCAATCGTCATCGCTTCTCAACTTGTTGTTAACTTGCAGCAAATCGTCAGCAGACGCGTCAACCCAGTAGAATCAGCCGTCATTACTGTTGGTTCTTTCGTAGCGGAAAATGCTTTTAACGTAATTGCTGACTCCGCAAAACTTATTGGTACAGTTCGCACGTTTAGCGAAGACGTACGCAATGATATGGAAAGAGAAATTGAGCGTGTTATTCAGGGAACTTGCTTAGCTGCTGATGCTTCCTATGATTATTCGTTTAAGCGTGGCTACCCCGCTGTTGTCAATCATAGCGAAGAAAATGCGTTCTTAGCAAAAGTAGCAGAAACAATCCCAGAGGTGGAAAAAGTGGAAGAAACCGAACCGCAAATGGGGGGAGAAGACTTTGCCTATTACCTTCAACATGTAAAAGGAACATTCTTTTTTACAGGAGCGCAGCCTGACGGCGTCGATACTCCTTACCCACACCACCATCCCAAATTTGATTTTAATGAAAAAGCAATGTTAATTGCTTCAAAAACACTGGGCACAGCTGCAATTGAATACCTAGCCAAAGAACAAAAAGCTACATCTGTCACATCTTAATCAGGTTGCCCCCCATATGTTGGATATGGGGGCTTCTTTGCATAGATAGAAACTTTTTACCTCTTACTTCGTATATAAGAAAAGTGGTTTTTAAAAGGGGTGTCTGAATGACTGATTATGAACAAAAAGCGCTGGCTGATGCCGAACACTGGAAGATTACGCTGTTAAAACGTCCATCTGCCTTTCAGCGAAATGCGAAGCAGCTACAAAACAAACTGAATAAAAAAGTACCAGAACGCATTCATAAAATGATTACGGAAAGCATAAAAAAAATGGTGGAAACCACCATTTTTGGTTCTACCATTACTACCAAGAAGGACTATAATCCCCATTTAAGCTTTGAAGAGCGTGAAGCTGAAGTTAAAGCAACGATTTCTAAATATCGTAAAACAGCTGCCGTCGAGGGAGCGGGAACAGGCGCTGGTGGACTGTTGTTAGGCGCGGCGGACTTTCCTCTCTTTTTGTCTATTAAGATGAAGTGTTTATTTGACATTGCCACTATTTACGGTTTTGACGTCCGCAAGCAAGACGAACGACTATTTATTTTGTATATTTTTCACCTCGCGTTTTGTAGCGAAGAAAAGCGAACAGAAGTCTTCGATCTTTTACAGAAATGGAATAAAGAAGCTCAACATGAACTCGATTGGAAGAGCTTCCAGCAAGAGTATCGTGACTATATTGATGTGATTAAAATGCTTCAGCTCATGCCTGGATTTGGGGCTGTTGTAGGTGCTTTTGCGAATTATCATCTGCTTGATCATGTGACGCACGTTGCGATGAACGTTTATCGACTGCGTTTATTATCCTCAAACGAAAAAAATCTGCCTTAAAAGGCAGATTTCTTTTATACGGTTGCTTTTCTCTTAATATAAGTTGTCACAAAAAACTGAACAAATAACACACCAGCCACAAAAGTAAGTAAACCAACAAACAAGTTAGCAATAGCTGCGACAATACTTAAGACGGCAGCTTGTAAAAATAAGGCGTTTCGAATCAAGCTTAAAAATGCTGATCGACGCGTCTGCTCTTGTAGCGGATACAATGATAGCCATAAAACCTGTTTATGATGCTTCCAAAGAGGCATCATTTGAAAACCTGTTACATAAAGCGTTAACAGCACAATCACAATGTTACCGTAGGTAAAAGGAGCAGCGAGTAAAATCAGTCCACTAATGACCGTCAAGCGCACCAATAGCCCTAGATAATCACCTGCGCGTAAAAATGTACGCGTATATAAGTAGCGATGAGTTGCTTGTTGTTGAAACGGAATGCCTTTTAAAATGACATCTAAATAAGCTCGGCGCTTCACTTGTTCTTTTAGCTGAGGAACATCGGTAAATAAGTTAGCTAAGCGGTAGAACATCGCTACTCTCCGCTCTTCAAGTTCAATTAATGTTTCCCATTTTAACGGCTTGGCTTTTACAAGCGAACGATAATATAAGGCTAAACAGATAATGATGGCTCCTGTAACAGCAGGGAAAAACAAGTAAGAGCCTACAAATAGAAAATAAACAAATGCCCCGTTTAAGAAAAAGCGCACGAGATAGTCAATCCACCTAGCGTACTTCTCTTCAAAGTAAACGCTCCACCACGCCATTTTTAAGTTTACTCCTTTTAAAATAAGAAGCAGAATCAAGTTCATAAAAATTGTAGAATACGTCTGATCAGTAACTTTTACATGCATAGGAGCAACAGCAGCCGTTAGTAAAAGCAGCGTATAGATATATGTAGAAAACGTATAGAAAAATGACTTTTTAAAATACGGCTGCAGCTTTGATTCCAATGCAAGCATAAAGACTAAGTCAGGCCTCTTTAAAAACGTCCGAATTGAACCGCTCGTCAACACAACACTCATAATTATTGCGATTAAAAATGCTGATGGAAAAGCTGGTGTTAACGTCTCTAACCACTGTTGGTAATAATAAGCAGCTGCTCCAATGGCAAATACGAGCACAAGCTTTAGATGATCGTTAAAAATATATTTCATATAGCGACGCGTATCTTTTAGATGCTGCTGAAATCGCTGTTGCCACAGCGCTTCAATACTACTCATAGTCCTCTTCCTTCGTCAATTCAATGTAAATTTCATCTAGCGTTGCGTTTGGCTTATTAAACTGAGTGCGTAAATCCGCTAGCGTTCCTTGTGCTCTTACTTGACCGTTATGTAAAATAACAAATTTATCGCAATAGCGCTCTGCCGTGGCTAAAATATGAGTAGACATTAAAATGCCTGCTCCCTGCTTTTTCATATCTGTCATTAAGTCTAATAATGACTGAATACCAAGTGGATCTAGCCCTAGAAATGGTTCATCGATAATATAAAGTGAAGGCTGAACTAAAAAGGCACACATAATCATTACTTTTTGTTTCATCCCTTTTGAGAAATGCGCTGGAAACCACTTTAATTTCTTATCCATACGAAATTCTTTTAACAATGGCTGCAAACGAGCTTCATATGTTTTGGAATCCAACCCATAGGCCATCGCCGTCATATCTAAATGTTCTTTTAACGTTAGCTCATCATATAAAATTGGCGTTTCAGGAATAAATGTAAATTGCGTACGATAACCAGTGGAATCTTGTTGGAACGTTTTATTATGAATAGCAATAGATCCCTTCTTCGGCTCCATCAACCCAATAATATGTTTAATGGTTGTACTTTTACCTGCTCCGTTAAGGCCAATAAGCCCAACTAGTTCTCCTGCATTAACTTCAAAAGATACGTCCTTTAATACAGGCGTTTTTGTATATCCTCCAGTTAAGTGTTGAATTTGTAATAAACTCATTGGATTCTCCTTTAAATACGTGTATTAGTAAACAAAATTACGTTACATATGTGCTAAATGAAAGCGTTCCATACAGCATAGTGATGATGGAAACCGTTCATTTTTATCTATTGTACCAAATCTTCTTCAAGGATACATTTTTTTAACCATTAAAATAAGGATTATATTTCCAGTGTAAGTTTTTAAATACGTGGACATTCTAATTAGGGAAGAAGGAAAGCAGTTGATGTTCAACAATTAGCTTTCTATATCTGAAATGAGGTGTCTACACCAGACATTAATCATGAAGCCCTATGTTAAGCGTTATGATAAGGGGATGTTAGTCATGAACGTAGTTAGAATTGATTTATAAAAGGTAGACAATATTGTTCATTTATCACTGTGTAAATGAGGTGTTTGTCAAAGACCACGAACGATTTCGTTCAATTTATTTATCCATTCTATAAATTGCTTAAATGAGGTGTTTGTCAAAGAGAAGAAACGTTTTATTCTACGTTAATGCTTGTCATTAAAATGTCGAATGAGGTGTTTGTCGAAGACAATTTACATGAATTAGGCACATTATTACGTAAATGAGGTGTTCCTTAAACGCAATATAGTGAAATAGAAGCTTTGTTTCCTTCTTCATAGCGAGGTGCATCATTCGATTGCATCTCGCTTTTTACTGTTCTCTTCTTTTCCCTCTTCTATTTATGCTAAAATTAAGTCGTACAAGCTATTTTATTTTTATGAAGGAAAGGTGAACAATATGAGTAATCTTGATGAGAATTGCATCTTCTGTAAAATTATTCGCGGAGAAATTCCATGTGCCAAAGTGTTTGAAAATGAACATGTACTAGCATTTCTAGATATTAGCCAAGTCACAAAAGGCCATACGCTTGTTATTCCTAAAGTACATAAAAAAGACGTTCATGAGCTTACACCTGAAATTGCTCGTCATTTATTTGAAGTTGTACCTCAAATTGCAACAGCAATCAAAGAAACATATGAGCCAGTTGGAATCAACATTTTAAACAACAACGGTGAAAAAGCCGGTCAATCCGTGTTTCATTACCATATGCACATCATTCCTCGCTATGGTGAAGGTGACGGCTTTGGTGCAGTATGGAAAGAGCATACAAGCGACTACACACCTGAAAAGCTACAGAGCATCGCAGCTGAAATTTCGGAGCGTTTATAAGACAAACGAGTCTCGGACAAAACAAACTTTGCCTTTCTACAGGAAGAATGATGCCTTTTGTAAAGTAGTGAGGTTAATAACGAGTTCGTTCCATTGCGCTACAGACACTCGCTTTCTGCGGAAAGAAATCTGAGCCTCCTCGCTATGCTGCGGGGTCTCAGCCTTTCCTCTATCTCCTCCAGGAGTCACGTGTCTTACGTCCTGTTTCACAATTAATAAAAAAATCTGAACTATTAAAAGAGTCACTAATGCTCAATGATTCGGATAGATGATTAACTGAAACACTTATGCCTCAACCTCTTCTTTAATCATATCCACATGCGGAATTCCATCGTCATCATACACATCTGATATTGCTTGAAATCCAAATGATGCGTAAAAGCGCTGGAGATGGCTTTGGGCTTGAATCCTTACTACGTTTTCCCCCATCGCATCTCCTAAGAACGCTAACCCTTTTTGAACTAACTCCCTGCCTAACCCCGTCTTGCGATAATCTTCATGAACAAGTACACGACCAAAGGATGCTTCTTTATAGCTCACTCCTTTAGGTATTAAACGAATATATGCAATAATCTGTTCATTTTCGACTTTAAATAAATGATACGAAGCCTGATCCTTCCCATCCACCTCTAAATATGCACACTCTTGTTCAACAACAAATACTCTGGTACGCTCCTGCAAAATGTCGTATAGTTCATGCGCTGATAGTTGATCAAATGTCTTAATATGCCACGTCAAGATGATAACCTTCTTTCTCTTTAAATAGTTTTGTATTTATGGATTTTAACACCTTTTGTCACTCATTCCTACGTTTTTAATTTTCTATACTGATTACTTAAAATTTTTCAAAAGTTTTCACACATTAAATTATTTTCATGATAGTATAATGATATTCTTTCTGACAAAGAAGCAAGATACAGTCTGTGATGAATGTGAAAAATTGAGGAGGAATTAACGTGATTTCAGTAAAACGAGCTTACAATTTTAACGCAGGACCATCTGCACTTCCCCTACCTGTCTTACAACTCGCACAACAAGAGCTAACGGATTTTAAAGGAACAGGCATGTCCGTGATGGAGCTATCGCATCGTAGTAAAGAATTTGAAGATGTTTTGAACCATGCAAAAGAAACATTAACAGAACTGCTTTCAATTCCAGACACACACGAAATTTTATTTTTACAAGGCGGAGCTAGCCTGCAGTTTTCAATGATTCCAATGAACTTTTTAGGAAAAGATCAAGTAGGAGCATTTGTATTGACTGGTGCTTGGTCAGAAAAAGCATTAAAGGAAGCTAAAAAAGTGGGTGAAACAACGGTTATCGCGTCTACAAAAGAAGAAAATTACCGTTCAATCCCAGTGCTAGATCGCAGTGAATTGCCTTCAAACACGGCGTATCTACATATCACATCTAATAATACAATCTTTGGCACACAGTGGACTGAATATCCTGAGTTTGAAAATGTCGATTTAATTGCGGATATGTCCAGTGATATTTTATGTCGTCCAATTGATGTATCAAAGTTCTCCTTAATCTATGCTGGTGCTCAAAAAAATCTAGGTCCGTCTGGCGTAACCGTTGTTATTATAAAAAAAGACTTGTTAAAGCGCATCCCAGCAAACTTACCAACTATGCTCGATTATAATACACATATTAAAAGCAACTCATTATATAACACGCCTCCGACGTTTGGTATTTACATGCTATCTCTTGTTTTAGACTGGATCAAAGAACAAGGTGGCGTCACAGCAGTTGCAGAAAACAATAAGAAAAAAGCAGAGTTAATCTACTCTAGCATCGACAACTCAAATGGCTTTTACACACCGCATGCAACAAATGATAGCCGTTCCCTAATGAACGTGACGTTTACTTTACCAAATGAAGAATTAACAGCTGCTTTCTTAGCACAGTCAAAGGAAAAAGGCTTTGTTGGCTTAGCGGGACACCGTTCTGTAGGAGGCTGCCGTGCTTCTATTTATAACGCTGTTCCACTAGAAGCATGTCAAGCATTAGCGGCATTTATGGATGAATTTGCATCCGTTCACGCGTAAACTGATTGATTCTATTTTCACAGATTTATGTTATAATTAGTCTATAAATATATGCAATAGGCACAAGCGCATTATTGGTATATTTAGAGCTTAGCTTAGAAGAGGAGAGATGAGAAATGAACACAAAAACATTAGTATCACTATCTTTATTAGTTGGAATTGGTGCCGTACTGCATGCGATTATGCCACCTGTCTTGTTTGGTATGAAACCAGACATGATGTTAACCATGATGTTCTTAGGTATTTTACTATTTCCTGGGGTCAAAAACGTTTTACTACTCGGATTAACAACGGGTGCTATTTCTGCCTTAACAACAGGATTTCCTGGTGGACAAGTGCCAAATATCATTGATAAACCAATCACTGCTTTTATCATTTTTGGTTTATTACTTCTTGTTCGTAACATTACAACAGTGAAGACACCTGTAGCTGCCGTTCTAACAGCGGTTGGCACACTTGTATCAGGCATTATTTTCTTGACATCAGCAGCACTTATTGTTGGTTTACCAGGTGGTTTAATGGCTCTGATTGCAGGCGTTGTGTTACCTGCAACGGTTGTAAATACCATTGTTATGGTTGTGGTGTATCCAATCGTAAACTCTGTACTAAAGCGCACAAGTATTTCAGCAAAAGTATCATGATTTGAAAGGGCCTGTATCATGCAGGCCCTTTTTGTATTTAGCAGGTTTATTTCTTAACGGTTAGGAAACATAATACAATATAAACTCTTTCACTTATACAAAGACTATGCCATTGAACCACCTTGTTTATTAACAGAAATAATATATAGGAGTGATTTTATGAAACGTACTACTTCACTTGTTACAGGCATCGCGGCTGGGAGCATTGCCGCAGCCGCTGCAACACTTTTATTAGCCCCAACCTCAGGTAAAATATTACGCCAACGTATTGCAGAAGAAAGTCATCAAGTAAAAGAAACAACAGAAGACATCTCTGGAAAGATTAAGCACCTTAAAGCGCAGATTCAAACGACTGCTCAAGATGGAAATACTATAGTGAAAAATATCGCAAAAGACCTTTCAAAAACGCTTAACGAATTTCAAAAAGACATTCGTCCACACCAGCAGTCCATCCAATCACACTTAAACGAAATTGAAGACTCACTTTCACACCTAGAAAAGCACATACAAACAGCTAAATCTGAAGCAAAATAAAGGAGGTTTTTCACCTCCTTTATTTAATTTTTTAAAATTTCGTAAATTTACATCTTTATAATTTTTTATTTTATTGGCATAATAGAAGATAAATAAAAAAAAGCAATTGCGCTAAAGTAGGTGGGGAGAAAATGAAAAAGACAAGTGATCAAGTATACGATTTAAAAGAAGCACTCTTATTTAGCCAACGTATTGCCCAATTAAGCAAAGCACTGTGGAAGACCGTAGAAAAAGATTGGCAGCAGTGGATTAAGCCCTATGACTTAAATATTAACGAGCATCATATTCTATGGATTTCGTATCATTTAAACGGGGCATCAATTTCAGAGATTGCAAAGTTTGGCGTAATGCATGTTTCAACAGCGTTTAATTTTTCTAAAAAGTTAGAAGAAAGAGGATTGTTGGAATTTTCAAAAAAAGAAACCGATAAACGCAACACTTACATTCAATTAACGCAAAAAGGCGAAGATATTTTACTAGCTTTAATGGAAAGCTACAAGCCATCCGAAAACTCTGTATTTAATGGTGCTCTTCCTCTTCGAAACTTGTATGGCAAATTTCCAGAGTTTATGGAACTAATGACCGTAATTCGTAAAATTTACGGAGAAGACTTCATGGATATTTTCGAACGCTCATTTCATCACATTGAAGAAGAGTTCGTTGATAACGATGGCAAATTAGAAAAAAAAGAAAAAATCGTGACTGATCAAAAAGAAAGCATTTCTAATTAAGAACTAGTCACGAATCCATTGCACGATATTAAAAAGCTCTGTCATTACGTCTTGATACGAGCTTTGATTCACCAAAGACTCGATTGTTTCTTGCGGGTCCAGCTTATAATTAAGCATTCCAACAAATTGTGTAAGAAGCGGAACGAAGTCAGTTAAGCCTTCCGCTTTTTGCTCAATGTACACCTCTTTAATTTCTTCGCATAGAAGTAAAACATCTTCTACTTCTCTTCTCGTCAGCTCTTCTTTAACAACGAGCTCAATAAATGGCTTTGCTTCTTGTTCAGGCGTTCCAGCTAGCAGTTTTATGTAATATTCTAAACGTGACACTTTAGATTCTAAAGTTTCCATCCTTTACTCTACTCCTTCACCGTTCATGTCCCTACTTCATATTGTACATGATTCGTACACTTTCTTCCAAATAATTCTTTATGTCAAAACGCATTTAACGCCCTTTTCTTTATTTCGCAAGGACATTTCGATACTCCCTTATTTTCGACAGTTCTTCTGCAATTTAAAGGAAGTTTTAGCGAATCTCTATCTATTTTCCTTATTTTTTGGTAATGTTAATATTGACATTACTCGCTAGATATTATTTTTATCATTAGATAAACTACGTATAGTCCAAATAATTGACGTCGATTTTAGGGGGGTTCTACTTTATGTACATATTCTTTATACCGTTTGCTTTATTCATTTTATTTTACATTAATACACTAACAAATACATTATGTCTACAAAAAGAAATTCCGGAAGAGAGACAGCCGAAGGTATTTCGTACAATTAATATTTTGATTACAATTTTATTGATCTCCTCCTATGTTGAGGTATTATTCACATAAAACGCGGTGAACTCAGTCACCGCGTTTTACTTTACTCTTTAGTATGCTAAGCCATAGCCGATGATTACTAGTAAAATAAACAGGACTACAATTAAAGCAAAGCCGTTTCCATATCCATGTTTACCCATTTGTTTCTTCCTCCTTCATCTCCTATAGTCTCTGGTGTTATTAGTAGTAACAAGCACATCCGATAATTACTAATAAAATAAATAACACAACTAATAACGCAAAACCGTTTCCATATCCATATCCATTACTCATAATATGAGCACCTCCTTCGTTTACTAATACTGCATGTTATGCATGAACACTCCAAAGCGTCTAGGCGTTTATCACGATTTTGTTAATTATTTCTGTATTTGTTACTTGCAAAACGAGTTTTATGATGGGAAATAATTACTTTTTATTCTTGTTTTCACTTTATTTCCATATTCGTTTCGTTAAATTTGAGAAATATGGTATAGTAAAACGTATGAGTGAACTATCATTACACTTTATGTGAAAACAAAGAGTAGGAGTGTGTACATATGAAAAAAAGCTTAATTGCGCTATCAACTGCTGCAAGCATCGTGGCATTATCAGCTTGTAGTAGCGATGCTTCAGAATCAAAAGGTGACTCAGCAAAAGTAATTGTTGAAACTGATGCAGGAAACGTTACTCAAGGTGAACTATATGAGGAAATGAAGAATTTAATTGGTCAAGACCAATTCAATACTTTAGTGCGCAATGTAGTAGATGAAAAAGTACTTAGCGAAAAATATAAAATTACTGATAAAGAACTTGATCAAGAGTTAGACAACCTTCGTGAACAATACGGAGATCAAATTGACCAAGCTATTGAGCAAAACGGTGAAGATTCCGTAAAGGACATGCTTAAAGTTGATCTTTTACGTGACAAAGTAGCAACAGCTGATATTAAAGTATCAGAAAAGGAATTAAAGGAAGCATATGAAGCAAAAAAACCTGAAATTAAAGCTAGTCACATTCTAGTTGAAGATGAAAAAACAGCAAAAGAAGTAAAAGCCAAGCTTGATAAAGGCGAAGATTTTGCGAAATTAGCGAAGGAATATTCAACTGATACAGGTTCTGCTGAAAAAGGTGGAGACCTTGGATATTTTGGTGCTGGGGAAATGGTAGAAGCGTTTGAAACTGCTGCTTATAAGCTTAAAAAAGGCGAAATTAGTGAACCAGTTAAATCAGATTACGGCTACCACATTATTAAATTGGAAGATAAAAAGAAATTGGCTTCTTTTGAGGACATGAAAGCTGACTTGGAACAAGAAATCAAACGTTCAAAAGTTGACCAAGCTAAGCTTGAAGAAAAGCTTTTAAAAGAGCTTGAAGATGCAAATGTGAATGTAAAAGATAAAAAAGTTGAGCCTGCGTTTGAAAAAGCAGATAACGCAAATTCTCAGGGTTAATAAATTAATTCAAAAAAAGGACCGTTCGAAGGAACGGCCCTTTTTTTATTTATGCGCTTAGATTGAATTTCCTTCACGGCGCTCTTTTTCTACATTCATCCGGTCAATAAAAATCTGACCTTCCTTTTCAATAAATGACTCATCAATTTGCTTTTCTTGCTGTGCAGAGCGAATGGCCATAAATCCACTAAAAAAGATACCTGCTACAACTAAATAAATCCAAATCGGTAATGTTACCATCTCTTCATCCTCCACATCCGTTATTTACAACCACTATATGTACAAGTTGTCTCGGATATGACTGATAAATTTATTCGGCTGTTGGTTTATAAAAAGATCGATTATCTAATGCAAAGATACGCTCTGTATACTCACCTGGCTTTGTTTTGTCTAAAGCTCGATCTAACATATTCATTTTAGCATCAACGTTATCAATTAAATGTAACATTTCTGCTTCTTTAATAAGGGGCTTTTTAGGGCTCCCCCACTCTTCTTTCCCGTGATGAGATAAAACCATATGCTGAAGAAGCATAACTTCTTCGCCCTCAATGCCTAATTCTTCAGCAGTTTTCCCAATTTCATTCACCATAATTGATATATGCCCCAATAAGTTTCCTTGAACTGTATATGTTGTTGAAACAGGTCCAGAAAGCTCAAATACTTTCCCTAGATCATGTAAAATAACCCCAGAGTATAATAAATCTCGATTTAACGATGGATATAAGTCAGCAAACGCTTTAGCAAGCTTAAGCATCGAGACAACGTGATAAGCTAAACCTGAAACAAACTCATGATGATTTTTCGTTGCCGCTGGATATTCTAAGAACTCCGACTGATACTTATTTAATAAATGACGAGTCATGCGTTGAATATTAGAATTTTTCATTTCAAAGATGCTTTGCGTAATATATTCAACCATCTCTTCACGAGATAACGGTGCTACTTCTAGAAAGTCAGAAACTCGAACTCCATCTTGCGGCTGTGCGGGGCGAATATTACGCACCTTCAACTGGTTTCTACCGCGATAGTTCATTACTTCCCCTGCAACCTTTACGATTTTTTCTGCAGCATACGTTTCTTCGTCTTCAGGAGATACATCCCATAACTTCGCTTCAATATCGCCTGTTTTATCTTGTAAGATCACTGTCAAAAACGGCTTTCCGTTACTTGCGATTCCTCTTGTTGACGATTTTATTAAAAAGTATAAATCCACTTGTTCGCCTACTTCATGCTGGCCGATTCCTTTTGCCATATCAGTTCCTCCTTACGTTACGCGTCTGTTCTCGCTGTAACCTGTCATTCCTTTACATTTATTTTAACACCATCACTTCGTTAATGCACGACTCGAACAAAAAAGGCATGAACTCCATTACGCTATGAGCTCATGCCTTTTCTATTGTTATTTCTTTATAGATTCTTTCTTTGTTAGCTGAAGTGCTTTTTTAATATCTTTAAACGATGAAGATTTTCCGTACATTAAAACGCCACCTCGATAAACTCGAGCACCAAACACAGCTAACAAGCCGATTGTCGCAACGAGTAAGCCAATGGAAAGCGCAATTTCCCATGCAGGCACTGTTAGCATTCCAACGCGTAAAAACATGATCATCGGCGCAAAAAACGGAATAAATGACGTGATGGTAATAAATGATGCATCAGGCTTTCCTAAACCGAACATAGCAATCATAAATGCCGCTACAATAACAAGCGTCATTGGCGTAATCATTTGCTGTACATCTTCAATACGGCTAACCAGAGAGCCTAAAAACGCAGCTAGCGTTGCAAATAAGAGATAGCCTAAGATGAAGAAAATGAAAGCATACACAAACGTCTGAATCGGTACATCTGAAAATCCTAGGAATTCAGAGAGTTCGCTGGAACTTCCTTGTAAAGACGTATAGCCAACCGCAGCAATAATTGTAAACTGAGTCAAGCTTAGCAGCGCGATCCCTGCAATTTTTGCAAACATTTGCTTTACGGGTGAAACGCTGGATACAAGAATTTCCATCACTCTTGATGACTTTTCAGTCGCAACTTCCATCGCAATCATGCTGCCGTACATAATAACGGAGAAATAAATAACGAACAGTAAGACGTACACAAGTCCCCTAGCTTGATTCAGCTCTTCCTCTGTTTTCGCATTATCCACTAACGCTTCTTTTTCAAATGCAACGGGACTATAAATCTCTTCAATCTGCTGAGGATCTAAATCAACTTTCTGAGTAGCATAAGCAACTTTCATTTGTTGAAGACCTTGTTGTAATGAAGTCACAACTGCAGATTCTGCTAAAGAATTGGACTTGTAAACACCTTGTGGTAACTCTTCACTATTAATTGATAGCTGAATATACCCTTCAATCTCTTCGTCCTTGACCTGTTTCTTCGCTTCTGACTCCGACTTAATTTCTTTTAGCGCTAAATCTTCATCAATGAGTTTCATATTTTCCTTGAATGCGCTGTACGTCTCTTCGGATTCACTCAGAACTCCCACAGTCGTTTGCTCGTCATTATCAAATGCTTTAATAATTGTATCTAAGTTCGTAATTCCTAATAAAAGCAGGACTGTAATGGCAGTCGTAATGATAAACGATTTTGTCTTAAGCTTGTTTAAGTACGTATGCGCTACGATGATCCAAAATTTATTCATAAGAAGCACCTACCTTTTCAATGAAAATATCATTTAGAGAAGGCTCTTCTACAATAAATTTTCGCACAAACGAAAAGTCATTCAGCTCTTTAAAAATGGCTTGGGACACGCCTTCATTCTCAATTTGCAGATTAACACCTTCAACCGTTTGTTTCATTTTGACAACTCCATCAACAGCTTCTAAGCGTTCAAATGGACCTTCTCCATGTACAATAACATTCTTCTTACCAAAAGAACGTTTAATGTCTCCTAGCTTACCGTGTACAACAGGTCGACCATGGTGCATGATGCATAAATGCTCACAAAGTTCTTCCACGTGTTCCATACGGTGGCTTGAAAAGACGATTGTTGTTCCTCTCTCTTTTAAGTCAATAACCGCTGACTTAAGAAGCTCAACATTCACCGGATCCAGTCCGCTAAACGGTTCATCTAAAATCAGAAGTTCTGGACGGTGAATAACTGACGCGATGAACTGAATTTTTTGTTGATTTCCTTTTGATAGTTCTTCTACCTTTTTATTCGCATAGTCAGGTACGTTAAAACGCTTCAACCAATAATCCATTTCTGTTAAAATAGCATTCTTGTTCATCCCTCTTAGTTTACCAAGATAAACAAGCTGATCTCGTACTTTTAATTTCGGGTATAGCCCTCTCTCTTCGGGTAAATAACCCACGATATTACTTGTTTCGTATGTAATTGGTGCATCATTCCACGTAATAATTCCCGCTGATTGTTCAATCAAGCCTAATACCATTCGAAACGTTGTTGTTTTTCCTGCACCATTAGCTCCTAAAAATCCAAATATCTCACCTTTTGGAATATGTAACGATAAATTGTTTACGGCTGTAAATGAGCCGTATTGCTTTGACACATCCGTCAATAACAGAGACATGTTTCTCCTCCTTTTAATAAAGTCATGCTCTAACTATCTCGTGAAACAACAATCTTGTATTCACCAAAGAAACAAACTAATAGAAATGAGCAAAACGTTTCACAAAATTGGATTTGCGTGATTTCATTTTTTACTAACCGGTATAACTTTGGCTACATGCTGAAAGAATCACTCAGTTAGACCTACTACTCATTGTATGGAAATTTTATGTAGTTGTAAACCGAAGCAGGAATTTTCAATATAAAATTCGAATTTTAATAAAATGAACTGATATTCATTTTCTAAAGGAGAGGTCTTCATGACAATGTATACGCTAACAGTCTTTGAAAAAGACGGAGAAAAATTATTGGATGAAACGTTTGAAGCTGCAAGTGAACAGGATGCAAAAGAAATTGGAATGAACAAATTAACGGATTTAAATTACCATGAAAAAACGCACCGATGCGTACAGGCTAACGGGAAACTTGTATTATTTCATCGTTAAAATAAAAAAGCGCGGTTTCTAATAAGAAACCACGCTTTTTTATTTACTTTACAGCTTCTTTTAGTTCTTTACCTGCTTTAAATGCTGGTACTTTAGAAGCTGGGATTTGCATTTCTTCACCAGTTTGTGGGTTGCGTCCTGTACGAGCTGCACGCTCACGAACTTCAAATGTACCAAAACCGATAAGCTGAATTTTTTCACCTTGACCTAATGTTGTAGAAATTGTGTCTAATAGTGCATCTACTGCTTTTGATGCGTCTGCTTTTGTTAATTCCGATTTTGAAGCTACTGCATTTACTAAATCTGTTTTATTCATCTTTCAATCACCTCATTAATTTCTATTATTATCTTTTGATACCACTGATGCTAATTTTTTAAACATGCTCTATCTACATGATAGACAAAAACACTTGCTTTTAAACTAGTTCACTTAATTTTCGGAAATATCTTTTGAACGCTGATTAAACACCGGCAAACGTTTCGCCAAAAATGCTTCAATCCCCTCTTGATGATCATCACTTTGGCTCATTCTAAACTGACTTCTTTTCTCTAACTGTAATACAGTCTTCAGCTCTTCAATTGACGTTTCAACGAAAATTCGTTTCGTCTCTTTTAAAGCAAGCGCTGGCTTTTTGAGCCAGTATGAAACATAATCTTCTACATGCTTCGCCAAATCTCCTTCTTTTACTTCATCAATTATCCCAATTTCATACGCTTTTTCTGCTGATAGCGTTTCGCCCTGCCAAATAAGCTGTTTTGCGCGGTGATTACCGAGACGTTTTGCTAGTAAGAAGTGGCCTCCTCCATCTGGAATAAGCCCAATTCCAATAAAATTCATAGCAATCTTCGCATCTCTTTGCGCAATCACATAATCACTCGCTAGCGCAATGCTAAGCCCTAAGCCAGCTGCTGCTCCGTGAATAGCGCTGATGGTAAGCTGCGGAAGGGCATATAACCTTACCGTCACTTCATTGATTAAATCCATTACTTTATTAAACGAATCCGCTCTGTTTGGATCTAGCATCATTTTGATATCGCCACCTGCTGAAAATACGTTTCCTTTCCCCTGTAAGACGACAATATCAGTTTGACTCTCTTCCACTTCTTTTAAGCATTGAACAAGCTGCTGCAGCACTTCTACATTAAGCGCATTTAATGATTCTGGTCGATTTAAAGATAAAATAGCTACACGTTCTTTCACTTCTAATTCAACAACTTTTAAATTTACAGTCATCTTCCTTCACCCTTTCAATTCATAGCGTTCTAGTACTTGTTCACGAAGTGCTCGTTTTAGAAATTTGCCCACGGTTGTTTTCGGAATTTCGTCCATAAAAATCACATCATCCGGAAGCCACCACTTCGCAAATTGTGGCTCAAGGAAGGTGATGATATCTTCTTTAGTTACTTGTGCTACATATCCTTCCTTTAAAACAACACAAGCTACTGGACGTTCCTGCCATTTTTCATGGGGCACAGCAATAACTGATGCTTCAAAGACCCCTTCATGCCCCATCAGTGCATTCTCAATGTCCACTGATGAAATCCATTCTCCACCACTTTTAATTAAATCTTTTGTACGGTCAACAATTTTAATAAAACCTTCTTCATCAACCGTAACCACGTCTCCTGTATATAGCCAGCCATCTCTAAACGCTTCGCTCGTACGTTCATCTTCGTAGTATTCCGAAGCAATCCAAGGCCCTCTGAGCAAGAGCTCTCCCATTTCATTACCATCCCAAGCTACTTCTCCGGTCTGACCGATTACTTTCATTTCAACTCCAGGAACAAGAAACCCCTGCTTAGCCTTTAATGCTAACCTCTCAGGAGCAGACTTCTCTTCTTGATAGCTCTTTAACCTAGATATCGTGACAAGCGGACTGGTTTCTGTCATACCGTACGCATGCATAAAGGGAATATTAAACTTTTCTTCAAAGCGTTGAATAACGCTCGGTGGTGCCGCAGATCCTCCACATAAAAACGCACGCACATGACTGGTATCATATTCGCCTTTTTCAAGCTCTTGCAGTAAACCTAACCATATTGTTGGTACTCCAGCTGCAATCGTTACTTTTTCGTTTTGAATCATCTCCGCTAAGATAGCCGGAGTAAAAAAAGCTCCTGGCATTACCAGCGTTGTGCCAAGCCACACAGCAGCAAACGGTAAGCCCCATGCATTAACGTGGAACATCGGAACTACCGGCATAGCAATATCAGCTTCAGACAGCTCTGCACCATCTCTTAATCCGAGTGCCATGCAGTGCAAATAAATGCCTCGATGTGAATAAACAACTCCTTTTGGCTTACCTGTAGTAGCGGAAGTGTAGCAGATTCCTGCGGGCTCTTCTTCTTGAATATCTGAAAGAAAAGCAAACGTTTCGTCTCCTCGCTTCAGCAGCTCTTCATAATGATAAATTGGCTTTACACTACTTTCAGGCAGCGAGTGTTCGTCAGACATAATAATATAGGCTTCTACGTGAGGTAGTTCTTGGTGGATTTTTTCAAAGAGCGGTAAAAAGCACTCATCAATCAAAAGTACTTTATCTTTTGCATGGTTAATGACATAAATGATTTGCTGAGGATCTAAGCGAATATTAATGGTGTGCAGTACAGCACCAATTCCTGGAATTGCAAAATAAGCTTCTAAATGGCGATGATGATTCCAAGCAAACGTTCCAACACGGTCACCTCGTTCTACTCCCAGCTCTATTAGCATGGAAGAGAGTTTTCGCGTTCTTTTTCCCGTTTCCTCATAGGTAAAACGCTCCATCCCTTTTGTGGATCTTGAAACAACCTGCTTTTTCTTAAAAAACGTCTCCGCTCGCTCCATCATTGAAGGAATCGTTAATTGTACATTCATCATTGGACAGCACCTCACTCTTTTTTAGAAAACGCTTGCAACAGATTATATATTCAATCGTCTTCGACATATTTCCTTCTCTTTATGCAAATTAAAAACTGCCATGTATTTTCGGAATAAATACATGGCAGTTTCTATTAAACATTGAATAAATCAGTTAACAACTTAATTTTTTCTTCTGTATAGTGCTTAAACCCATCATTGTATGACTTAGGATCTTTCGGATTAGCAAAACGCGTAATCACACCTGTCTTTGGATGAACAAATTTACTAGAAGCTCCGCACCCTAATCCAATAATCGTCTGTTTCTCTTCCATAATCATAATATTATAGATGCTCTCTTGACCTGGAAATGCATAGCCGACATTTTCAAGATTACCTAAAATATTTTTTTGACGATACAAATAGTAAGGCTTGTAGCCATTTTCTTTTGTCCACTCTGTTGCCATATCCATCATCTTGCTGATTTCATAACGATCAGCCACTTTATATTTACGCTTATTTTGCGTCATTTCAGATGCACGCTTAAAAGAAAGCGTATGAACCGTCAATGATTCAGGCAACAGCTTCTTTGATTCTTTTAACGTATGTGCAAACTCCGTTACACCTTCATTTGGTAACCCAATAATCAAATCCATATTAATATTGTTCATGTTCATTTCACGAGATAAATGGAATTTTTCAATCGTCTCTTCAACCGTATGATGGCGTCCGATCGCTTTTAACGTCTCTTGCGTATACGACTGCGGGTTGACGCTAATGCGGTCAATATTCCATTTTTGCAGCACTTTTAACTTATCAGCTGTAATGGTATCAGGACGACCTGCTTCCACCGTAATTTCACGAATGTTTTTTACATCAGGAAAGGATTCATACATTTCTTCATACAGCATGTCCATTTCTTCAGCAGTAATGCTTGTCGGTGTTCCTCCACCGTAATAAACGGTTGTAATTTTAATATTGTGTTCTTTTAACCATTTTCCAATTTCTCGCATTTCGTAGTGAAGGCCGCCTAGAAATGAATTTACCGAACCTTGGCGCCCGTTAATTGCATACGCGGGAAACGTGCAGTATGCGCATTTTGTCGGACAAAAAGGAATGCCAATATAGATACTAACTTCATTAGCTAACTCATGAAGATCCGGAACAGCAGCTAGTTGGCGATCAACAATATCCTGCATCAGCTGAATTTTATCGTCCGTAATTAAATACTGCTCTTTCAACTCCTGATGAGCTTCCTTTTTTGTTTTTCCAGCTTGAAGCTTCATATGAAGAAGCTTTGTTGGACGAATTCCCGTTAGAACTCCCCACTTTTGTACGATATTCGTATACTCTTGGAGCACAGCTAAGAAGGCGCGAAGGACAACATTTTTCACTTGCTTAAACTGTTCTTTTTCAGCTAAACCTATTAAGTTTGGCTTTGATAGTTCTTCTGTATATACTTTATCGTCGTCTCGAGCCTCTAAGGAAATATGTGCTGAAATCTGCTCATTGACAGTTAGTGTAAACGTAATTTGTAAGTCTTCTTGATTTGGAGTAAAAGAAACATCGCTCTCTTCAAAGAATAAATCCGAAATGAGCTGAAGCGGTCGAAGAAACCGTTCGTCTTCTAACCCTTTAACATATATTTTCACGATAATCACCTTTCAATTTTAAACATAGATAAGCTTATATCAGTTTACAGAACATCAATGACTCGGTCAATTGCTGCTGAATTAAAAAACGGATTATGCCTTTTCTAAGATGTTTAGGTTATAATAACAAGTCCATTCCATCATGCTTCAAACACTAGTTCTCTAAAATAGCTTATCAACCAACAAAAAATCCGAACTATAAAAGAGTTGTTAACTCTCAATAGTTCGGATTGATGATTCCCTGAAATACTTTTGCCCTAGCCTCTATGCCTTAGTTTAGTTTAGTCCCATCAAGTTGATTCAAGTAACCTAATCGCTGCTGTTTTCTAAACAGCTCTTTAATCATATATGCCACTCCGTTTTCATTGTTTGACCTTGTAACCCAATCAGCCAGCATTTTAAGATCGGTTGGTGAATGTCCCATCGCTACACCCATACCGGCTTGCTCAATCATTTCCACGTCATCATAACAATTGCCGATTGAAACGACATCTTCCATTGGAATTCCTAGTCGACTTGCAACATAGCGAATACCCGATGCTTTATTCGCTCCTTTTGGCGTAATGTAGCACCGATTTTCGTTAGGATAAGAAAACCATTCAATATCCTTTACCGCAGATGCAATGGTCTGTTCTGCATATTCCTTTTCTCTTTTATCTGCAAAATACACTTCTATCTTTGGAGTCGATACTGGCTCATCCCTTAACGTATCTCCCAATGAGTCTACAAACTGAACAGGATAAAAGAGCGGCTCCCCTGTTTTTAACATCGTTTTAGCAACGATATTATTTGGAAGCTTTACACGATTACCAATTGAAAAGCGTTCATGTAAAATTCGAATATGACAGTTAAAGTTCTCTAACAGCTGAATAAGATTAAACGTTTTTTCCTCGCTTAATCTTCGGTCTAATACGGGTTTATCAACCGAAGAAGCAATAAATCCACCACTGTGTGTAATGAGCATTGTTGGATGAATTTTTAAGCTCCTTGCAATTTTTCGAGCAGATGGAAAGTGGCGATTCGTTACGAGCGTAACATAGACGCCTTTATTTTTAACGAACTGAATTGCTTCTTTCGTTTCTTTTGTCACACGGCCTTGACTATTTAAAATGGTACCATCAATATTTAACGCTAGTAATCGATATGTCATTGTTAAATCCCTTCCTTCTCAGATGTCTCTCAGATTATTACCACGTTAGAACGTTGGTATTTATTTTAAAAAAACTTGATAATTAGTTATATGAGCATATGACAGTAATTAGAAGGGATTAAAATGTGATTTTATCGTACGTTATATGAGATTGTTGATGCTTTTCTGAGCAATAGCCATGTCGGTATAACCGTTAAAACAGCCAGTACCAATATTATACCGAGGTTAGGGGTGACTTGAAACGAATCGTTTATTGTGACAAACAGTTCAACAAGCCAGTCTCTTGTAGTTGAAAATAAAAGCAGTCCAAATAAAAAAGCAATAGCAATTGCCCCTCCAATTAAGCCTGTGCGGTAAAAGATGCTTCCTAATAAAAGCCCCGCTGATAACAAGAAGAAACAAAGAATGGAGTCAAATAAAAGTTGGTTGTACCAAGTAGGATTCATAGTAGTAGCTTCAATAGTACTAAAAATTTTAACTTGTGTAGATGTGATATCAACGACCAGACGAAATAGTTCATTTACAAAAGCCTGAATAATAGATATTCCAATCGCTAACAACATGTTAAATAAAAAAACGCTTGTTAAAAAGCTTTTTCGAGTCATGCCCATTTTAATACAAAAAGGCAGCGACTCTTTTACCATTACAAATCCTGCAATTCCACAGAAAATAAGAATCGGTAAGCTCGGTGACACGACCATAACAGAAGTATCAGCAGCCATCGTAATTGTTAAAATAGCCAAGATACTTCCAATAAAGATGCTCCAAAAGATTAAAATCGACGAGCGGTGGTCAAGAAATAAATAATATAGCATTGCTTTTATATCTTTAAACATAAAGCTTTCCACTCCTTTTATCTTCTGTGAGATAAACCATTAATTGTTGAACGTTAATAGATTCAATCGTTAAACCATGCTCACGTACTTCACTAGGATTATGGGATTCACCATATAACACAGCAGATTTTTTCCCTACAAGAGTCGATTCATAAATCACGTTCTGGTTTTTAATAAAAGCATCAACTACTTCTTCTTTCCCGCTAATATGAAGAGCTTTATTCATCATATTTTCCGCTGTTTCATGCAGCAGCTTCTTGCCTTTTTGAATAACCACTACTTCTTCAAATAAATTACTTACTTCATCAATTAAATGTGTAGATAAAATAATTGTTCGAGGTTTCTCCTCGTACGCTTCCAAAATCAAATCGTAAAACAAATAGCGTGCTGACGCATCTAATCCAATATATGGCTCGTCAAAAATGGTAAGCGGTGCTTGACTAGCTAAACCAATCGTGATGCCTAAAGCAGATTCCATTCCTTTTGATAAGCCTTTAGTACTCATTTTCCCTTCAAGATTAAAACGTGTTAATAAATCATTCGCAATATCTTGTGACCAGTTTGGATAAACAAGAGATGCCACTTTTAAAACATCTTTAATTTTAAGCTTTTTTTTAAAGTTGTTATTCTCACTAATGAAACAAATATTCTTCAAAACCTCTCGATTTTCAAAAGGTGATAGCCCCTCAACTTTCACCTGACCATCAGTTGGTGTGATGTGTCCTGCTAGCATCTGCATAAGCGTGGTTTTTCCTGCTCCGTTCCTTCCCAGCAAACCATAAATTTTATTAGCTTCTAGCTGTAAACTTAAATTACTTAAAGCCGTTTTCTCCCCAAACGTTTTTGTAACGTGTTCAACCGCAATATTCACCCTTATTCCTCCCTCTTTAATAAAGACTGTAGTTCCTCAAGCTGGATTCCTAGCTTTTCAGCTTCTTGCTTTAAGGGGACGATGTATTGATCAAAAAATGCCTTTTTTCTTTTTTCTAAAATAATACTCCTAGCTCCATCTGCTACAAACATCCCTACGCCCCTCTTCTTAAACAAAATTTCTTGGTCAACAAGCTGATTAACTCCTTTAGCAGCAGTGGCTGGATTAATTTGATAGTACTTGGCAAACTCATTCGTAGAAGGAACACGGTCACCTTCTTGAATGGATCCATCCAATATACTGGTTTCAACCTGCTCTGCAATCTGCTGGAAAATCGGCAGATCCTCTCTTAATTTAAAATCCATACGACCACCTTCTAAGTTCTTTGGTTAGTTACTTGTGTAACTAACTATATAACATATGTATTTATTTGTAAATAAGTTACTGTTATTTTTTTGAAATTTAAGCGCGGACAAATCAGGCATAGAGATAGTGAGGACTTCTCCTATGACAGAAATCCATAATTAAAATGAAAGATGTATGACTCCTGCAGGAATAGCGAGGCTGCTCAAGGTCTCTCGGGAAAGTAGTGACAAGAAGATTCAGTGCCCGTCTCGTGGAGACCAAACAATCCGGAGTAGAAATTGCCCTTTTTGCATGTGTTCCTTCTGTACAAAAAAAGCGACTAGAACTAAAATTAGTCCTAACCGCTTTTATCACTTAAGCTATTATTCAGCGTATAATTCTTCTAATGGCTTCATGATAATTTTGTTTAATTCACCAATTACCATGCTCATACGTTGCTCAGCTTCCATTAGCTTCGCGATATTTTCATCTTGTTGAACGATTGCTACTGTTTGCTGTGCTCGTTGAACTTCTTCCTCCGTGATTTCTTGACCCGTCATTTGCTTTTGCTGTAATTCCATTTGTAATGTACGAAAGCGCTCAAATAATTGCTTTGAACCTTCGTCATTGTTTACAGCCGCATACAAGCTTTTTAGGTTTGTATAATCGTCGCTTTGACGAATGGCTCTTTCTAATTCATTTGCTACATCGTACAAGTTTACAGACATATAAACGTCCTCCTAAATTTTTTTACTATAATCATCTTCCCAACTACTATAACAAATTATGGCGAGAAATTCAGCTTAAGACCTTTATTTCTCAAAATCCATCAAATAAAGTAAAACCCCAAATAAGGAGTAAGCCCATTCTTTCTTTCGTTTGGTCAATATCTAGACAAGAAACAGAGCAATAATGCCTTGAACCACTCCAATTATCCCTCCAAGTAAAGCTCCTAGATACGTGATCATCTTAAATTCGCGCTTTGAAATCCCTAAAATTAATTCCTCAATGCGCTCGACTGAAAAGGACTCTACCTGCTCACGAACAATATCTTCTAACTTGAGCTGGCTCATTAATGAATCAATGCGCCCTACTAAAAAACCACCTGCTTTTTCAACAGCGACTGGCACAACCTTTTGCACATACGAATGAGCAGGTGCTACCAGCTCAGAAACAGGCTTTTCAAATAAGCTTTCTACCGATACAGTACGATCAACAATATTCTGAATACCCTCTAATACTGTCTCTCTTCCGATAAACGCTTCTGCCTCATCTACCGTCTTTTCTTGCAGCTTCTTCCACTCTTTTTCAATTAGACTTTCAAATAATTCACTCGTTCCTTCATGCTTGAAGAATTTAATAATCTCTGGTTGAACCTTATCAATGACCTTTGCATTTCCAAGAAACATTTGAATCATGTTTCCAAGCATTCCTTTTTTCATTAAAAAGTCATCAATCATACGTTCTAAGCGCTGTTTTCCCTCTTCGCTTTCAAAATAATCAACCGCTTTTTCACAAATTTGTTTGGTGATAACAGGAATAACTTGCTCGACCTTTTGCTTTGTACCCTTACTTAATAAAGAAGAAAGCGATTGACCTGATTTGCTCATCATAAATTCAATATACTTCTTTTCTACAAGCTTACGAATAGCCTTGTTTGTCTTATCCTGAGCGTCTTTAATCCCGATAGCATCAAGCAGTTCAGCTAACGTTTGCTTCGTTGTAAATACCTTTTTAAGCCCGTCATTTGCCATTCCTAACAAGATTTGATGAAAGGCTGGATCTTTTAACTTTCTTTTTAAGCTTTCCGGTGTTAATAAGTGATCAACCACCGTTTTTCCAAGCTGAACAGCAAGTTCATCTCGTCTTTTTGGGATAAGTCCAGGAGTAAATGGAATCCTTTTCCCAAATATATACTTGGCTTCGTATGGATGAAACAACATTTTAATAGCTAAGTGGTTCGTAACACCACCGATGACTGCCCCAATAACAGCCATAATAATAATTGTAATAAACTGTTCCATTATTTTCTTCGACCTTTCTGTTACAAATTCTCTCACATATTTTGTTTGCAAGTCATAGGATATATCAGCATTCGCCTATAAAATCAAAAATGAGGACGTATTTATGAACCCTCCATGCGTAACGATTAAAGCATCTCAGTCAAAGCTGGGTAAAAATCAGGTTTACATGAGTCATGGACTTTGCCAAAAACTTAGCTGTGATACTCATATTACCATCACATTCGGCCGTATGCACAAAGAAGTGAGTATTATACCATTTAAAAGCTCTGATTACTGTATTATGTGTTGTAAAACTCTTTTACAAGAATGGGGACTATTTGAAGATGAAATCGTTTTGCGATTTTCTTCTCCATCTAAGGATGAACTATTAATTGGTCCCGTTATTTGTGTCGTCACGGAAATTAAGTCTTCGCTAGATCTTTTTGGCAGTATAACAACTTTCTGTGAAGAGTTTGCCTCTCTTAGCGATTCGGAAAACTGCTTCTTTTATGTGAGTACATTGGATGACTTACTGCAAGGAACGAAAAAAGGGTATACGTTCCAACGTAATTCTTGGATACTTCAAGATGTACCTCTGCCAAATGTCATTCATAACCGAATCCACAATCGAAAAACAGAGAATACGGTTAAATTTCAAGAACTTACTATTCAAGCAATGGACAATGAAATTCCCTTTTTTAACGCTCATTACTTAAACAAGTGGAAGGTGTTTGAACGCTTGTCGCAAACAGTCCACTTAAACACCTATTTACCGGATACGTATCAACTGCGGTCTAAGCAAGATCTATTAGATGCACTGTCATCCTACCAAACCATTTTTCTAAAACCTATACACGGTAGCCAAGGTAAACACATTTTTAAAATCGCACAAGTCGACGCTCAATATCAACTTGATTATACTACGGTTGGCCATGAGTTTAAAAAAGAATACGATTCCCCGCATGACATATTTGAAACTCTCTTTCACACGTTAAAAAAACAAGGATTTATCATCCAAGAAGGAATTAACCTTCAAACGTATAAGGGGTGCCCCTTTGACTTTCGTATTCTTTGTCACAAACAGTCCCATGCAAAATGGAAAGTAACATCGATTGTAACACGAGTTTCACAAAAAGGGTTCTTTGTCTCAAACGTTGCACGAGGAGGGGAAATTTATTCACCAAAACATATACTCACTTCATTATATGATGAACATACCGCTAAACATATCATCGCTTTATTAAAAGAGATTGCTCTTGAAATTTGTGTTAACTTGCCATTCCAAGATGAAACTTATGCCGAGTTTGGCATTGACTTAGCTATCGATGCTAACGGGCAGCCTTGGATTATCGAAGTAAATACAAAGCCTTCTAAACAAAGTGACGAAGCCTCTCAAACGATTCGTCCATCCACTAAAGCACTTATGAATTATTGCCTTTTTATTACACGTTTTCATTAAGATGAGGAGGTCTTTCTTATGATTTCATTAGGTTTTATTACCATTCATCCCGAGCAGGAAGTAGAATATGCAACCAACCTTGCAAAGTATGCGGCTGCGTACAATATTGATTTTTATCGATTTACGCCCTTTCAGCTTCAGCCGGTATCACAGAAAATTACGGGCTATAAATATAATTCAGAAACAAACGAATGGCAGTATGATACATTCTCTCTTCCTATGTTTATTTATGATCGCTGCTTTTATCGCGGAGATTCCCTCTCTAAAAAAGCTATACCCATTGTCAACTGGCTGAAACAAAATCCAACGATTACGTTCCTTGGATACGGACTACCGAATAAATGGGATGTTTATACAGAGCTCATAAAAGATGATAATATTTCTCCTTATCTTCCTTCAACAACGAAAATTACCGCTGAAGAGCAAGTAACGCAGCTGTTACGCTTACACGATGCCATTATTCTAAAACCAATTGCGGGTGCACAAGGAAAAGGAATTGTTAAGCTTGTTCAACGCTTTCGAATTATTGAAGCATCCTTTTATTCCAAAAAAGGTCTTCAAACAAAGCAGTTCACACAGCTAGCAGATTTTCATGCTTGGCTGTTTAACATTATGCAAAATGGAACGTATCTTGCTCAGCCTTTCATTCCGCTCTTATCGCTTCAGTACTCTCCTCTTGATGTGCGCGTTTTATTACAAAAAGATGAGAGAGGAAATTGGAACGAAATTGGAAGAGGCGTTCGAAAAGGAAAAGAAGACTCATTTATTACAAATATTAGCTACGGTGCTTCTATTTCACCATTTGAGGAGCTAATGAAGCGACTTCCTCCTCATAAAGCTACGTTTATCGCAGATGAAATAAGCAGCTTATGTAACCGAATACCGCTTGCACTAGAAGCTCAGCTTCCCTCTCTTTTTGAACTTGGCTTAGATATTTGTATTTCGAGAGACTACAGCATTTGGCTGCTTGATTTAAATTCAAAACCTGGAAGAAAAACAATCATTGAAACCACTCCAGAATCCACTGAAAAGATGTATGAAAATGTGATGGCCTATTGCTCATATTTAGCTACTTTACCTTCATCTCAGCATAAGGAGTAGAAAAATGACTAACTTACTTTTTCAATTAAAGGTGTTACCGGAACAAGAGGATGTACTGTATGTACCATCCTCTCTTTATCATCATAAATTAGATACTATTTATTTCGGTACGTTTTCTTCTACTTGTCAGATTTATGAAGCCCCTGAAGCTGTGAATGAAATCAAAATTTCACAAAACCTGCTGGGTTTATTGCATCTTTCGACTCATCATGATGTTCATATCTATACCGATGAGCATAGCATCTATATCGGTCCATTAATCGGCGTATTATCCGCAGGGTTTACAGGCTCTTTGCTACGTCCAATTGGAAAACGCTCTTTACTGTTTGCTAAGCTTTTGTCTACAGCTTCAATGACTGGAGGCATTCCTTTTTTATTTGGCATTCATCATATTAAGTGGGATTCTGGCACAATCTTAGGTTATTTTTATACATCAAGCGGTTGGGAGCAACGAGAAGTTCCTCTTCCAAATGTCATTTATAACCGATTACCCAATCGAAAAACAGAAAGTCTTGATGCCTTTAAAATGATTAAAGAAAAATTAGCCGATGAATATCAAATTCCGCTCTTTAACCCTAACTTCTTTAACAAGTGGACGGTTCATACCCTTCTACAAAAGGATGAAGCAGTTAAAGGATTCTTGCCGTACACCATTGATGCGCCAAGCTTAGATCAGTTGTCTCGAATGGTAGAAAACTACGGTTCAATCTATTTGAAACCCCAAAATGGAAGTTTAGGCCGTGGTATTTATACGCTTTCCTATTGTTCTGGTCAGAACGTTTATCAGCTTTGCTTTAAAGAAGAAAGCTTAATAAAAAAAACACATACTTCGCTAGCCATCTTAGTTGATGAGGTATTTAAAACAAATGAGAGAGAGCACTATATTGCACAGCAAGCCATTCCACTATTAAAAAAAGATAACCGAATTGTCGATTTCCGAGTTCATACCAATAAAAACTTAAACAATCAATGGGAATTATCTGCTGTTGCAGCAAAAATAAGTGGTGGAGAAACAGTCACGACACACATGACAAATGGAGGGGAAATCGAACCCTTACAGCGCGTTTTTACGAATCCAGAAACAAGAAAGAAAATACAGAAGCTATTGGAAAGTACCGCTCTGCTCATCAGCTTAGCATTAGATCATCAGGTGGAAGGACTTATTGGTGAAATTGGATTCGACTTCGGGGTTGATACGAGAGGAAACATATGGATGTTTGAAGCCAACTCCAAGCCAGGTCGATCTATTTTTTCACATCCATCTCTACGAAAAGAAGATCAATATACAAGAAAGCTTGCGTTGGAATATGCCATTTTCTTGTCAAAGCAAGCTATTTTATCCCTTGAGGCTTCACGTCCATGATTACCGTTTATTATAGTGAAACAGACGATACTTGGTACCACCAAGAATTACATTCCTCCTATGTGTGGGGTACACAAGGTGTTGAGCTTCCGGTTAAGCTTGACCCTACTAAAGCTTCCTTTCGCTTGCGAACTAGAGGAAGTAAAGCAGGCCCTATAATTGGAATTATTACGAGCAACGCTGTTTTAAATACCCTGAACCAGAAGCAACACCTTCTCTTTAAAGAAATTCATCAAGCTTTACAACAAACTGGAGGAATACTTGTTTTATTTTCTCCTGAACAGTTTCACAAACATTACGTATATGGAAGTTATTTTGAGGAAATAAGCGATCAGTGGTGCCACGCTACGTTTCCTCTTCCTGATTTTATCTATAATCGCTTTCCAAATCGCTTTACTGAGCATAAAAAACTTAAAATATTACTTTCTCAAAGCAAGCAGCTTCGGATTCCACTCTTTAACACCAGCTTTTTTTCCAAGTGGGAGACATATGAGCTATTATCAAAAAACCCGACTATACAAAAGCACCTTCCTGATACTCGACTACTTTTATCGCTTGAAGATGTACGTACGATGCTTAAAAACCATCAAAAAGTGTACTTAAAACCAATTCACGGTAGCAAAGGGAAAGGAATTTTCACCTTAACATCTCATCACGATGGAAGCATTCAATATGAAAGTTCTCATCAAAAAAAGACCTACCTTTCTCTTGAACATGTGCCTATCCCTACCCGCTCTTATCTTGTTCAAGAAACGATTGACACCGATACTCTTCAAGACATGCGCTATGACCTCCGCATACTAGCTAATCGCTTTAAAAAACGATACATTATCAGTGGAATTGGAGTGAGACAAAGCGAGCGTCAAACCGTAACCACTCACACATTAAATGGGGGAATTATTAAATCTATTGAAGAGCTCTCTTATGATATAGACCATTCTTTTTTAACATCTCTAGTAGATGCATGTGGTCAGCAACTTCATCAGCACTTTCAATTTGTTGGAGAATTTTCACTTGATATTGGAAGAACAAAAGCCGGTGATTATTACATCTTTGAAATCAACGCCAAGCCGATGGTCTTTGATGAACCTCACATCCGATCCGTTGGTATCAAGCATCTGGTAAGGTTATTTTATAAATTAACGAATTTTTAAAATAATTGCTTTCCATTTCCTCTTCTCATGATAAGCTTATTAAAAAGCGGTGAAAATGAGAAAGGGGATTTTTTATGATTACACATTTCCGAATCAAGCCTTTGTATCACCAAAAAGAAATGCCGGGATGGTTCATCTCCTTTTATATAAGTGGTACTTATTACGAAGCAGACTATTTAAAGACCGGGGAAGTTCAGTTTAAACATCCACTCTCTCCAAACATTAATCGAGAAGAAGTCATTTCTCTTATTCATGAACTAATGTTATTTCACGTCTATCAAGACTAGTTAAAAGTAAAGAGTAGAAAGGAGTTTCATGATGGAGCAGCTAAAAAACATCTTTGGCAATAAACTACTATATTCAGATGTTCCCTACCAATTCCACCGATACAAATGGTTTCGAAGCGATGAATATCATTTTATTGGAATCGAGCAAGACGCGCTTTCTGAGAAAGAACTTGCTCTACTCTCAGCATTTCTTATTCCTTACGAACCAATGACCGCCACGCTCTCAGCGGAACAATCGTATTGGTATCAGCTACTATTCGAAGATAAGCCTACAGTAATAAATAAATTGGATAAATTCAAGCTGATTCGTTTTACTTATTTTTCAATTAAACGTTTGTTTGAACAGCGCACAGAGTTTGAAGATGCTCTTTCATCCATGTATGCGACTCCCATTACAATCTTATGGGACAACTTACAAAGCGGTGTAATTATTGAAAAAGTAGTGGATTCATCAGAGTTAACAAGAGATTTACAGGATAGCGTAACGATTTTATCACATGATTTTGAAAGTGATATGCAATTTTTTGAAGGCCAACTTCACTCTTTTCCTTTTTCACCCTCTCATGCTTTTCACATGGAAAAAAGCTGGTTTGAACAAGTTCAAAAAGTGTTTGAAAAAGAAAAAGTGATTAAGCTTTCAACAACGCTCCCATATTGGTTGATTAAAGAGATGTCTCCCGCTGCCAAGGAACAAATGAATACTATTTTATCGTTAATAAAAGATGACGAGACTTTACTTAACACTGTTAAATGTTATTTAGAATGCAATCTTAACGTATCGCTTGCGGCAAAGAAACTATATATGCATCGCAACAGTCTGCAGTATCGCATCGATAAGTTTATTGACCGAACCGATCTAGATATTAAAAACTTTCAAGGAGCTGTTTCAGCCTACCTTGCCATATTAGCAGCCGAGTCGCTGAATTAATAAAATGAAAAGGTTTTCGTAAACATGCACGAAAACCTTTTCATTTTTTTGTGCACATCTGCCATTTACCGGTTTTCTTATTCATCGTACACTGTTTATACAGAAAGCGGTTTCATAATAACAAGGTACATACTCAAGGGGGAGAATAAAAAATGGCTGAATTAAAATTAGAGCATATTTATAAAATTTATGATAAAAACGTAACGGCTGTAAAAGATTTTAACCTTCACATTGAAGACAAAGAGTTTATCGTATTCGTTGGACCATCTGGTTGCGGTAAATCAACAACTCTACGAATGGTAGCAGGCTTAGAAGAAATTTCACAAGGTGATTTCTATATCGACGATAAGCGCGTGAATGACGTTGCGCCAAAAGACCGTGATATTGCGATGGTGTTCCAAAACTATGCGTTATATCCTCATATGACTGTATATGACAACATGGCGTTTGGATTAAAGCTTCGTAAGCTTCCAAAAGATGAAATTGATCGTCGTGTAAAAGATGCTGCGCGCATTCTTGGGTTAGAGCAATATCTAGACCGCAAACCAAAAGCTTTATCAGGGGGGCAGCGTCAGCGTGTAGCATTAGGACGTGCAATCGTTCGTGACGCAAAAGTATTCCTAATGGATGAGCCACTATCAAACTTAGATGCAAAGCTTCGTGTGCAAATGCGCTCTGAAATTGCTAAGTTGCACCAACGATTAGGTACAACAACAATTTACGTTACGCATGACCAAACGGAAGCAATGACAATGGCTAGCCGCTTAGTTGTTATGAAAGACGGTATCATTCAACAAGTTGGAACGCCTAAAGAAGTATACGAAAAGCCAGAAAATGTATTCGTAGGCGGATTCATTGGTTCACCTGCTATGAACTTCTTAAAAGGAAACCTATCTGATGGTAAAATTACGGTTGGTGATTCTGTTCTTGCAGTTCCAGAAGGGAAAATGAAAGTATTACGTGACCAAGGCTATGTAAATAAAGAAGTAATTCTAGGTATCCGTCCTGAAGATTTTCATGATGAGCCTGTCTTCATTGAAGCTTCAGCTGGCACAAAAGTAACCGTTAATGTGGATGTTTCAGAGCTAATGGGAGCTGAAACAATGGTGTATGCTAAAATTGGCGGACAAGACTTTGTCGCTCGCGTAGACGCTCGTTCTGAAGTAAAAGCTCAACAAAAGCTTACTTTAGCATTAGACTTAAATAAATCTCACTTCTTTGATGCAGAAACAGAAAGCCGCATTCGTGCAGAAAAAGAATAAGAATAAAAAAAGAGAAGAGTTCCCTCTTCTCTTTTTTTATTCTTTAATGAACTTAATCTCTTCGTGCTGACATCTCTGACAATAGAAAAAGTGTGTGCAAATATGCTGCACATAATCATTTGAAATGCCGTTTTCAAGCTTTAATTCATCAATTTCCATATACGCGCTGTAATCATCGAAATAGTCGCTAATCTTTCCCATATCGCTTAACTCATAGCCACATACCTTACAATATTCAGATAAAGTAGACAGCCCATTGCAAAGCTCACATATATGCATCATTTCCTTACCCCTTCTTTACTTCGATAAGATATACATAATATGTGCAACTCCATTATTTCTACTCTACTGATTTCCATCCAAATTACCAATAATTACTAATATTTTCTTATGTATAAACTTTTAAGTGCTTTGTCATACTACTAGTAACAACAAAGCAAGCATTTACTACTGGGCTACGCCGAGGTAGGCAGATAAGTTTCTTGCTAAACTTATCGACGCTGGTTCAATTCCAGCTAGCCCAACCATACTACTATTATTTTATCTAACGAGGAGATGAATAAACATGGCAAACTACCAAAAAGCATCAAACAGCAATTCATCAAACAAGTTAGTAGCACCTGGAGCTCAAGCTGCTATCGATCAAATGAAATTCGAAATCGCAAGTGAATTTGGCGTAAACTTAGGGCCAGACACAACAGCTCGCGCAAACGGATCTGTTGGTGGAGAAATCACTAAGCGCTTAGTACAATTAGCTGAGCAACAATTAGGTGGCGGCAAGTACTAATATTTACACAATTTTATAACATGGCTATAGCACCTCAACAACTGTTGAGGTGCTTTTTATTTTTACAATAGACAAGATACGATTTCTAGTCTGCTATTTCCAATTCATTATTTGACGCTGACTGAACTTGAACATTGACTTTACGAATACGACGATTTTCAACCTCTTTAATTGTAAACGTTACGCCTTCATAACTAAAGAAATCTCCTGCAACAGGAACTCGTTCAAACTGTTCAAAAATCCAGCCACCAAGGGTATGATACGAACTTTCTGGTGCCGGCACCTCAACATATTTTAAGAAATCATCAAGGGGGATTTCCGTATTAAATTCAAACTCTGTTTCACTAATTTGATCCACATAGCGAACAGCTTCATCGTGTTCATCCCAAATTTCTCCTACAATTTCTTCTAAAATATCTTCAAGCGTCACCAGACCTGAAGTACCACCAAATTCATCTACAACGATTGCCATATGTACTTTGTTCTTCTGTAATTCAGGTAGTAAAACAGAAATTTTCATTGATTCGACTACAAACATTGGCTCACGTACTAATTCACGAAGATTTACTTCTTTTTCTTGAACTAAATATGTTAAAAAATCACGTTCTGATAAAATTCCAATAATATTGTCAATATTATCTTCATAAACTGGAATTCGCGAATATCGTTCTTCTAAAAAGATTTCTTTTATTTCATCAATCGGCTGATTGACCTCTATCGCTACCATATCGATTCTTGGTTTAAGAATTTGTCCAACAACAATTTCATTAAACTCTAACGAACGATGAACAAGCTCTTTTTCTTGATTATCAATAACGCCTTCCTCTTCACTCAGGTCAACCATTACTTTAATTTCTTCTTCAGTAACTGAAGGGCTATATTCTTTACCTGTGAATAGTTTTGACACACCAGACTTCAGCAAAACAAAAAGATAAGAGATTGGTGTTAGTACTTTAATTAAAAAGTATAAAATACCGGATATCATCAATGTAAAGCTTTCTGCATGCTCTTTTGCTAATGATTTAGGTAATACTTCACCAAAAATTAAAATTAAGATGGTCATAACTACTGTACTAATGACAAGCGCTGAATTACCGCCGAATAAATCAATTGCTACCTTCGCTGAAATAGAAGATGCAGCAATGTTTACAATGTTATTTCCAATTAAAATGGTGGATAACGCTTGGTCAAAGTTTTCAGTAATCAACAGCGCTTTTTTGCTTCCTCTTCTTTTTTCATCAGCATAGTTTTTCAGGCGTATTTTATTTACACTTGAAAAAGCTGTTTCAGCAGATGAAAAGAAAGCTGATAATAAGATAAGAACTGCCAACAAAATAATTTGACTCAGGGGTAGGTCTACCAAAGGTCATTCACTCTCCTAAAAAAATAATAAAATTTTATACTACATCATTGCGTTTACCCTTTAGTGCAAAATAGTACAAATATATCATATCAGAAACCTTTCTATTTGAAAATGAATGTCAACTGCTATGACAAACCGATTTTATTTGGCTATTTCTAGAAACTGCTTTATTATATTCTATGAAAGAAAGATTCATGCCCTTCGTATGTTTACATAAAGGAGAGATGCAATTTGGATATTGCTTTATTAGGTGCAACGGGACGCGTTGGTCAACAGCTTATTGAACTATTATTGGAAAACAATCACAAGGTAACAGCTTTAGTTCGGAATGTGCACCGCCTGCCTATTTCACATACTAACTTGAAGGTAATTGAAGGCGACGCTCGTGAAGAAAAAGTATTGGATTGTTTGTTTCAAGGACAGAATGCTGTCATTAGTACACTTAGTACCGATGGAGCTAACGTCATTTCAGAAAGCATGCCTGTAATTATAAAAGTAATGACTAGGCATAGTATTGAGCGAATTATTACTGTCGGCACCGCAGGAATCTTACAATCTCGAACAGAACCTTCACTATATCGATTTCAGTCTAGTGAATCAAAGCGTAAGCTTACAAGAGCTGCTGAAGATCACCTAAAAGGGTTTTTGACCTTGAAAGAAAGTAATCTTCTTTGGACGATTGTATGCCCTACTTACTTACCTGATGGAAATATTACAGCGCACTACCGCGTTGAAAAAAACGTCCTTCCCTTAGATGGGAAAAAGATATCTACGGGTGACACCGCTCATTTTATTTATGAGGAACTGTTAAATCCGCGATTTCCCCATTGCCGAGTTGGCATAAGTGAATAGAAAACAGCATCTCGAAAGCAGAGATGCTGTTTTTGAGATGCTGCTTTACGTAAGCTTCCGATAAGCCCAATGATTTGTAGGTCCATGCCCATTTCCAATTTCTAGCGTATCCTTAATCGCAGCATGGACGAAATCCGAAGCAAGCTGAACGGCTTCTAGAATAGTTGCTCCTTTAGCTAACTCGGCTGCTACACAAGCAGCAAACGTACAACCTGTTCCGTGCGTATGCTTCGTATCTACGCGCTTATGAACAATTTCATGAAAGAACTGACCGTCATAGACTAAATCAATCATCTCCTCTTGGGATTGATCGTGGCCCCCTTTTATGACTACATTTTTCACTCCAAGGCTATGAAGATTTTTGGCTGCTTCTCTTCGCTGTTCCATCGTTGTAATTTCATATCCTGTCATAATTTCTGCTTCGGGAATATTAGGCGTCACAACTTCGGATAGTGGTAGCAGTACATCATTTAACGCAACAATAGCTTCTTGCTGAAGTAATGATTGTCCGCCTTTTGCGATCATAACCGGGTCGACTACTACGTTTTTCAGTTCGTACTTATGCAGCTTATCCGCCACAATACGGATAATATCTGAGCTAAAAAGCATGCCTGTCTTAATGGCATCTGGGCGTAAATCGGTAACAACTGAGTCAATTTGCTTGGCAATTGCTTCCTCAGTGAGCGGATATACCCCTTGAACACCTAGAGTGTTTTGAGCCGTTACCGCTGTGATAGCGGACATACCAAATACTTTACGCTCTTGAAATGTTTTTAAGTCTGCTTGAATTCCGGCTCCTCCTCCGCTATCAGAGCCAGCTATTGTCAGTGCTTTTGCTACACTCATAAAAATCTTCCTTTCGTCATTTACCCAATATAACGGTGATAAAGGTTTTTTGCTTCTACTGTATCTTTTGTGCCGTGTACAAAAATTCTTCCATCCTGAAACACAACAAGACGATAATCATCAATTGCTACGGACAAAAGATATGGATTTCGGTCCACTCGGTACCCTTTACCTTTTAAATGCTGTTCTAACTCTACTATGTTAGGTGCTTGCGTTGCCTTTGCAGGGCGAATTTGTACAGTGTCACGTCCGCATAGTACAGCTGTTTTCAACTGATTTTCAAATTGAAGTGCAGGAAAAACTGGCTGCTGACCACACGATGTACATTCATCTGTTTTTAAAGCATGAACGTTCATGGTACGGTATTCATTTTTCCAAACATCAAATGATACTAGCTGTGAACGCAGTGCTCCTTGATCTTCTACAAGAATCTTTAGTGCCTCTGTCACTTGGTGTGCAACAACCATCTGTACAGCAGGGCTAATAATCCCTACCGTGTCACACGTAACCCCACCTAAAGGTACTGATTCTAACAAACATGCTAAACATGGAGTTTCTCCGGGAACGATTGTATAGCTAATCCCATAGCTCCCCACACACGCTCCATAAATCCAAGGAATTTGGTGTTTTTGTGATAAGTCATTTATTACAAGACGTGTATCAAAGTTATCCGTAGCATCAATTATTAAATCAACGTTTTCCAGCAGCTGTTCAATAAATTGAGGCGTACCGTCTGCTACGTGTGCTTCAATATCAACATCTCCATTAATCTCAGCGAGCCTTTCTGAAGCAGCTACTGCTTTTGGAATACGATTAGCTGCATCTCTCTCACTATAAAGCTGCTGACGCTGCAAATTGCTCCACTCTACATAATCTCGGTCAATGATTGTTAACTTTCCAACCCCAGCTCGAACAAGCGCTTCTGCATTTCCTGTCCCTAGAGCACCTGCTCCAATTAATAAGATATGCTTTTGTGATAATTTTTTCTGTCCTTCTTTACCAATCGGGGAAAAGAGCTCTTGACGTGAATAGCGCGCTGTCACCCCATACTCATCCCTTCTGTTGGGCTACTTGCGACCGCATATTCTTTAAATGGAATACGACCAGCTAAATAAGCATCACGCCCCGCTTCGATTGCAAGCTTCATCGCGCGAGCCATTTTCACAGGATCTTTTGCGCCTGATACAGCGGTGTTTAGTAAAACAGCATCCGCACCTAGCTCCATTGCCTTGGCAGCATCAGAAGCTGTACCAATGCCCGCATCTACAATAACAGGCACCTTAGACTGTTCAATAATAAACTGCAGGTTCAACGGATTAATAATCCCTTGTCCCGACCCAATTGGAGAAGCTCCAGGCATAATAGCATGAACACCTAGTTCCTCAAGCCTTCTAGCAAGTACAACATCATCAGACGTATACGTTAATACTGTAAAACCTTCTTTTAACAACTCTTCACTTGCTTTTAACGTTTCAACAGGGTCTGGCAATAACGTTTTATCACAGCCAATCACCTCAACCTTGACCATATCACACAACCCAGATGCCTTTGCCAGCTTCGCAATTCGAACCGCTTCTTCGGCATTTTTAGCTCCAGCTGTATTTGGTAAAAGCGTAAACCTTTTAACATCAAGAGCTTCAAGCAAGTTAGGCTGAGACTGATCAAAAATATCCATTCTCCTCACTGCAAATGTTAAAATCTCTGTTTCTGATTCTTCTACTGCTTGACGCTGCGTCGTATAATCTGGAAACTTCCCTGTACCTAAAAGTAAACGAGATGCAAATTCATATTTTCCTATTTTCAACATAACTTTCATCCTCCTCCTACAAATGAAACAATCTCTAGTAAATCGCCTTCTGACAATGAGGCTTTTTCATGATCTTGCTTTTGTAAAATCTCTTTATTTAACTCGACAATCACTACTTTCTCATGTAAATCCCTTGATTCTAATAACTCAGAAACCGTTTGAATTGAGGAATCTATCTCAACGCTCTTTCCATTAATCACTAAGTTCAATACGTTCCCTCCATTTCTCTTTGTAAGCGAAAAGCTGAAAAAAAGGAATGTTTTGGATTCTCACCTTTCATTTGCTCCGCCATGATTTTACCTGTGATTGCACTTAGTAAAATACCATTTCGATAGTGTCCACATGCTAAATAAACATTATCTAATTCCGGGTGCTGTCCTAAATATGGCCAACCATCTACAGTTTGTGGACGAAGCCCTGCCCATGCTTTTTCAAATGACGCCTCTGCAAGTGATGGAACAAGAGAGATTGCTTTGCTAATTAAAAATTCAATAGCTTCTGCAGATACGTGCTTCGTGTAATCATGGGGACGCTTTGTAGCTCCAATCACTATTCTTCCCCCTGCTTTTGGAACAACATAAAATCCTTCATCTAAAAATATGGTCTTTTGAATGCTTGGTTGATTGGTCGTGAGGGATATACACTCACCTTTAATAGGAAACAAATGCTTTGGCTGAATAGCCGTCACCAGATCTTTCGTCCAAGCACCGGCGCTTACCATCACTTGGTCACTGTAGAAGTTGCCCGCTGATGTCCGTACGCCAACTACCTTTTTGTTATCGTATATAAGCTCATGAACATGACAGTTCTCATAAATAGCTGCCTGATGGTACAAAGCTCCGTGTACCAAAGCTTGGGTTAACTTAGCTGGCATCAGCTGGCCATCTTTTGGAATGCTAATAGCCCCGTATGTATCAGGGGTTAACAACGGTTCAGCTTGCCTTGCTGCGTCAGGAGATAACCACTTCACTTCCGAATCCCACCGCCTGTGACGCTCTGCTTTGGCTTTTAGCAAACCTGCTTCCGCTTCAGTTGCTGCTACTTTTAATAGTCCTTTTTGAATGAACTCAACATCAATATTCGTTTTTTCTTTTAATTCAGCAACGAGATTCGGAAAAAGCGACCTACTTTGAATGGCTAGCTCTAAAAGCGGCCCTTCTTCATCAATTTCAGCTTGCGCACCTAATATTCCAGCAGCTGCTCCCGATGCTTCACAACCAATCTGGTTTTTTTCTAAAATTGCTACTTGATATCCCATTTTAGAAAGGTGATACGCGGTTGAGGCTCCAATGACCCCGCCACCAATAACGAGTGCATCATAATGTATTTGCATATGTATCACTCCACCTCCTTAGTTGTTCATCATATTCCTTCGCTGCCTGTAGCGGGTTTTCATCTTGAAATACACCCGACATAACAGCGATGCCGTGTGCACCTGTGCTCAATACTTCGCTCACATTGCAAGGCATAATTCCCCCGATGGCAATTACGGGTATTTTCACTGAACGAACCACTTGATTTAACCGTTCAAGCCCTCGAGGTGTTTGACCAAGCTTTGACTTTGATGGATACACATGACCATAAATGACATAATCAACACCTGTTTGTTCAGCTTCCTGTGCTTCTTTAATACTGTGTACGGATTTACCAACAATCAATGGCTGAAAATGTGCTTTTACCCCTTGAACACTTAGACTGTGATAAGCCAAGTGCACACCCTTTACATGAGAGGCAAAAGCTACATCTACTCGATCGTTAACAATTAGCTTTGAAGCGTGCACGTCTTTTTTGAGTTCTTCAATGAGCATTTCTAACTCTCGTGCCGTTCGCTCTTTTTCTCGAATATGGATAGCTCCTACATACGGGTCAATATCTCTGCTAATTTTCAGAAGCTGTTCAAAGGACTGTTTCCCTGTTGACACAGCATGTAGTTTGGGTATCATAGCATCCTCACCTTTATTTCGACATAAACGCAAAAAAACCACTCTACAACGTAGAGTGGTTGGCATGCATTCATTATGTAAACATGGCTCATCCACTTCCCTACGCTGGTACAAACCAGATCAGGTTCAAAGGGTCCGAATTTTTTCGTCTCAGCCATAAAGGCTCCCCTAGTGATTTTTTCTAATATTTTCACTTTTCATTTAGAAGTATAACATATTTGTGAGTGATTACAACCTACTGGACCATTTTTCTCATGTACCGAGCTAATAATCTTCGAGCTCTTTTTCTTTTTCCCTATGCTCTTCCCATAGAAATGAGCCAAGTAAGGTAGCAAAAGTTAGGATATAAAATCCGTAGAATAACAAGGCAGCTATGCTGTTAACCATTAAAAAGATAAAACTAATGACTTGTCCTGCAATTGTTACAATCAATAAAATATATTTCCATACTTCACGTTTTCTCATTAAACTTATCTCCACTTTTCAAATCCTAATTTCAATGCTCTTTTCTCTATTATAACAAGTTTCGAGTATGAGTAAGGAATATCTAATCAAAATAAAACAATTGTCCCAAAAACAATAAGGGAAGAACGTAAATTTTGTTAAAATATCATCAGCTATCTACTTATTCCCTTTCCTTTTTATTCATAAACTAATGATTTTTAATATGATAATCCCAACCTTTTCCTGATGCTCTACAAAGTACATAAACCCTTTGAGAACAGCCATACTATCTATTAGAAGTTTTTTTTATTGACTTTTAACTTCTTCTTGTTTAATATCAATTACGCTATCAAGAAATATAATTCCTATCAAATTACTGGGGGTTTAACAAAAAATGAAAAAATTAGTTGCATTTTTATCTCTTTTATTAGCGTTCACAGTTGTGTTAGCAGCTTGTGGGTCAAATGAAAAAGAAACAAATAACGCAAGTAAAAGTGATCAAGATTTATACGAAAAAGTAAAAGAAGACGGCGTTCTAACAATTGGAACAGAAGGTACATACCCTCCATTTACGTTCCATGACGACTCTAATAAGTTAACAGGCTTTGACGTTGAAATTGCACAAGAAGTTGCAAAGCGCCTTGGTGTGAAAGCTGAATTTAAAGAAACACAGTGGGATGGAATGTTTGCTGGTTTAGACGCTAAGCGTTTTGACATGATTGCTAACCAAGTTGGAATTCGTCCAGACCGCGAAAAAAAATATGATTTCTCTGACCCATACATTGAGTCTGCAGCGGTGCTTGTTGTTCGTGAAGACAATAATGAAGTGAAATCATTTGAGGACATGAAAGGTAAAAAGTCTGCACAATCACTTACAAGTAACTATGCTGATTTAGCAAAAAAATATGAAGCTGAACTAGTAGGTGTTGAAGGATTCACGCAATCAGCTGAGTTAATCGTTTCAAAACGTGTAGACGGTACAATTAATGATAAATTATCATTCTTAGACTATAAAAAACAACGTCCAAATGCACCTGTAAAAATTGTAGATGAAGCAGAAGACGCATCAGCAAGTGGATTAATGTTTCGCAAAGATAGCGGTAAGTTAGTGGAAGAAGTAAATAAAGCTTTAGCAGATATGCAAGAAGACGGCACATACGCTAAAATTTCTGAAAAATGGTTTGGTGAAGATGTTTCTCCTAAATAGTATCTTTACTGACCCTGAGCGTGCAGAGCGCTTAATCTCTATTGCTCAATCCTCCCTCTATCCAATGATAGAGGGAGCTATTCAATATACTATTCCACTAACGCTTATTTCATTTATACTAGGCCTTATTTTAGCTATTCTTACAGCGCTTGGACGCTTATCTTCTATAAAAGTATTTAATATAATTGCGCGCGTATACGTGTCACTGATTCGAGGGACACCTTTACTAGTGCAATTATTTATTATTTTCTACGGGTTGCCAACGCTAGATATTACAATTGATCCATTTGTTGCCGCAGTAATTGGGTTTTCATTAAACGTAGGTGCGTACGCATCTGAAATCATCCGTGCTGCGATTTTATCGATTCCTAAAGGGCAATGGGAAGCTGGTTATTCAATTGGGATGACATATACTCAAGCTTTAAAGCGTATTATTTTACCCCAAGCTGCTCGCGTATCCATTCCGCCTTTATCGAATTCATTCATTAGCCTTATTAAAGATACGTCGCTAGCATCTCTTATTTTGGTAACCGAAATGTTTCGTCGTGCACAAGAAATTGCGGCCACAAACTATGAATTTTTATTACTTTATACGGAAGCGGCTCTTTTATACTGGATTATGTGTACCATTCTTTCCATTGTTCAAGGACGAATTGAAGCGAAGCTTGACCGTTATGTCTCAAGATAACTGTATTAAAAAAGGAGTTTATTAGCGTGATTAACATTACGAACCTTCATAAATCATTTGATGATTTACACGTATTGCGAGGAATTGATTTAAACATCGAGCAGGGTAAAGTAGTGGTTCTAATCGGTCCTTCAGGTTCCGGAAAAACAACGTTTCTTCGCTGTTTAAACTTGCTGGAACTTCCTACTGATGGCAAAATCATCATCGATAATCAAGAAGTAAGCTTTGAGAAAAAGTTACCAAAGCAAAGGATAACATCTTTTCGTAGCTTAACGGGAATGGTATTTCAAAACTATAATTTATTTCCTCATAAAACAGCGCTTGAAAATGTTATGGAAGGGCCTGTTATTGTAAAGGGTATTTCAAAACAACAGGCGAAAGAACGCGCTGTTTCCCTGCTACAAAAAGTTGGACTAGGAGACAAGGTTAATTTTTATCCATTTCAATTATCAGGAGGACAACAGCAGCGTGTGGGTATCGCTCGAGCAATGGCTATGGACCCTAAAGTAATGCTATTTGATGAGCCTACATCTGCTTTGGATCCTGAGCTTGTAGGCGATGTTCTAAAAGCAATGAAAGATTTAGCAAGAGAAGGCATGACCATGGTTGTGGTCACACATGAAATGCGCTTTGCTCGAGAAGTGGCAGACGAAGTAATCTTTATGGATCAAGGCGTAATCATGGAGCGTGGAACGCCAGAAGAAATTTTCAAAAACCCTAAAGAAGAGCGAACTCGTCGCTTTTTAAATATGATTCAATAAAAGGCTGCTGAACTGCAGCCTTTTGCATTATCTGCATCGTATTATACTTTTGAATTTTTGTCTTTTATAATAAATATAAGCTCGAAGATATGAAGGGAGACAGAACGGCATGGAAAATTTTAAAGCTCTTGTCTTAACAAAAGAGAACGAACAAGTTCAATCTACTATTCAAACGCTCACGCTCGACGAGTTACCGCAAAGCGATGTTCTCATCAAAGTTCACTACTCAGGTATTAACTATAAGGATAGCCTAGCTAGTATTCCAAACGGAAATATTGTCAAAGCCTATCCCTTTGTACCAGGAATTGATTTAGCAGGTACGGTTGTTTCTTCTAATAATCCTCGCTTTAAAAGCGGTGATGAAGTCATTGCAACCAGCTACGAAATTGGAGTCTCTCATTACGGTGGCTATAGTGAATACGCTCGCATCCCTGCAGACTGGATTGTTCCTCTTCCCGATGGACTAACCTTAAAAGAAGCTATGGTAATTGGAACAGCTGGCTTTACAGCTGCTTTATCTGTAAAAAAGCTCATTGATTCGGGCTTGAAACCAAAGGATGGCCCTGTCCTAGTCACTGGCGCTACAGGTGGTGTAGGAAGCTTTGCCGTTTCTATTTTATCAAAGATGGGTTATGAGGTTGCTGCTAGCTCTGGAAAAGCTTCTAGTGCCACCTATTTAACAAAGCTTGGAGCTACCACTCTTTTAACTAGAGAAGATGTTTACAACGGTAAAGTCAAAGCCTTAGCAAAAGGAAAGTGGGCTGCTGCAGTCGATAGCGTAGGGGGTGAAACGCTCGCAAGCGTGCTATCCCAAATTCAATACGGTGGTTCTGTTGCAGCTAGTGGCTTAACGGCTGGAACAGCCGTCCCAACTACAGTTTTCCCGTTCATCTTACGCGGAGTGAACTTACTTGGTATTGATTCTGTCTATTGCCCATTGTCCCTTCGAAACGAGACATGGAAGCTGCTAGCAACAAGCTTTAAGCCAAATCAGCTTGAAGACTTCATCCAAGAAGAAATCTCTCTTAATGATGTACCTAACTATCTTCCAATGCTGCTTGAAGGACAAGCTCAAGGTCGTATACTTATTAGACTGTAGATATACAAAAAGGAGAAGCGAATGCTTCTCCTTTTATTATAAATGCTTTCGGTGTACTGTTTTCCCGTCATACGTAAAGGCGATTGGCTTTTCTTCCATTACGGTTTCTAGATGCACAGGTCTGCCCCACAATTGATACAAATACGGCACAACCTTCTCTAAATACTTGACGTCTAGTTCAATTCCTTCATACCAATGTTTTAAGTATAGCTCTCCATTTTTCAAGTAATCACCATTCGTGACTGTAATATACGGAAAACCACCGTTTACGCGCATGTTAACAAGTTGATCTCGCACTTCTGTCCAGTCTTTATCTACAATCTTATAATCTTTCCCTTGCTTTTGAAATAAGTACATATCCTCTCTCATGACAAGGTCTTTTGTTAGGTAATTTCGAATAAATGAGATATCCGATTCAACTTCCCTAACCTCAAACATTTTTTCCCGTCCTGAACCTTTTTGAATGCCGCGTCGCTGCATTTCGGCAGTAGGATTATCATATCGTTCTTCAATGTCTTCAAAAATCTTCAAGCCCAAATAATATGGATTGATGCTTGTTCTAGACGGTTGAACAACACCTGCATTTAGCTTTGCAAATTCAATAGCTTCATCGCTTGTTAAATCCATTTCACGAATGATTCGCTGATGCCAATAAGATGCCCAGCCTTCGTTCATAATTTTTGTTTCAAGCTGCGGCCAAAAATACAGCATTTCTTCTCTCATCATCGTTAAAATGTCGCGCTGCCACTCTTCTAAGTATGGGCTGTATTGTTCAATAAATAAAAGAATATCCTTCTCTGGCTGAGGTGGAAATTTCTTAAACTTCTCCACTTGACGAGTTTTCTTTTTCCCACGTGAGTCTAAGCTCCATAAATCATCGTATGGTGATGAAACTTCTTCCTGCTCTTCTTCTACATCATCCATGCTCCATGACAGTTTTGCCCTCATTAAAGATGGATCAATATGCTCTTGAATCGATAAAATTGCATCTAAGAACTTCTCTACTTCTCGCTTGCCATATTGTACTTCATATTCTTTAATACGATCTGCAGTTGCAGCCATGCTTTCAACCATATCTCGTTTAGAATTCGCAAAGCGGCTGTTGTTTTTAAAGAAGTCACAATGGGCTAAAACGTGAGCTACAATAAGCTTGTTTTGAATCAGTGCATTTGAATCAAGTAAAAATGCATAGCAAGGATCTGAGTTAATAACTAGTTCATAAATTTTGCTTAAACCAAGGTCATAATGAAGCTTCATTTTATAGAACTGCTTTCCAAAGCTCCAGTGAGAAAACCTTGTAGGCATGCCATATGCGCCAAATGTATAAATAATATCAGCTGGACAAATCTCATATCTCATTGGATAAAAATCTAAACCAAATCCTGTTGCAATTTCAGTAATTTCGTCAATCGCTCGATGTAGTTGTTTATAGTCCGCTTCTTTCACTACAACTCCCCCTTTATATCCCTTAATTCAATCTATGTCCTAATGACGCAAATCATGTGTTTTGAATCAGGTTCTTTATAAGAAATTGGGAAGGTAGTACTTTATTTTCATACAAAACAATTCATTCTAATGTCATTTTTGCTTCCTAACCGTTATTTATACATTGGTCTTTTGACCAACATTTACAGGGGAACAAATTTCGTAAATATCATACACTAATTTCAACTCCTCAAAAGGAGGACTGTTAATGGACACAATTGATTATGACCGTGCTTTATATTACACGAATCGATCACAATGGGATAACTTGTTAATTTTAATGGTTCGCACTGAAGATGATTTTCTTTCAAAGAAAATCGAACATTTTTTACACGCCTACAACTTTGAACGAAACTATCGAGTAATTCAAGAAGAACTGTATTCGTTATTGCGTTATATTGACCATGCTTCAGAGCTTTCAGAGCACAACCTGAATGATTTTGTAGCAGTGGATCCCTTAACGTAACATCACCTATAGATAAAAGAAGAGGTTTTCCTCTTCTTTCTTTTTTGTGAACCTGCATAAAAAATAAGTTGACATAAATAATCATTTACACGTACAATTTGAGTATCATTGACTATCTTACATATGAAGGAGAAGATTACTTTGAGTGGAAAACTTCGTTTTCGTACACTTGATTTAACATTAGCAGGGATGTTCGCAGCTCTCATGGCTATTGGTGCAAATATTACATCTTGGGCACCATTCTTACAGGTAGCTGGCGTTCCACTGTCTATGCAACCATTTTTCGTAATACTAGCCGGGATTTTATTAGGAAGTCGCTTAGGGGCTATTTCCATGATTGTATACTTCCTTGTGGGGCTTGCAGGAGCACCTGTATTTGCTCAGTTTAAATCAGGAGCTAGCGTTTTATTTGGCAGTACGGGCGGCTTTTTATTATCATATATTGTTGCTGCTTATGTAGTAGGAAAAGTTATTGAATGGAAAGGGAAACCTCATTTTTCAGTATTTATAAGTGCTGCACTTGCAGGTATTGCCATTATCTATATTATTGGAACAACATATATGTACATGGCTGTTAACTATTGGTTAGAAGCTCCGGCAATGAGCTATGCGACTGCTTGGAAAATTATGATTTGGTTTGGTGTAAAAGACATTATCTTTACAATTATTGCGGCGTTAATTGCGCCTCGAATTTATAAAGCTTTAACAGCTTCTCCTTATTACAAAGGAATTCATTCAAATAAAGCTGTATAGAAAAGGCTGAGCAAATAAGCTCAGCCTTTTTTTAAGCGTTCACACGATTAATAACTTCTTCTACTTGATTCATAACGGCTTTTTGAACATCAGCTAACTGGTTAGCGCTCGCTTGTTCATCTTTGGTTACGACACCAAAATAAAACTTAACTTTTGGTTCTGTACCAGATGGACGTAAGCAGAACCATGAACCATCTTCTAGTACATATTTAAGTACGTTTGATTTTGGAAGCTCAATATCTTCTACTTTTCCACTTTCAACAAACTGACGAGTTCCTAGCGTATAGTCTTCAAGAACGGATACTTTAAGACCTGCAATCTCTTTTGGTGGCTCATTTCTAAACGTCGCAAGAATATGTTGAATTTGTTCAGATCCTTCTTTTCCTTTTAACGTTAATGACTTTAATCCTTCTTGATAGAAGCCATAAGTTTCGAAAATTTGATGAAGCGCTTCGTAAAGCGTCATACCTTGCTTTTTGTAATACGCGCATACTTCAACTGCTAAAACAGCAGCTTGCACCGCATCTTTATCACGTGCAAAGCTACCAATTAAATAACCATAGCTTTCTTCATACCCAAATTGGAATTCGTATTCCCCTGTTTGCTCGTATTGCTTGATTTTTTCTCCAATAAACTTGAACCCTGTTAGCGTGTCGACAACATGTAAGCCAAACGAACGAGCAATCTCAGCTCCTATTTCTGATGTTACGATTGTTTTTAATACAACACCGTTTTCAGGAAGCACACCTTGTTCTTTTTTCTGAGAAAGCAAGTAGTGAAGTAAAATTGCTCCCGTTTGGTTTCCTGTAAGCAATGCATATTCACCGCTTGGATCCTTCACAGCAATTCCCAATCGATCGGCATCTGGGTCTGTAGCAATCAATAAATCTGCATCAATTTCTTTGCCTTTATTAACAGCATATTCAAACGCTGCTTTCTCTTCAGGGTTAGGTGACTTTACTGTTGAGAAATTAGGATCTGGTAGTTCTTGTTCTGCAATAACCGTTACGTTCGTATAACCGATTGTTTCTAACGCTTTTCGAACCGGTTTATTAGCCGTACCGTGAAGTGGTGTAAAGACTACTTTTAATTCTGGACCTACCTCTTGTGCTAAGCTAGGATTTAATAAGATGGTTTTGAGCTTTTCATTATATGCCTCATCCATAGAAGCACCAACCATTTCAATCAATCCAGCTGACTTCAACTCTTGCTCTTCTTTTACTGACAGTTCAAGTTCGTTTTCAACAGCATTTACGTAGCCTACAAGCTCATCTGCTTCTTTTGGAGGCAGCTGCCCACCATCTGGGCCATATACTTTGTAACCGTTATACTCAGGGGGATTATGACTCGCTGTAATAACAATTCCACCAAAAGCACCTAATTGACGAACTGCGAAAGATAGCTCGGGGGTTGGGCGAAGCTCATCAAATACGTATGTTTTAATCCCTTCAGTTGCAAGGGTTTTAGCAGCTTCCATCGCAAATTCTGGCGATTTATGTCTTGAATCGTAAGCGATAACAACTCCTTGTGCCTTTGCTTCTTCCCCTGCAGAAGCAATATAATCTGCAAACCCTTTGGATGCTTTGCGAATGGTATACAAATTCATACGGTTAGTACCCGGACCAATTTCGCCACGCATTCCACCTGTACCAAACTCTAAGTTTTTGTAAAAACAATCTTCCAGCTGTTTCTCATCCGCTTTAATGCTTGCTAACGCTTCCTTTAACTCTCCATCTAAATGTACATTTTCAATCCAAGATGTGTATACTTGCTTCCAGTTCATGAAAAAAGCCTCCTCATCAATACCTTTATGTATGAAAAGAGAAAAACGACAAATGTCGCCTTTCCCTTTAAAATGACATGTCATACCTTGTCAATATTGTAACGTAATATGATAAAAATTCGATGAAAGAATCGAATTTCCTGCTATTACTCCTTACGCAATTGACAATTTTTGAAATGTAGTACTATTGTATCATGAAATATCAGCGATTTGGCTACCTTTTTCATCAACTGGCACAACTGCATCATGTAAATGTTTGTTAAGCTCTTGGCTATACTCAGACGTTTGCTGAGGCGTCCAGCTTAACTCTTGCGCCATGTATTTAATAACGGCTTCTTTCCACTCACGGACCCAAGCAATATCAAAGAATAAAGCGCCTGTACGACGGATAAATAAATCGATTGGCTTTGTAACCATCTCTTCTTCTATTCCATACTGTACTTGTAAAAATACGCTTGCCGGTAAATTACTTGCTTTCATTTTATCTTTATAGTCGGTCATGTAGCGATACAACAAATCAATATTAGAACCATAGCGCTTAACAAGTTTTGTTGCTGCTTCAGGAGACAGCCCAAGCTCTACGCCGACTTTCACTTTTTCCTCGACGAATTTCGGGAAATTCTTAGAGCCACCCACATCTCCACCAGAAATCGGTAAATATTTTGTTTGACTAGGTTTAAACGCGTTTCCTTCTGCTTTCAACTGCTCTGCAACCGTATTTACTACAAGCTCTGCCATTTTACGATAGCCAGTTAGTTTTCCTCCAGCAATCGTAATTAATCCTGAATGTGATGTCCACACTTCGTCTTTGCGTGAAATCTCAGATGGGTCTTTTCCTTCTTCATGAATTAATGGTCGAACACCAGCCCAGCTTGATTCAACATCATCAACTGTGATGTTGACAGTTGGGAACATGTAGTTGATTGCGTCAATTACGTATTCGCGATCTTTTACAGTCATCTGTGGGTGCCTTGCATCTTCTTTATAGACTGTATCCGTTGTTCCAACGTATGTTTTACCATCACGTGGAATAGCAAACACCATACGGCCATCTGGCGTATCAAAGTAGATAGCTTGTTGCAGTGGAAAACGCTTTTGATCAATTACTAAGTGAATGCCTTTTGTTAACTGTAGCTGTTTTCCTTTTTTTGAATTATCTTTTTCACGTAGAGAATCAACCCAAGGACCAGCTGCGTTCACAATTTTTTTTGCATGAATTTTGTACGATCTTTTCGTAATTTGATCAACAACTACTGCACCAATAACCGTTCCATTGTCATAAATAAACTCGTCTACTTTTGTGTAGTTTACTAAATCAGCACCGCGATTTGCTGCTTCTTTTGCTACTTCAATTGTTAAGCGAGCGTCGTCTGTTTTATACTCAACATAATAGCCACCGCCTTTTAAATCCTGTGATTTTACAAGGGGTTCGCGCTTTAATGTTTCTTCAGCACTGAACATTTTACGACGCTCAGAACGTTTGACTCCTGCTAGATAATCATATACGCGTAGTCCCACTGATGTTGAGTACTTTCCAAACGTACCTCCTGTATGAAATGGTAATAACATCCACTCTGGTGTTGTTACGTGTGGACCATTTTCATACACAATGGCACGCTCTTTTCCAACTTCTGCAACCATTTTCACTTCAAACTGCTTTAAATAACGAAGGCCACCGTGGACAAGCTTTGTCGAACGACTTGATGTTCCAGATGCAAAGTCCTGCATCTCAACTAATGCTGTTTTCATTCCGCGATTTGCTGCATCTAAAGCAATTCCTGAGCCTGTAATACCTCCACCAATAACAAGTAAATCATATTTTTGAGTTGTCATTTCTTCTAATTTATTTACACGCATTTTGCTTGAAAACATTTGTCATTCCCCTTTTCTTTTTTCAATTTTTTACAGTTATCTAAAAAAAAGAGACCACAAATCGCATATGTATAACATATGGATTCGTGGTCTCTCCGATTCTCCAACCAAATTATTAACTTGTCTTTAGTATAGCATAAATATGATTAATTTTAAAGGTTTTTCCTCTATATCAGCAGGAATTTTTCAATTTTAACATTCAAAATACCAATATCTACATTTTTATTTAAACGCCATTGTTGCGTTAACTGCTTTTTTCCAGCCTGCATATAAGTCTTCACGACGGCTTTCTTCCATATCAGGTTCGAACGACTTTTCCATATTCCACTGCTGCGCAATCTCTTCGCGGTCTTTCCAGTAGCCTACAGCTAGACCTGCAAGATAAGCTGCTCCTAACGCCGTTGTTTCATTAATTTCAGGACGCTCAACGGGAACATTTAACAAGTCGCTTTGGAACTGCATTAAGAAGTTGTTTTTAACTGCTCCACCGTCTACACGAAGGGTTTTTAATGTAATGCCCGAATCAGCTTCCATTGCGCTTAGCACGTCTTTTGTTTGATATGCTAATGCTTCTAGCGTAGCTCGAACAAAATGCTCTTTTTTTGTACCTCGCGTTAAGCCAAACATGGCACCTCGAACGTCACTATCCCAATACGGTGTGCCAAGGCCTACAAAAGCTGGAACCATGTATACACCATCTGTTGAATCTACGCGATTAGCATACTTTTCTGTTTCTTTTGCATCCTTAAACATGCGCAGCCCATCGCGAAGCCACTGAATAGCAGAACCAGCGACAAAGATACTTCCTTCTAGTGCATATTCAACTTTCCCATCTACACCCCAAGCTAGCGTTGTTAAAAGCCCATGATCAGACTTAACGGCTTTTTCACCCGTGTTCATTAACATGAAACAACCAGTTCCATACGTATTCTTTGCCATTCCTTTTTCATAGCACGCTTGTCCAAATAAAGCTGCCTGCTGATCGCCTGCTGCTCCTGCGATTGGAATGTTGTGACCAAAGAAATGGTAATCAACCGTATGTCCATACACTTCTGATGACGGTTTGACCTCAGGTAACATTGATTTTGGTACCGATAAGATATCCAATAGTTCATCATCCCATTGTAAATCGTAAATATTAAACATTAGTGTACGAGACGCATTTGAGTAATCGGTTACATGAGCTTTCCCTCCAGATAATTTCCAAATTAGCCATGTATCAATTGTACCGAACAAAAGCTCACCGTTTTCAGCTTTCTCACGTGCACCTTCCACATTATCTAAGATCCATTTTACTTTTGTACCTGAGAAGTATGCATCAATTAATAAACCAGTTTTCGAGCGAAACGTATCATTATATCCTTTTTCTTTTAGCTCTTCACAAATTCCTGCTGTTTGACGAGATTGCCATACAATTGCATTATAAACTGGCTTTCCTGTTGCTTTTTCCCACACAACCGCTGTTTCACGCTGATTTGTAATTCCAATTGCTTCAATTTGTTCAGGTGTTATTCCTGATTCCGATAAACAAGAAGCAATAACCGATAGGATTGACCCCCAAATTTCGTTAGCATTATGCTCTACCCAACCTGGATTTGGAAAGTATTGAGTGAATTCTTTTTGAGCAACGTGAACGATTTCGCCTTTTTTATTAAATAACATTGCGCGAGAGCTCGTTGTTCCCTGGTCTAATGATAAAATATATTTTTCCATACTTTATTTCCCCTTTTTGTATTATTTCTTTTATTTTACTCTGACTGTGATTAAAACGCATTCATTTATTTGATAACGCTTTTCTTTGCCATTCCTGGCGCATTTTTTGCTTTTGATATCCCATACACTCCAGCAAACACAATTGCCACAAGTGTTAATACAACCCATAGCGCGCTTCCTGTTTGATTTTTAAAAGCTGCAAGATAGAATACTGCCCCTAATGATCCACCTAAGATCGGGCCTAGGACAGGCACCCAAGCATAACTCCAATTTGATGAACCTTTTCCTGCAATCGGTAAGATGGCATGTGCAATACGCGGACCTAAGTCACGTGCAGGGTTAATAGCATAACCAGTTGTACCACCAAGGGATAAACCGATGCTTATAATAAGAAAGCCTACAATTAATGGGTTCAATCCTTCTGTAAATTCATTTGCACCAATTGTTAGTAAACCAACTACTAAAATAAACGTACCAATTGTCTCACTTAATAAGTTTGAAAATGGATTAGGAATAGCTGGCCCTGTTGCAAAAACACCTAATTTTGTTCCTTGATCAGCTGTTTCTCTCCAATGCGGTAGATAATGTAAATATGTTAATGTTGCTCCTAAAATTGCACCAATCATTTGTGCTACTATATAAAGAGGTACCTCTTTCCACGGGAAATCTCCAGTAATTGCAAAGCTAATCGTTACAGCAGGATTTAAGTGGGCACCACTAATGTTACCGACCGCATAAGCCCCCATAGCTACCGCTAATCCCCAACCAAACGTAATAACAATCCAGCCTGAATTTGCTGCATATGATTTTTTCAAATTAACACCAGCACAAACTCCAGCACCTAATATAATTAAAATCATCGTGCCAATTACTTCACCTAAAAATGGACTCATATAAAAACCTCCTTCGGTCTAATAAGAAACCGTTTACAGCAAGAAGAGAATAAAAAAATCCACCATACTTCCCTCTAAATTCATGCATATAAATTTAAAGAGCTATATCGTGGATCTCCTATTCTCCGTCACATGTATTAACTTGTTTACAAGTTTACTAGCTGTTGAAAGCGTTGTCAACACATTTTCGACAAAAAATTCAAACCTCATAACTCTTTATTTAAACGTATTCCACAATTGTTTATTCGAAGTAGTGACTGCAGCTGCACCTGCAGCGATTGCATTCTTTACTTCTTCTTCCGTTCGAATAAGACCACCCGCGAGAACTGGTATCCCGGTTTCTTCCGCTACCTCTTTAAGAAGTGATGGAATAATCCCTGGTAATAGCTCAATAAAATCTGGCTCTACCTTTTTAATGAGCTCATAGCTTTTCTTAAGGGCTGTACTATCTAGCAAAAAGACGCGCTGAATGGCATAAATACCTCGCTGTTTCGCTTTTAAAATCACGTTGGTACGCGTGGAGATAATGCCAGCCGGCTTCAATTCTTGACATAGAAAGTCAACCGCATATTCATCTTGCTTTAGACCATGTATTAAATCGAGATGAATAATCATTTTCTTTTGGTGTCGATGAACTTCTTTCATAATGCCTCGCAGTAAACCTACTTGGTTATCTAACAAAACACCATACTCATATTCACTTGCTAAAAAACGTTCCAGCTGCTTCATATCACGTACAGCAGGCAAAACGGATTGTCCATGAAAACTCATGTTTTCCCCTCACTCTGTTTATTTATTTCTTTATATTATGACAAAAGATGAGTAAAAAAACACCATGCATTTGCATGGTGCGGCGTAATTTATTTTTTATATTTAATATTATAAACGTCATGTCTACGATCTTTTAACTGACGAACCGTTCCCGATTGGCGCTGCCTGCGTAAAATCTCCAGATCAACGTCGCCAATAACGACCATCTCAATATTTGGATTACATTCTCCTACAATACCATCTCTTGCAAATTCAAAATCTGAAGGGGCAAAGATAGCTGATTGCGCGTATTGAATATCCATATTTTCTGTTTCCGGTAAATTCCCTACTGTCCCTGCAATTACGGTATAAATTTGATTTTCTACAGCGCGTGCCTGAGAACAATAGCGAACGCGTAAATAACCTTGACGGTCTTCTGTGCAGAAAGGTGTAAAGATAATGTTAGCTCCTTTATCTGTTGCAATTCGTGCCAGTTCAGGGAATTCGATGTCATAACAAATTTGGATGGCAATTTTCCCACAATCTGTATCAAATACTTCTACATCATTTCCTGGACTAATCCCCCACCATTTGCGTTCATTTGGTGTAATATGCACCTTATACTGCTTTTCAATTGTTCCATCTCTGCGGAATAAGTACGCAATGTTAAAGATATCGCCGTCATCTTCTTCCACAAAGTGTGAACCGCCAATAATGTTTACGTTATATTTTACAGCTAACCCTGTGAAGAGCTCAATGTATTCTTCTGTGTACTCTGTAAGGCGTTGAATCGCTTTACTTGGAATTTGCTCATCTAAAAATGACATAAGCTGCGTCGTAAATATCTCTGGGAATACACAAAAGTCTGCTTTCGCATCGTACGCAACGTCCGTATAGTATTCCACTTGAGTAGCAAACTCTTCAAATGAATTGATTTGCTTCATCATATACTGCACAACGCAGATTCGCACTGGGAATGATGTTTTGAAATGGCGTTTTGAACGTCGCACATAGTCTACGTTATTCCATTCCATGAGCGTTGCATATTTATTAGAAGCTAAATCATCTGGGAGGTAGCCAGGATTGATTCGCATCAAAGTAAAACCGTTCATTAATTGAAATGATAAAACAGGATCATAAATTTTATGGTGAATTACCTGTTCTACATATTCACGAGGAGACATTTCTCCTGAATGTTTATGATAATTAGGAATGCGCCCACCAATGATAATACTTTTTAAGTTCAGTTCACGTGCTAAGTCTTGGCGCGCTTCATAGAGTCGTCGCCCAATTTTCATCCCACGATAATTTGGATGAACCATCACTTCAATTCCATATAGGTTATACCCTTCTGGATTATGATTTGTGATATATCCTTCATCTGTAATATCATCCCACGTATGCTGGTCATCATACTCATCAAAGTTGACAATCAAACTTGAACATGAACCAATAATCTCTCCATCAAACTCTGCACAAATTTGACCTTCTGGAAAGATTTCAAGATGACTTTCTAACTGCTCACGCTTCCACGGCTCCATTCCTGGGAATGATAGTTTTTGAAGTGCTAATATTGCATCTATATCAGAGTGTTTAATGTTTCGTATAATCATTTTCTTTTCAAACTTAGACAAATCTATTGTTGACATATTTACCAACCCTCTTTCGCACATAACTGAAAATTTAGTTTCCCTTTTTTTCATTATATTAAACAAAATTAAAAATTCTAACTATTTAGCATCCTAAAAAAAGGAACACCCAGCGGATGCTCCTTTTTAATGATAATATTCAGTTTGAGATGAGTGTTGTGAATAAGATACAAGTAAGTTCTCTCGTTCAAAAAGTTCAATAGATAAAGGAAAAACAAACCCAAATTTACTAAGTATTCTCACATTTTTACCGAATCGATCACGATCACTCTTTTTAATTGGACGATGTTGAATGGATTCAACTAAAGCAATAACTGTTTGCAAACTACTAATGACTTGCAATGCTTCATCAAGTAATCCATTATATAATGGGTTAGACTCATCATGATGACCAAGTAAATAATGGCTATGAATATGCTGTAGTCGTTCATCTGATACATATTGAGGTAATAAATCATATAGAAGTTGCTCTGTTAATTCTTCTATGTAATGTTCCATCTCAGCTGGAGCTGCACATGCAATTTTCAACGTTGCCCCTCCTTTTATAAAACAAGTTTATATACGTAGGATAACATAAATAAAAACAAAGAAGATAAGGTAGTTATTTCCTCCTAAAAAAAGGAACTTCCGCACTTGTTGAAATCTACCATAATTCATGAAAGAAAAGGATGAGATAAGCGTGAATGCAAAAAGTGAATGGGTAAAAATTCCCATTACTAAACAAGACAGTCAGTTAACAATTGAAGACTATTTAAAAGAAAAATGGCATCTTTCTAAAAAAACGCTGCATTTATTTCGAATGAATAAAAGCATCAAAATAAATGGAGAAACCTTACCATGGAAATATGTGCTACAAGAAGGAGATAAAGCTGACCTTCACCTTTACAGCCCGGAAGAGCATACAATTAAGCCGTATCCACTACCGCTTGAAATTTTGTATGAAGACCCTCATGTGTTAATTATAAATAAACCACAGGGCTTGGATACACATCCTTCATCTCCTGAAGATACTAAGACACTGTTAAACGCTGTTGCTTATTATTTCTCTACACAAGGTTTATACACAAAACCTCGACATGTTCATCGGCTTGACCGCGATACGTCAGGAGCTATTTTATTTACCAAACACCATGTTGCTAGTTCTGTATTTGATCAGATGCTGGCACAAAGACAAATTAAGCGGTCATACGTTGCTCTTGTACACGGCCTATTTGCTAAAAAACAAGGAACAATTTCAGAACCGATTGGGAAAGACCGCCATCACTCTACAAGGAGAAGAGTCTCAAAATCCGGTCAAGCTGCAGTTACTCACTTTCAAGTGTTGAGACAAAACAAGTCAAAAAATGAGGCGCTCGTCTCACTTATGCTCGAAAGTGGACGCACGCATCAAATTCGTGTGCATTTAAGCTATATCGGCCATCCTTTAATCGGCGATACCTTGTATGGCGGACGTAAACAAAGCGGTCAACAACAAGCTTTACATGCCTTTAAATTAGCCTTTTGGCATCCATTTACACACGAAGATATTTGCGTAACAGCAAAAACCGACCAGGCTTCGTTAATTCCATATAATCAGTATTTTTAAAGACGAAACAGCTTCTTTCTCAACGCTTAGTGTTGGAGCGAAGCTGTTTTTTATTTACTCTGAACAAAATTTCCTCTTAACATTTCGCCCCTCTTTCTGTATAATACATTCTTAGAAAACATTTGTACTTCACAGGAGGACATCATGAAGAAAATTGGGCTTTTACCACGGATTATCTTGGCTATTTTTGCCGGTGTTGTAATCGGAAGCTTTATGCCAGGATGGTTTGTTCGCATATTTGCTACGTTCAATGAAATATTTGGAAACTTTTTAGAATTTGCAATTCCTCTCATTATTATTGCATTCATTGCTCCAGGAATCGGAGAAATTGGAAAGGGAGCAGGAAAATATTTAGGATTAACAACTGCTCTAGCTTATGGATCTACAGCAATAGCTGGATTATTAGCTTATCTTGTTGCGCATAATTTATATCCGGTTATGCTGAATAACTCCATTCAATCTTCTGCATTTGAAAACCCTGAGAAAGCATTACTAAAACCTTTCTTAGAACTTCAAATTCCTGCTCCAATGGAAGTGATGACAGCACTTGTATTAGCTTTTACTCTCGGACTAGGCATGGCAGCTATTAAAAATGATTCATTAAAAAAAGTAATGATTGATTTTCGTTCGGTTGTGGAACTACTGATTGGCAAGGTTATTATCCCTTTACTACCGATTCACATTTTAGGGATTTTTGCCAACATGACACAAGGTGGTCAAGTGCAGACCATTATGAGCGTTTTTGCAAAAGTATTTGTGATGATTTTGATTCTTCACTTTGTTATTTTACTTGTTCAATACAGCGTTTCTGGCACGTTAGTTAAGAAAAATCCGCTTGCTTTATTAAAAAATATGATGCCCGCTTACTTTACAGCACTGGGCACACAGTCATCTGCTTCAACAATTCCCGTTACAATGGAACGTGCCAAAAAGAATGGGGTACGTGATAAAGTAGCTGATTTCTCAATTCCATTACTGGCTACTATTCATTTATCAGGAAGCACTATTACTATTGTTTCATGTGCAATGGCTGTACTGTACATCAACGGTACCGAAGTAGCATTTGGAACGGTCTTACCTTTTATTTTGATGTTGGGAATTACTATGATTGCCGCACCAGGTGTACCCGGCGGTGGCGTTATGGCTTCTTTAGGCTTACTGCAAACGATGCTAGGTTTTGATGCAACGATGACTTCTCTCATGATTGCGCTATATATGGCTCAAGACAGCTTTGGAACGGCGTGTAACGTAACAGGAGACGGAGCAATTTCACAATTAGTTGATCGCTTTACTTCTGAAAAATCCAAAGCTGAATCCATTCAAAAAGCTAGCTAAATTCGATACTAAGAAGCACAGCCTGAGGCTGTGCTTCTTAACTATTTATTCTCCTTTTATGTCCTCTTCAATCTTAAACTGATGAATCATTTTCATTAGCTCTTCACTTAGCTCTTGCAGGTGTTCAGCAGATTCAGATACAGTCGAAATAGCTCGGATTTGCTCTTCAGTCGATGCAGTAATTTCTTCTGTTCCTGCAGCCGACTGTTGCGCGATGGCTGCAATGCTTTGAATCGATGCTACTACACCATCTTTATGAGTATCAATTTCCTGCATATTGTTCATCACATCTTGAATAGATGTAACGACCTGTTCAATATTTTGGGCGATATCACGAAATGATTGCTCTGTATCCGCTACGGCTCCTTCTTGCGCTACTGATAGCTCTCTTGTATGGTCAAATTCTTGACGAGCCATGGCAACTTCTTTTTGAATGCTGGCAATTGTTAAACGAACCTTCTCTGTTGCAGTAGATGACTGTTCAGCCAACTTACGTACTTCTTCTGCTACTACTGCAAACCCTTTTCCGTGTTCTCCTGCTCTAGCAGCTTCAATGCTGGCATTTAACGCAAGTAAGTTTGTTTGATCTGAAATATCATTAATTGTATGAATAACATATTCAATCTCTTGCATCTTATCTGTCAACTCATTAATAACAACTTGAACTGATTCAATCGTTTTAGCAGACTGATTCGTTTGTTCACGCAGTGACTGCACTTGATGTAAACCATGCGTATTTGCTTGAATCGCTTCACTCGTTAACGTATTAATTTTGGTATTTTTATCAATTACCTGCTCAATTTGGGCTGATAAACTCATCGTTTTATGATTAGTTGAATCAGCATCAGAAGCCTGCTGCGTTGCGCCGCTTGCAATTTCATGAATGGCTCTTCCAATCTCTTCACTAGATGCTGTTGCTTCTTCTGATACTGCACTTAAATTTTCCACAGAAACCTTGACTGTTTCCACAGATTCTTGAACAGCTGCAATCAATTGGCGATTGCGCCCTACCATCACGTTAAACAAGTTGGTTAGTTGACCAATTTCATCTTTAGATTTGGTTTGGATATGAACCGTTAAATCTCCCTCTGCCACTTTTGCCACTTCTTCTTTTAATCGAACAATTGGCTTTGTCATGCTTTTTGAAATAAAGAAGATTAGGAGAATTGATAATAAAATCCCAACGGCTGCGATAGTCATAATGATACGAAAGATTTCCTTAGCGCTACTAAGCATATTATCGTAAATAAAGGCATTTCCTATTTTCCACCCTGTATCTTCAATTGTCTCAAAGGCTAGAACTCGATCCTCTCCTTTGTATTTATAATGAAGAAAGTCTTTATCTTTTGCATAAACGTCATCCATAAACGCTTCTTTTTGCAACTCATTGCCTGTTGCGGTTGGATGAACGAGAACAAGACCTTGCTGATCAAATAAAAAAGCGTAACCATCATAATTCACTTGAGCTTTTGCTACCATAGAATTTAAAGCATCTAACTCTAAATCGATTGCTAGTACCCCTAGACGTTGATTTGTTTGAGGATCTTCGATTGTTTTAGCAATAGTTACTACCGTCTTTCCAGTAGATGCATCTTCATACGGTTCTGTATAAATAACTTCTCCAGGACTTTCAACTGCTTGTTTATACCAAGGTCTAGCAGTTGGGTCATAATCTGCGTCATATTCTAACGTCGGAACCGTGTACATTCCTTTATTTTCAGTTCCAATATATTGGAGGGCCATATTTGGATATTTTTCGCTTACTTGCTGAAATTCCCTTTGGACCGTTTGCCAGCTAAAGTAGCTGTCTTTTTGTGGCTCTTTTTCTTCTTTTAGAAAGTTAACCAGTACGTCGTTTTCACTATACTCAGCTACTTTACGACTATACATTTTCAAATAAGTATCGATATTTGTTTTGAGCTCTCCCACGAGCGTTTGTGATTGTACCTGCACATCGTGTTCAATTTGCTTTTTCGTAAATTGATAAACAATTCCTGAAACAAGCAATAATAAGATGATGATAATCGATGTGAAGAATAGAATCATTTTGGTGCTTAATTTTTTCATACTCTCACCTTTCTACATTACATTCATTAATTCACTGTCCTCTTTTATAACGGATACTTATCTGAAAATGTGAAGAGTTTTCAAGTACTTTTTTCTAACAATCTACTTCTGATAAAAGAAAAAAGAGTGTTTTCACTAAAGAAAAACACTCTTTTCACGTTAACTTTCTTGATACATCCGGCTCAATATGTACCAGCGTATCTTTAATTTGATACTCATCGCTCATCATATGTTCTATTTTATCAGCAATTTGATGGCTGTTAATGACGTCTAAATAGGGGTCAACCTTTACCGTTACATCTAAAACAACGTGATTGCCTAGCATTCTGGCTTTCACATCGTGAACTTCGTTTACGCCGTTAACTTCAGAAATAACTTCTTTATAATGCAATAACTGCTCTTGGTCAAACCCGTCCGTCAAGGAATGCGTCGCTTCCTTAAAGATTTCTACAGCAGTTTTACAAATGATTAATCCAACAATAATAGCTGCAACCAAGTCGATCCAAGGTAATCCAAACTGAGAGCCAACAATTCCAATAACAGCGCCAATGCTGACTAATGCATCTGATAGATTATCTTTTGCTACAGCTCGAAGCGACTGACTGTTTAGCTTAATAGCAAGCTTAATGTTATAACGATAAACCAAAAACATAATAGCTGCGGCAGCCAACCCTACCCATGCAGCTAATAGATTAGGAGCTTCTACTTCTTTTAAAAAGATAGATTGTCCTGCATCAGCAAGAACTTGCAAACCAATAACCATCATAATAAACGATGCGATTAAAGAAGCGATATGCTCTGCACGCGAATGGCCATATGGATGATCGTGGTCTCGAGGCTTCTGAGAGATTTTCAATCCAACTAATACAGCAATTGAAGCGATAATATCCGTTACGTTATTTAAACCATCCGCTTTTAAAGCCGATGAACCTGCAATAAATGCAATAACTAATTTACAAATTGATAATGTAATATATGAGACAATGCTAACCCATGCACCTTTTTGAGCTTGTTCATAATAATTTTCCACACTGTTCGCAACCTTTCTCAACAAAATGAGCAAAACTAGTGTACCAAACGAGTTTCGTGTGGGTCTATAGAAACATTGTTGACTCTTAACACGTAAATAGAGCCTATTAAACTATTTAGTTTTATGGAAAAGAAGTTGTATTTGTACAACTTGAAAAGAGGCTAGGCTATGACTAAATGATTCTGTCTCCAAGACGAGTCATGATGTTTTTAAAATAGTTAGTTTGTAAGAAACCATTGGTTCTATCGCGCTACAGACACTGTCCCCTATTCCACTAATTTCTTAACTTATTTTTCAAGCCAACAAAAATATCCGAACCACCAAAAGGATTTACCTCTCAACAATTCGGACATCTCATTAACTGAAATAGTTAGTTTACGGCCTTTTTCATTCACTTACATTCTTTTATTTATTTCCAAGTCATCAGTCATAATAACATCTACGCCTTCATTCATCAGTTGAAGAAACAAGTGCTTGTCGTTAACCGTATATACGCGAAGCTCTAATCCAGCTGCCTTCGCTCTTTTTGCTTCTGCTGAAAACGCATATTCAGCTTCACAGTGAAGGCCACTTGCCTGAATGGTCAAAGCTTTTTCAACTGCTTTGTTATCAATTCCTTCAAAGAGAAATCCTAGTGAAATATGTGGATGTATATCCCTAACTTTTATCAAGCTTTTGTAGTTAAAAGATGAGATAATGACTTGGTTTCCAAGCTCATACTCTTCTATAAGCTCTAGCACCTTTTCTTCCAGACCTTCATACGCTATCACATCATTTTTCAGCTCAATATTAAGGGTTAGCACACTCTTTGTACTAACTATCCATTCAAACACATCTCGAAGCGTAGGGATAGCCTCCTGATGAAACGCCTTATGAAACCAAGTTCCGGCATCAAATAAAATAATTTGCTTTAAGAAAAAGTCTTGAACATAGCCGATGCCATTAGTAGTTCGATTTATTTCTTCATCATGAATAACAACGACTTCTCCATCTTTTGTTAGCTGTACGTCTAGTTCAATACCACTTACATTTCTCTTCCTAGCTTCTTCAAATGCTCTCATCGTATTTTCTGGAAATTTGCTACTAAACCCTCTATGGGCATAAACCTTTGTTTTTTGACTCATACCGACTCCCCTTATTATGTAGAATAAAAGCCCGCTTACCTTTTCCTAAACGGGCCTTATATCATTTCTTATTTTTGATTCGCTGCTTCAAGAGAACGATTAGTCTCTTCCGCTGCTCGATTTAAGGCTTCTTGTGGTTTCACACCTTGATATAAACTTTCCATCCCCGATACAATTTTCTGACGAGATTCTGGGAAAACAGAAATTAGCGCACCTTGTGTTGCTGGAGACGGCTTTGTCTGGCTCAATTGGTCAACCGTTACTTTCAATTGAGGATATTTCTCCCATTCTTTCTTTACAATATCTTGCTCATATGCTTTAGGATTAATAGCAAAATAGCCTGTTTCTACATGCCATTTTGCCTGAGCTTCAGGTGTTGCAAGATATTTCATGAAATCCCATGTTGCCTTTTGTGTTTCTTCACTAATCCCGTTAGACATCCAAAGTGAAGCACCTCCAATGATAACCCCTTGGCGATCTTCTTCTTTTGGAACTGGTAAATAGGCCACTCCTACTTCAAATGGAGCATTATCAATCAACGTTTTGACACCTGCGGATGAATCTAAAAACATAGCAACTTTCTTTGATTGAAACGCTGCTCGAATATCATCCCAATTTTGTCCTACATTGTAGAATGTACCATCATTATACATATCTGAAATAAGATTGAACGCGTTCAATCCTTCTTTTCCATTGAAGACTGCTTTTTCAGCATTACCGCTGCGGCCATTTTCATTATCAACATATAACCCACCTTGAGCAGCTACCAACTCTTCAAAAAACCAACCATAATTTAAAATAGAGAATCCGTACTGCGTTGTTTGATTTCCTTTTTTCTTTGTTAATTTTTCCGCTGCTTTTTGTAGCTCATCGTAAGTCGTTGGTGCTTTTTCGGGATCTAACCCCGCTTCTTTAAATGCGTCTTTATTATAAACAAGGACGGGAGTTGACGAGTTAAAAGGCATTGAGTACTGTTCACCGTCTACTTGATAATAACTTGAAATATTTTGTTCCCACTGAGAGGTATCATAGTTTTCTTCATCAATAAACTTTTGAACAGGTTGAACCTTTCCACTATCAATCATATATTTTGTTCCTACTTCAAATGTTTGCATAACAGAAGGCGCATCTTTTGTGCCTGCTACCGTATTAAATTTTGTTAATGCCTCTTCATATGTTCCCTGAAACATCGGCTTCACTTCTACTTCATCCTGTGACTTATTGTAATCATCTACCATTGTATTTAACACTTTTTCTAAATCACCGCTCATAGCATGCCAAAAGACGACTTCTGTTTTACCATCTTCTGTTTTCTTTGTCTCCTGCACTTCAGAACCACTACTCGAATTTGAACATGCTGCAACAAGCATTAACATACAAGCACTCAGTATCGCTAACCATTTTTTCATCATTGTCACTCCCTTATTTAATTGCACCTTGTGTGAGACCTTTTTGAAGTCGTTTTTGTCCTAAGAATAGAAGTAATAATGTCGGTAAAATCACTACAACAACCGCTGCCATCACCACCCCCCAATCCGTCGAAATTTCTTGAGTTTGCATCTGTTTCAAACCAATTTGTACTGTTCGTGCCTCTTCAGTGTTGGTAACAAGAAGTGGCCACAAGTACATGTTCCAAGTCGTTAAAAAACTATAGACTCCTAATGTAACCAGGCTTGTCTTTGAAACTGGTAGTACAACATTCCAAAAGAAGCGGAAGCGACTAATTCCTGCAACCTGAGAAGCTTCATAAAGTTCATGAGGAATCGTTTTAAACTGCTGACGTAACAAAAATGTTCCAAATGCTAAAGCAAAGAACGGGATAGTCAAGCTGAGATGACTGTTCAGCCAACCAAGCTTTTGAATTGTTAAAAAGTTTGGAACCATCGTTGCTTCCCAAGGAATCATCATTGTAGAGATAAAGAGAAAGAACAGTGCCTCTCTTCCTTTAAATGAGATAAATACAAAAGCAAAAGCTGCAAGGCTAGAAACAATTATTTGTCCAAGCATAACGGAAATAGACACAACGAAACTGTTAAGCAAATAATGCAACAGCGGTACTCGCTCAAAAGCCGCTCGATAGTTCTCAAACGTAAACGAAGTTGGTAAAAGATTTCCTTCTAACACCTGTGCTCCCGTCATAAAGCTGATGGAAAAGGCGTATAAAATAGGAAATACGATAATAAAAGTTGAGGTAATCAATAGGGTGTATGTGATAAACTTTCTTGTTTTACTCATTGATAGTGAACCTTCCTCTCGCCTAGTTTAAATTGAAGGATGGTTAAAATCAGAATACAGAAAAATAAGATAACCGCTTGTGCACTGGCAGAGCCCACATTGTAATTAATAAACGCATCTTTATAGATAGAGTAAACAATTACATTTGTAGAATCTGTCGGACCACCTTTTGTTAAAATGTCGATTTGACCAAAGGTCTGAAATGCGTTAATAAACGAAACAGTAATGATAAAAAATAGTGTTGGAGATAGCATAGGAATCGTTATTTTTCTTAGCTGATACCAATAGCTCACACCTGCAATCTGCGCATTTTCATAAAGCTTTTCATCAATATTTTGTAAACCTCCAAGCAAGATTAAAAAAGTAAAACCAACGTTCATCCAAACTGTTGAAATGGATACCGCAATGAGCGCAAACTTTGGATCAAGCAGCCATTGAACTCCTTGGATACCTACCGTATTGAGGACTTTATTTATAATACCGATAGCAGGATTATACATAAACATCCAAATAACTGATGATGCGGCTACGCTCATACCCATTGTGGATGAAAACATCGTACGGAAAAAGCCGATTCCTTTTAACTTTTCATTAGCAATTAAAGCCAAAAATAAAGCGAGAGTAATTCCAATAGGTACCGTGTATAAAACAAATAAAAAAGTAGCTTTCATACTTTGCAAGAAATTAGGATTCGATAGTAAATTCACAAAATTATCTACCCCGACAAATCGTAAGGGCACACCTTGACTATCCGTGATAAATAGACTTAAATACAGCGTGCGAAGCATAGGATAAAAGAGGAACACGCTAAATAAAAGGATAGAAGGCAATAAGTAAGTCAAACCTTCCAGCATTGATGAACGTTTGTTAGACACAAGCTTCGGTTTTATCGCCTCAGCATTCGATAACTTCGGGATAGCACTCATGCTAACTCCTCCTCAACCGTGTGTGACGTAATATGCTTTGTGTCTTGATGCACGCATTCACCGGTTTCAGAATGAAATAAAAAGATATCTTTTGAATCAATATAAAGCGGAATCTCATCACCAACAGCAATATTCCATTGACCATTCCATTTAGCAATCCATTGTTCGCTTGAACCGACTGTAAAAGTGATCAGCGTTTCTGTTCCTAAGATCTCTACGTTTATAACCTTTACTAAAAGGCTCGGTTCCTCCCCTTTTGCCAACTTCACTTTTTCTGGCCTTACGCCAACAATTAAATCCTTATGTTCCGTCATTAATTCGATAGACATAGGGTATGAAAGTGACTGACCTTGTTCAAAAATAAGCTGATGTGAATGCACTTGTACGGTTGCTAAATTCATAGGAGGCCCGCCAATAAATGAAGCAACGAACGTATTGGTAGGTGAATTATAAATATCTAAGGGCTTCCCTACCTGTTGGATATGCCCACCGTTTAAAATCATCATGCGATCTGCCATTGTCATCGCTTCTGTTTGATCATGAGTTACATAAATCATTGTGATGCCTAACTTACGCTGAAGCTGCCGGATTTCTGACCTCATTTTGGCACGAAGCTTCGCATCTAGGTTTGATAATGGCTCATCCATTAAACATATGGGTGCCTGCGTCACAATTGCTCGTGCTAGAGCAACACGCTGACGCTGTCCACCAGAAAGCTGTTTTGGCTTACGATTCAAAAGTTGGTCAAGACCCAAAAGCTCAGCAGCTTCATGACAGCGCTCTCTTTGCTCTATTTTAGAAATTTTCTTTGTGTGCAAGCCAAAGGTAATGTTTTGCTCTACCGTTAAGTGCGGATATAATGCATAATTTTGAAATACCATTGATAAGTTTCGTTGGCTCGGTAACAAGCGATTTGCTTTTTCTGTTCCAATAAACAAGTTGCCTTCTGTAATGTCTTCAAGTCCAGCAATCATTCGAAGCATCGTGCTTTTTCCACATCCAGACGGGCCAACTAATACAAAGAATTCTCCTGCTTCAATCGTGACGTTAATGTCGCTGATCACATTTGTTTTTTGATCATACGATTTTTTGAAATTTTGTAACTGTACTCTTTTCATATCATCACTCCCTTTTTTACTTTACGGACAAAGATAATTATTCATGACTATTTTGCGTCTTCCACAACCAATTTTTACCTGTAGATACAGCTACTGCTCCACTCTGTAATGCTTGATCAATATGTTGTTGGTTTTGAATTAATCCCCCTGTAATAAGGGGACAAGATGTTTTCAATTTTAACTTTTCAATCATTTCGGGTATTAAAGCTGGCATAACTTCAAGAGCATCTGGCTGAATTTCTTCAACTACTTTCAATCCGTTTGCTACCGCATCTGTGTCCACTAAAAACAAACGCTGAATAGCAATCAATCCTTCTTTTTTTGCAAGTTGGATTAGGGAACTCTTTGTGGTTACAATCCCCGTAGGCTTCACGAATTTCGCAATAAATTTTAGCCCTTCCTTGTCATAGCTAATTCCCTTGATTTTCTCAAGGTGCAAAAATACAAAGCGGTCATGTTTCTTAAGTAGCTCCACGTACTTTTTAATGACGCTAATGTTACCAGTAAGAAGAAAAGCTACTTTTACATCTGATTCTAAAAAGAGTTCTAGACTCTTGGGTGTTTTAACAGATGCAATCATTCGATCTCGATTTAGATAAAATTGAAATTCACTTACTATATTCACGCTTACAATCACCTCAGATAGAGTAAACAAAAAGCCATAAAAAAACGCATAGATCTTTCATTCTATTGTTTTTTTATGGCTTCTCTTATTCATAACCAATTATCTATTCACTTGTCTTTCACAGTTATTATCTTAGCTCGTCCATATAAAGGAACTGTGAAGAAAGTGTATAGTTTTGTAAAGAGGGAGTAGATGTTTTGTAAACAAAAAAAAGAGCGATTACAAAAATGTAATCGCTGCTTTTTATAGTGCACACTCTTCAATTTCAAACCCTAAGTCTTCGATAATCTGCCAATCCGACGTCGGTTCTTGTCCTTCTGTTGTTAGATAGTCTCCAACAAAGATAGAATTAGCAGCAAATAATCCTAGTGGCTGTAATGAACGAAGGTTGATTTCTCGTCCACCCGAAATGCGAATTTCCTTTGTCGGATTAACAAATCGCATCATGGCTAAAATCTTTAAACACTGCATCGGTGTAAGAGATTTTTGGTTCTCTAATGGTGTGCCTGGTACTGCAACTAAGAAGTTACAAGGAATAGAATCTGCATCTAATCTATTTATCTCAAAAGCTATATCTACTCGCTGCTCGTCCGTTTCACCCATTCCAAAAATAGCACCGGAACAAGGAGATAATCCCGCTTGTTTTGACTTTTGCACCGTATCAACCCGATCTTCATAACCATGTGTAGAACAAATTTCATCATAATGATCAGCATGTGTATTCAAGTTATGGTTGTAACGATGTACGCCTGCATCTACTAGTCTGGAAGCCTGATCATCATTCAAAAAGCCTAGACAGGCACAAATTTTCAAGTTCGTTTCTTCACGAATCTGTTTCACAGCACCAATAACGTGTTCTACTTCTCTATCGGTTGGACGACGCCCTGACGCCACAATACAGTATGTACCCGCTTTCCGGCGCTTTGCTTCAAACGCACCTTCAACAATTTTTTCTTGCGTTAACCAAGCATACTTATCAATCGGAGCCTCTGAAATAATAGACTGTGAACAGTAACCACAATCTTCCGGACAAAGTCCCGACTTTGTATTAATAATCATATTTAACTTTACTTTCCGTCCATAGTAGTGGTGTCTAATTTGATAAGCAGCATTCATAATGCTTAAAATTTGTTCATCTGGAATAGCTAATATTTGTTGGGCTTCTTCTTTTGTTAATACATATCCCTCTTCAATAATCTGAGTAGCCAGCTTGCCCCAATCTTTTATATAGGTTGCTTTCACGGCAATTCCCTCCCTCTAAATATGTTAATCTATATGAAATAAAAGTTAACATTTTCCATAGATAAATGTCAACAAAATATTATAATAAGTTTACATTTGGATGATTATAAAAAAAGCAGGTACCTTTAAAAGTTACCTGCAAAACTACCTTATTTATAAATCCCTTCTAACTAGTTGAATAACGCCAGACTTTGGGCATCTGAATGTATGAAATCCTGAACTTAGAGCTTGATTTTCATTATGAACCACTTTCCCTAAGCAGTTAACTATCCTTACTTGCCATGTTCCAGCTGTTAACTTTACAATTATCGTCTCTTCTTCCGACCCGTTCACAATCGTACATAAGTGATTATCTTTCTTTAACTGAATAGCAGTAGAGTCGTAGCGCACTACTAAGCTTTCATGCTCATGTTCTACGCTCATGGCCGCATTCATCTGAGCTGAGGTAGCTCTTATCTTTTTAACGTTTAGAAGGTTGCAGTGTTCCTTCCAAAATGTAATCCAATAGGATAGTAGCTGTGAATGTTCATAGCTTAAATGTTTTAAGCTAATACTAACATGCGGCACCGCAAATAATGTGTTAATAAAATAGAGCGAGGCATTTTCTACGCTTTCGTTTTCATGCCATTGAATAATCGGTGATTGAATGGACTGATTGGGATACAAATGCCGCAAGTTTTTTATATGTAGTCGTTCTGTTGCTCGATCACTCATCATGAAAGAAGAGGGAAAACTATAATGAGGCGATTGATTATTAACCACAAAGCAGCCAACCTCTAAAACTTGCCTTCCTTTTTGAAGGCTTGTAATATGCTGTAGTAAACGATAAACCATATGTTCCGTGTCGTCACAATCAGAACTCGCTTGTACTCGAATCTCTATTCGATCAAACTTCCACTTATCTAAGAGTTGTTGCATATGAGCTAAAATATGTCGTCTCCTCGTACTAAACTGTTCATTGGTGAGATAAACAGACAATGTGTAGTCTAACTCCATTTGATGAATGTACGCAATATGCTTTTGAATGGCCGTATCTTGTTCTCTGTCTCCTAACAGACCTTCTACCAGTTCATACGAGACTTCAGCAACAATTCGTTCAAAACCAAGCTGTCTAGCTATATATACATTTTCTTCAATTTCTTGGATTTCTGAAGGAAAGGAATCTGTACATACATAGGTGGGTGAAGATACATGCTTTTTTAAAAAGTGAGCAAACACATTTCCTTTAGTTTCATGCCATTCTTTTAGCTCTACTAGAGACTGTTCATATGGAATATCTCGCGTGTCGATGCGAATTTCGCACTCATATTCTTCATTATTAAAAGGTATTTCCACCTGAAAGCTGAAGTTCATTTCCATTTTCTCTTGATTAAAAGTCATAAAAAGAGCAGCATGTCTTGATGTATCTGAACAGGTTACACTATAACGATTTTCACCTCGATCATTATAAAAGCTATTAAGGTGTGGTAGTTTCCTCATACTCTGGTCATCAAAACGTATACGAGACTGATTAAATAACCAACACCCATGAATATCCGTACATGGATTTGTCCATTCTAACGATAATTTTGCCCCTGTAGCCGCATGATTATTTTTTACCTTTACTTTTACCAAATGAATACCGTTTTCATTTGTTTCATCTAATAGAACATGCATGGTTGGTGATTTAATAACTTGAAAGTCCAAATATTGTTTTACAGCCATTTTCTTGCCACCTTTTTGTAAGCGTATACAATCTATTCCATTACTTTTTTATTAGTTTTATTTTATGTGTAAAATTACTTTCCCTCAATGGTAAATAACTAACGAAATAAAAGTACTTTTTTGCTTTAAACAAAACAAGCATGATACTTATGCGCATCATGCTTTTAATCAATTCCATATCGCTTACATTTATCGTAAAAGCTTGTTTTACCAATTTCTAAAAGCTTAGCCGCTTGCTGTTTATTTCCATCCGTACTTTTTAAAGCTTTCTCTATTGCTTCTTTTTCCGCTCGCGCCACCACATCTTTTAATGGTTGCACATTAGCGTTTTCTACTGTCACCAAGCCATTGATTTCATGTTTTATATCTTGGTTGTGTCCTTCTAGATCTTGAAGATATAAAGGTAAGTGAGATAAGAGAATCGTTTGACCATCTAAGATATTAACAGCTCTTTCCAAAACATTTTCTAACTCGCGTATATTGCCAGGCCACGAATGTTTTTGTAATTGCTTTAACACCTCATTTGATAATTCAAGATTATGGCGATGAAAATGCTGTTCTAGCTTTTTTAACAGTACGTAAGCAATTTGAGATAGATCTTCTTTTCGCTCACGAAGAGGTGGGATATCTACTTTAATAACATTTAAGCGATAATATAAATCTTCTCGAAACTCACCCTTTTCGACCATTTCTTCCAAGTTACGATGGGTAGCGGCAATAATTCGTACATCAATATCAATGGTTTTTTGGCCGCCAACTCTTTCAAGCTCTTTTTCTTGCACAACACGCAGTAGCTTACTTTGCATTTGTAGGGGCATATCACCTACTTCATCTAAAAAAAGCGTACCTCTATGAGCCAACTCAAATTTTCCTTTTTTTCCTCCTCTACGCGCACCTGTAAATGCACCTTCTTCATATCCAAATAGTTCAGATTCTAAGAGCTGCTCTGGAATGGATGCACAATTTACTCGAACAAATGGAAAAAAGCACCTGGAGCTCGCTTGATGAATCGCGTGAGCAAATAACTCTTTTCCAGTCCCAGATTCTCCTAATAGTAGTACCGCTGACTTACTGTTGGCTACTCGCTCGGCTAATTGTTTAGCAAAAAGAAATTGTTTATTATCTCCGATAAGATCTTGAAAACTATATTTACTCTCTGACTCGTGTTCAAGCTTTTTCTTATAATAATTCAGTTCTTCTAATAGAGGCTGTACTTTTTCAGAATAAGCTAGCCAATCTTTAGCATTCCGAAACATTACCGTTCCTACAGCTCCAACCAATTCATTGTCTACATATAAAGGATATCTGTTTGCAATCATTTCATTCCCTTTAATAAAATGAATGCTAGCTACTTCTGCTTGACCAGTTTGAGTAACAATATGCATTCTCGAGTTTTCAATTACTTCTTGAACAGAACGTCCAATTGCTTGTTCAACTGTCGTATGTAAAAACTCACAGTAAGCTTTATTTATATAAAGGATTTTCCCCTGAACATTTACTACAACAATCCATTCTGTTGCTACATTTAAAATCTCTTCAAACCATTTATCAGGAATTCGATTTTTATGAGCCACCATCTTTCCTCCTATGTACACACTTCTATTACCTATTATACCAAACTCTCCTTATGCAATTGCTTTTATTCCGGAAAAACGGATTTTTCCGGATTTTTGGAAGTAACACTCTTTTTTATTCCGTTTTTACGGAAATACCAATTACATTTCTCCATATTTCTATTCAAGAATCCCGATTTTGTTTGGCTTTGTCTAATTTTTAGAAGTTGGCACGAATCTTGCAATTATACTTATTTAAGTAAACGCTTACATTTTTTCGTGTAAAAAGGAGGATTATATTGGTTCGATAAAGTAAAGAACGCTATAGGGGGGATTTGAAATGGAACTAGTTATTATCCTTTTATCACTTAGTCTTTTAATGTTTGTCGCATATCGTGGATTTTCAGTTATTCTATTTGCGCCAATCTGTGCACTTTTTGCTGTTGTACTAACTGAGCCAAGTTACGTGTTGCCTTTTTTCTCAAATATTTTCATGGAAAAAATGGTAGGGTTTATTAAGCTATATTTTCCAGTTTTCTTATTAGGTGCGATTTTTGGTAAAGTCGTTGAAATGTCAGGATTGGCTGAAACCATTGCTAAAACAATTGTACAAGTTGTTGGTGCAAAACGAGCAATTTTAGCCATTGTCATTATGGGAGCAATTTTAACCTATAGTGGAGTTAGCTTATTTGTTGTTGTGTTTGCTATTTATCCATTTGCAGCTAATCTATTTCGAGAAGCAAACATTCCTAAAAGACTTATTCCAGGAACCATTGCATTAGGTGCTTTCACTTTTACAATGGATGCTTTGCCAGGTACTCCACAAATTCAAAACGTTATTCCAACTACTTTCTTTAAAACAGATATTTATGCTGCACCAATGCTAGGTATCATTGGCGCTATCTTTGTTTTGTTTGTTGGGCTAAAATATTTAGAAGGTCGCCGTAAAAAAGCAGAAGCTGCTGGTGAAGGTTATTATGGCTTTGGCCACGAAACCGCAGCTGCGGCTGAGAAGTTAGAAAATGATATAACAATAGGAGAAGAAGAAACAAGTACGAAAAATGAAAAACCAACCATGTCTCGTCAAATCCTAGCGTTTGTACCTCTAATTCTAGTAGGAGTTATGAATAAAGTATTTACAATGGCTCTGCCTGTTTGGTATCCAAATGGTTTTGATTTTGCTGCCATTGGTCTTGAATCCTTTGGAAAAGTTGAGCTTTCATCTGTACTTGCTATTTGGTCGGTTCAAATGGCTCTAGTAGTAGGAATTATTGCCACACTGCTATATGATTGGAAAAAAGTAAAAGTAAACTTTCAAGCAGGTCTTAATACAAGTATCAGCGGCGCGTTGTTAGCTTCCATGAACACAGGTGCTGAATATGGTTTTGGAGGCGTTATTGCTGCTCTTCCAGGGTTCGGTGTTATTAGTAAAGGAATTTCTGAGACATTTACAAATCCACTTGTTAACGGTGCTGTAACAACAACAACATTGGCTGGTATAACAGGATCTGCATCAGGAGGAATGGGCATTGCTTTAAGCGCTATGTCTGAAAAATACTTAGCAGCAATCAATCAATTCAATATACCACCTGAAGTAATGCACCGCGTTATTTCAATGGCATCAGGTGGTATGGATACACTTCCACATAACGGTGCTGTTATTACGCTTCTTGCAGTAACTGGCTTAACGCATCGTCAAGCGTATCGAGATATTTTCGCTATTACAATTATTAAGACGTTAGCAGTTTTTGTAATCATTGCACTTTACACATTCTTCGGTATTGTATAAACAAAGAAGCATCCTTTCTATAAAACAAGGGTGCTTCTTTGTCGACATATTTCCCTAGAAATAATGTTATTTCGCAGGAAATGTCTTATTATGACTCTTGTAAATTCTTTTCTTGCTCTAATCGTTCTAAGATGCGGCGTTTACGATAAAGCATAGTCCCTATTTCTCCAATGTCTCCAATCGCCTGCTTATTCACATAAGCACCGAAAATCATACCTGCTATAGGAATCATTTGAAAAAGCTTTTTCCATCCCCAGTTGTCTCGATAAGTTGTAAATACCTCTCTCCAACCTTGAAGCTGCGATAAGCTTTGTGCACGTTTACCTTCTGCCAATTCTTCTAAAATTGCTTGTTTACCAACAATATCAGAAGATGAGAATTGCATACACTTTACCATAAAGACGCGTTCTTCTTGCTTTGTTGGATCATAACCATAAGCAACAGCAACCTCTTGCAGAGTTTTAAGTGTTAAACCTAAGACAAATGGAACATCAATAGCCAAAGTGAAAATACCACCGATGCCTGTTGTAGCGCCTTGGATTTGAGCATTTTTTTGACGTGTTGCTACAAAAGCATTTGCTAATTCATCCATCTCTTGAATAGATAGCTGCTGAATGTCTGTTAATGTTAACTCTTTTTCTTCTAAGCGCTTAGATGCCTTTTCTAACGTAGCGGACGTATTTGCTAAATATTGTCCACCATTATCAATGTATTTAGCAACTTCATCAAGGAGCTTTTCTATTTTTGCATGAATAAATTTAGGGGTTACTTTATCAAGAGCCGCAAAGGGTAAGCGAAGCAGCTTCTCCCAAAAAAACAAGCCTTTTTGACTTTTTTCCCACTTTTCAACCTTTTTTAGCTCCTTTGCTAGCTGTTCCCGTGTCTCCACACACATTCCCCTTTCTATATAAAGCGCCCAGACAAATAATGTACTGGACGCTTTCATTCTTCTTATGCCTTTTGCTTCTTTTTCACATATTTAAATATAAAAAACACAACGATGATAATTAACAGACCAATTCCAATCGGTTGCATATATTGAGAAACAATCGGTCCAACATCTTCCCATTTCGGACCTAACTTATAACCAAGATACACGTAAAGAGCCGTAATTGGCAGCATCGCTACAAACGTATAAATTGAGAACTGCCAAACGTTCATTTTTGCCATTCCACAAGGAAGCGAGATAGCTGTACGTACGCCAGGAATAAAGCGTCCAAAGAAAGCTACTCCTGCTCCATATTTATCAAAGAACCGATCAGCTGCATCGATTTCCTTCTCTTTCACTAGAAAGTACTTTCCATATTTTAAAACAAGAGGACGTCCGCCATAGCGACCAAGAGCGTAAAGCGTTAATGGTCCAAACACTCCTCCAATTGTTCCTGCTAAAATAGCTAAATAAAGGTTCATATCACCTTGATATACCCAATATCCCACAAGTGGCAAAACAAGCTCTGCTGGGACAAATTCAAACGTTAGCGCTAAGATAACCCCGAAATATGAAAGCTGCTTAAGCGCTTCTACTAATGACAAAACAACTGTTTCTAACAAACGACTTCCTCCTCAGTTAACTGATTACTCTATGACAAAACGTGATATTTTAAAGCTTCACAAGTCATAATTGTATATTAATCCCCTGTAATTGAAAAGTAAAAAAAGAACGAATGCTGTCAGTCTAAGTAATTTACGATTTCTTCTCTAAAAAGTTTCAATAAAAATAGACACTAGATAGCTAGTGCCTAAATTTTAAAGTTAATTTGGATGACTCCAACTTTCCGAAGCGCATCATATAAGATGACAAGTGCTGGACCTAGGAACAGTCCAATAAACCCTAATAGTTTAAATCCTATATATAAGCTGATTAACGCAGCTAAAGGAGAAATTCCCATATTTGTTGAGAATACTTTCGGCTCTACAACTCGTCGAACAACCGTAATGACTCCAAATAAAATAAATAGGCCGATTGCCAGTGAATCTTGACCTTGAGTTAAAGCAAATATTCCCCATGGGACTAGAACAGAACCTGTTCCTAAGATTGGTAGAATATCAACAATAACAATTAACAGGCTCAATAAAGCTGTGTATGGTACATTTAATAACCATAGCCCAACATAAGCCATCACAAATGTTAAAAGACTCAATACAATCTGAGCTTTAATAAATCCAACACCAGCTTGCATCAGCTGCGTAATAACAATTTTTGTTTTATATTTCGTTTCATCTGTTAAGAACGATTTTATTTTCTCTTTAATATTTGGTAACTCTAAACTAATGAACACTAAAGCAACTAAATAAATTAGAAATTCCAACAAGAAGCCTGGAACTGTTGCAGCAAAGCTAATAATTAACTCAACGGTTCCCTTTAATAGTGTATCCAACGAATTAATAGTGCTTTCAATTGCATTTTCAATAGATGAAATGACTTCTGTAGGAAGAGCATTTGAATAATATTTCCACTTAATAATATTAGGATAAATTGTCGTTTCGTAAAGCTCTTTTACAAAAGAAGGCGTGACTTTTGAGAGAGCTACTACTTGCGTTACAATTGTACGAATAATAAAGAAACCAATCAATGTTATGGATACAACATATAATAAAAACGCTACTAATACAGCATAGATTCGATTAAACTTCAAAGAGTGCTGCAACTTTTGAATAAGGCCTTCTAGAACAATTGCCGTTAACAAAGCAAAGACAATTGGTAAGCTATAAGGAATTAAAAAACAAGCTGCAATAATTGATACAATAATTGCTATGCGCTTCTTCCACATATGTAAATGCCTCCCACGCTTTCTTCCTAAATTCACTCACATGCCCTATACTAGAGCAGGCTCAGCTTGTTTATTTAAAAACATACCTGTTGTTACATATTATAATTATAGGTTTAATTTCTTTATTAATAAAGAACTAATCAAAAAATTATCAAAAAAGCTACTTACCTGTTCATAAAAATAGAACCAGTAAGTAGCCTTATGCATTAAGCATTATTACGAGATTACAAGCTGCATTAGCTAGCTACTTTAGCCGCTTTCGCCTCTTTCATCACTTCATTAGCTTTTATAGGATTGTACTTGCCTTCAGACTTAGACATAACAATTCCTGCAATTGTGTTACCCATTAAGTTTACAACGGTACGAGCCATATCCATAATTCGATCCACACCAGCGATGAATGCCAGACCTTCTGCCGGAATTCCAATCGTACCTAACGTTGCTAATAATACAACAAATGATGTTCCTGGAACGGCTGCCATCCCTTTTGAAGTAATCATAAGCACTAAGATTAGCGTTAGCTGTTCCACAATTGTTAAGTCAATTCCATAAACCTGTGCCAAGAAAATAGCGGCAATTGCTTGATACAGCACAGATCCATCTAAGTTAAACGTATAACCAATTGGGATGACAAACGATACAATAGCTTTTGGACATCCCATTTTTTCTAATTTGCCCATAATACGAGGTAATACCGTTTCTGAACTTGATGTACTATATGCTAACAGTAATTCATCTTTTAAATAACGCATTAATGTAAAGATATTTACGCCAGCCCATTTCGCAACCGCTCCTAAAACCACAATTAAGAAGAATAGTAAACCAGCGTGAACTAGAATAACAAGTTTCGCTAGCGACATTAATGATTCTAAACCAAACTTAGAAACAGTTACACCAATTAGAGCAAAAACCCCGATAGGAGCAACTTTCATCACCATATTAACAACATGGAACATCGCATGTGAAACACCATCAAAGAAATTTAAAACCGGCTTTCCACGTTCTCCTATTGCTGCCACTCCTAATCCAAACAGTACGGAGAAGAAAATAATTGCTAACATGTCACCTTCTACTAGTGATTGGAAAAAGTTCGTAGGAACAATATGAAGGAACGTTTCTGCAACAGTTTTTTCACTTTGTTCTTCGCTTGTCTCTACGTACTGATTAATATCCGTCTTTTGTGCAGATTCAATATCTACTCCCACACCTGGTTGAAAAGCATTAGCCAACAACACGCCTATGATAATTGCAAATGTTGTAATAACTTCAAAATAAACGATTGTTTTAGCGCCTAATCGACCAACTTGCTTACCATTACCAGCACCAGCAATACCAACAATTAAGCTTGAAATAACAATTGGAATAACAATCATTTTAATCAGGCGTAAGAATAAGTCGCCCAGAGGTTGTAAGTACGTTGCTACTCTTGGATCATTAAACCAAATAACACCAACTAAAATACCTAAAATTAAACCAACAAAAATTTGTGTTGCCATGCCAAACCGCAATTTTTTCATATGTGCTCTCCTCTCTGTTGTAAAGCGATTTTATTTTTTCTGAAAATTAAGAAAAGACCATTCTTAAAGAAAGAATGGTCAACAAAAAGACAGTTTTCTTTCTCTCAACAAGCAAACGAGGTTAACTGTCGGATTCGGGTTTGAGAGTACCCTACCTTCCGCTAAGGAAAGATTCACCCCAAGGTATATGACATACCAAATTTGTGGTTCCCCCGCTCTAAAATAGATTAAGCTTACTAAAATATTTATTTTTCTAAAATATTATACTAAATTAATATTTTTCAATAAGAATAATTTATCTGTTTTTTGAAAGCTTGTCAATTTATTTTTATGACTCGAAACTTTTTAACTATATAAATACCAAAATATAAACAACAGCTAGGACATTACGAAATAATTCCTTCTCAAGGGAGAATCATGACTATTCTAAATAAGTTACGTTGAAAGGACATATTGTTGCCACTACTTTTTTAAACTTATTTTCCTGATTAACAAAAAATCCGAGGCAATGAGAGTTAACTCTCATTGCCTCGGATTTGTCATACGCTTTGGTATCATAGCCTCTTCTCATAATACTTAAAAGAATACAAGATAAATAGCAACTGCTAATACAATACGATAAATAGCAAAAGGTACCAATTTTATTCGATTAATTAATTTTAAGAAAAAGCGAATTGAAACAAGTGCTACGATGAAAGCACTAATAAAGCCAGCAATGAAAAAAGGCAATGCATCAATTGTGAAATACTGCCAATTTTTAATTAATGATAACCCACTAGCTCCTGCCATAATAGGAACAGCCATAATAAAAGTAAAGTCAGAAGCTGCTCGGTGGCTCATACCCAAAAGTACCCCACCTGAAATCGTAGCACCAGAGCGTGAAAACCCTGGCCATAGAGCAATACATTGAAATAATCCAACACCAATTGCTTGACGATAAGTCATTTGATCTACTGTTTCAGTTTTTGGAATTCTTGAAGCAAAGCGGTCCGCAATAATCATTAAGATGGCTCCTGCAATTAAGCTTACTAATACAGTTTTTAATGAAAATAAATACTCATCAATAAAATCTTCAAATAAAAAACCTAGTACAGCAGCTGGAAGCAAACCAACGATAACTTGAGAAAGCTTTAAACGATTTGTTATCTGTGCGTATTGCTCGCTTTTACGATTTAGTCCAAGTAAATTAATAAAACGCTCTCTGAATAAAACAACGACAGCTAAAATTGAACCTAATTGAATAACAATTTTAAATGTATTGGCAACTTCTGGTGAAAACAATTCTTTTGAGTTCAACCATAAGTCATCTACAATAATCATGTGTCCAGTCGATGATACAGGAGCGAATTCAGTTAACCCCTCTACAATTCCCAAAATAATCGCAACAATAATTTCCCACATTTTTACTCTACCTTTCAAGATTACATAATTTTTTCATCTTCATAGCAAACGTAAATATTCGCTCTTTATCATAATTGTTTGCTGATAAAAACACAATCTTTATTTAAAGAACAAAAAAAGCCCCAATCGGGCTTTTTCTATCGATGATCTTATTTACTATATGGTTTAGCTTCCTGCGAACGAACTAGTTTATCCCTTAGACTATAAAAGCTAAATAGATAACCACCCATTGTTCCAACAAGCGCTGGTATTAACCAACCAAAGCCTGTGTTATAAAACGGAAAACTTCTCACAAATTCTCCCCAAGCACCTAAGTTTACCCCTGACTGTAAACAAGCGTCTGTTATGCTTGCCGCTCCAACAAATAAAACAGATAAAGCATAGATACCTTGTTTCCCTTTAAATAGAGAATTTGTTAACGATAAGACAATTAGCATAATAGCAACAGGATAAATAGCTGTTAAAACTGGAACTGAAATCTTTAGAATCATAGTTAACCCTAAATTTGCAACAAGTAAACTAAATAAAGCAATTGTACTAACCCAAACCTTATACGACACTTTCGGTACTAATTGCTCAAAATATTGACTGCATGATGTTAAAAGTCCAACGGAAGTTGTTAAACAAGCTAACGTAAAAACAATTCCTAATAAAACAGCTCCAAACGGGCCAAACAGCGTAAAGACAATGTTCGTTAACGTTACTGCTCCATTTGCTGCATCGGCATGACTAACAGATCCTAAATATGCCAACATCAGATAGATAATAGCTAGTAACGTTCCTGCAATTACCCCTGCACGAATGGATGACGCCATAATACTTTTGGTATCAGTCATTCCTTTTTGCTTCAAAGCCATTGCAATGACAATTCCAAAGTTTAGCGCAGCAATTGTATCCATTGTCGCATAACCATCGGTAAATCCAGTAGCAAATGCTTTTGTCACATAGTTACCTGCAGGGTGACCAGCTGGTTCAAAAGGATAAGAAAGAGCACGAATAAAAATCAGTGAAATAAGAACTAGTAAAACAGGTGTTAATACTTTCCCAAAGCGATCAACAAGCTTTGAAGGCTTTAAGGCTAACCAATACCCAAGCGCAAAATAGCAAAACGTATAGCCAAATAGAGCGACTTTTACATTTACTCCTTCAGGTAAAAAAGGCTGTACACCCATTTCAAATGCTAAGCTTCCTGCTCGTGGGATTCCTAAAAAAGGGCCAATTGCTAAGTAAATCATGACCGTAAATACAACCGCAAAAACTGGGTGGACTCGGTTTGCTAATGATTGAAGACCATTTGATTTTGCTACAGCAATGACACCCAGGATTGGTAGCCCCACAGCCGATAAAATGAAGCCTGTAACAGCTGGCCACAATTCACTTCCAGCAGACTGTCCTAAAAATGGAGGGAAAATTAAGTTTCCTGCTCCAAAAAATAATGAGAATAGCATTAAACTAATAAACAGTGTATCTTTTCTTGATAAAGCATTCATGTGAGTTCCTCCTAGATTGTTTGTACTGCTGATTTTTCTGTCTAATGTCAATATCACTTTCCACTCGAATCACTCCTTTTTATACACAAAAAAATCCCGTCCCTAAAAAGGGACGAGATATAATTCTCGCGTTACCACCCTCGTTCTGCTAAAAACAGCAGCACTCGCCAACGTACGTGTTCATACGTGTTCCTTCTAACGGTGGACGTCCGAATATACTTACTATAAAGCTTCAGCATATTTTCTCAGAGATGATTTTCAGCTAGGAACTGTACGCTAACTTTCAGCAAACGTTAGCTCTCTGGGGAACAGTTTTCATAACCTACTCGTTCTCTTCAACGAATTTATAAGGTGTTTTAATTGAATAAAAATATTCTAACAAAACTTTTCAGATTTGTATACAAAAATTTAAATATTTTATCAATTATATTTTTTCCCATTAATAGTCAGTCTATAAAATGAAACTTCTAGCTAATTCGTTCGTATATACTACTACATTACTTAATAGGAGGCTCTTATACATGAGCGGAAATGTACGTGTTATGAAATGGCTAACGGCTGGGTATGAAGCATTTTTAGGTATTCCTCTAATTGGTGGTGCATTCATCATAAGCTTTTCATGGGGACCTTTAGTATTTGCTTTTTTCCTACATGCAATTGCTCTATTTTTATCTCATAAAGAAGGTCGTTCAGCTTACGGAAATATTTTGGGGATGGTGACATCATTTGTCGGCGTAATCCCAGTTGTGGGAATGGTTATGCATATTATTACCGCTATTGTTATTGCATTTGAAGCAGCAAAAAGATAAATAACCGCTTGCATTTTTTCCTAATGATGGTAGAATGAAGTCGTCAATTAAATGATTTTCTACTAGGGGTGTCTGATTACACAGACTGAGAGAAGAGTTATTGTGCTCTTTAACCCTTTGAACCTGATTTGGGTTATACCAACGTAGGGAAGTAGTCTTGAAAGAACGGTGTTTTATGCTGTTTTCTTTTTTGTCTATTCCATCGGGCTCTTACATAGAGCCCGATTTTTTTGTTCGGTATAGCTTATTTTCTCAAAATCTACTAGCATAATGGAGGAATAAGTATGTCTAAAGAACAAGTAATCATTTCAATGCAACAGCCGTTTCCAAACAGTAAAAAAGTATACGTGCAAGGGACTCGAAGTGATATTCAAGTACCGATGCGCGAAATCCACCTTTCCCCCACTGTAAACGACCGCGGTGAAGAGCAAAACACCCCCGTTCGCGTTTACGATACAAGCGGCGTATACACCGATCCAGCCTATAGTGTAGATTTAGAAAAAGGACTGCCACCTTTACGCAAACCATGGATTGCAGAACGAAACGATACTTTTTCCTATGCTGGCCGTACCGTTCAAGCAAGAGATAACGGCTATAAAGAAGGCGATCAGCGGAACGAAATGAAAAGCTTTCCCCTTATTAATTATTCACCACAAAAAGCAAAGGATGACAGAATCGTCACCCAAATGCATTATGCAAAAAAAGGAATTATCACGCCTGAAATGGAATTCATCGCAATTCGTGAGCAAATGAGTGCAGAAACGATTCGTGAAGAAGTTGCAGCAGGGCGTGCAATCATTCCCTGCAATATTAACCACCCAGAAGTTGAACCAATGATTATCGGAACAAAGTTTCACGTGAAGATTAATGCAAATATCGGAAACTCTGCTGTTCATTCATCAATTGAAGATGAAGTTGAAAAGATGACGTGGGCTACAAGGTGGGGAGCAGATACAATTATGGATCTTTCAACTGGTAAAGACATTCATAAGACACGTGAATGGATTATTCGAAATTCACCCGTTCCTGTTGGCACTGTCCCTATTTATCAAGCTTTAGAGAAAGTTAATGGGATAGCAGAAGACCTATCTTGGGATGTTTATCGTGATACGCTTATCGAACAAGCCGAACAAGGTGTTGATTACTTTACGATTCATGCGGGCGTACTATTGCGCTATATTCCACTTACTGCTACGCGAACAACAGGTATTGTCTCACGCGGCGGATCTATTTTAGCTCAATGGTGTTTAGCACATCACCAAGAAAACTTTTTGTATACGCACTTTGAAGAGATTTGCGAAATTTGTAAGCAATACGATATCTCCATCTCATTGGGAGACGGACTGCGCCCTGGTTCAATTGCTGATGCCAATGATGAAGCACAGTTTGCAGAGCTTGATACGCTTGGTGAATTAACAACAGTGGCGTGGAAGCATGATGTTCAAGTAATGATTGAGGGTCCTGGACATGTGCCAATGCATCTGATTAAAGAGAACGTTGACCGACAAATGGAAGTTTGCCACGAAGCACCATTCTATACCCTGGGACCACTAACAACTGATATAGCACCGGGCTATGACCACATTACGTCTGGTATTGGAGCTGCAATGATTGGGTGGTTTGGTACAGCAATGCTTTGTTATGTAACCCCAAAAGAACATTTAGGCCTTCCGAATAAAGAAGATGTTCGCGAAGGTGTAATTACCTATAAAATTGCTGCTCATGCTGCTGATCTTGCAAAAGGTCACCCAGGTGCCCAAGTTCGTGATAACGCACTTTCAAAAGCTCGATTTGAGTTTAGATGGCATGACCAATTTAATTTATCGTTAGATCCTGACCGAGCTCGAGAATACCATGATGAAACACTACCAGCAGAAGGTGCTAAAACTGCTCACTTCTGTTCCATGTGTGGACCTAAGTTCTGTTCAATGAGAATTTCTCATGATATTAGACAACTAGCGGATGAAAAACAGCTCGTTGATTTCGCTAAACAAGGCATGAAAGAAAAATCACAGGAATTTATTGAAAAAGGATCTAAACTTTATTCTTAATAAAAAGCACCGAGGTAAGCAACTACTTACCTCGGTGTCTATCACTTTAAAATAAGTCTTTTGAAGAAAAAGAGCAGCTTAACTAAAATCCATCCGACCAGTGTTCCAATTGAATTTAGCAGAATATCATCAATATCAAAAACTCGCTCTGTTAACTCATATTGTAAAATCTCAACAGTAAAACTGATTAAGAACCCTGTGACAACCACTTGAATAAATCCGTCAAATGATTTCATAAAAAGCGGTATAAACATTCCAATTGGAGCAAACATTACAATATTCCCTATTACGTTCACGAATGCTAGCTCAAGATTTCCACTGGCCCACATGAGCTTAATTGTACTAAATAAGCTTAAGTTCATGGCTTGCCCATATACTTGCTCGTTTTCTTTAATGAGCGTGACGTAAATAAGTGTCACACCATATATAATAAACAAGAAAAGCAATCCTTGTTTTACTTTTTTCTTTGTATTATCCGTCATGTTTTTCCACACCTTCTCTGTCCTTACCGTCTGCTTTTACTTCTATCATATTGTACATGCTATGTATTTATGAAACATTCAGCTTACCTTATCCTATCACGTTACCTCTTTTTCTGGATACCAAACTTTAAAAATAAAAGAGACTGGGACACAATGAAATGATTCCTTCTCAAAGGCGAATCATTACTTTGTTATAATAGCTAGGTTGTAAGCACAAGTTCGTTCCCTTACGCTAGTTTTTTGAATTTGTTTTTGAACCAACAAAAAAATACCCAAGCTATCAAAAGCAGTTAACTCGTGATAGTTGGGGTATATCATTGTTTGAAGCACTTATGTCTCAACCTCTTGTAATTAATTAATGATTCCTCGATGAATCACTTCAACAGTTACGTCTGGTTTAATATCGATTTGAGCATAATCTTTTTTCCATTCTAATTCTTTCCATACATCGGGGTGGTAAGCCATTAGTTCTCTTCCTACCTCTAAGAAATCACAGTTTGCTTTTTGAAGCTTTTCGACAACTTTCTCAGCTTTATTTTGAACATTTTTGTTAATCGTATTTTCAATTTTTTTAATAAGATCATCTGATCCAACTTCTCCATACGTAAACTCAGTAATACTAACTTTTAGTGAAACAGGGACTTTTACTTCTAACTGGTGATTAGAACGTACTTTTATCTTCAGTTTTGATTTTGCTTTTGCCACTTCATAAGAAACAATATATTCTTTTCCATTCATCTTTACCTTATCTGTCATCGTCATATATTTGTTTTTTTTATTTGATAGTAATAATAATGCTTTTGCTTCCTCATCTTTTAACGTTATTCCCGAAAATTTTTCCCCATTAAATAACGCAATTCCCTTTATTTCTACAGACATGTTTTCCTTATTAAATTTTGCATAAGGTAGAGCTAACCCTTTTCCTTCATCAAATAACAATGTACAAATCGTTTGAAGAGTCTCTACTGGTACGAGTGATTGCTTTTCAGCCGTTAAAATAACGCCAGATAAATATTCTCCAATCAGCTCTTCCCCCACTTGCTTCATATTAATAATTTCGTTTGGTTTTCCGTCGATTATTACATATCGAGCGATAAGCGGGCTTTCAGGTGTTCGGTACAATACATCACTTAGCTGGATAATCCCTTTTTTTGCTAAATCGTCCTCAATTAAAAACACACGATTTTTAGCCGTCATTAACGTTCCAGAAAGCTGTTCGTTTAGCTGAACTCGACCGCTTCGAGGCGAACTAGCCGTTGCGTGATATATTTTACTAACAGGCGCTTCTTGGTTTGAAATATAGGAATGTACCGCTATTGCTCCATCAATTCTTCCATCCGGCGCTATCTGATACGACGCTGCAGACATAAAGATCGTATCCTTAAGCATCTTTTGATCCCAACATCCAGTTAATAAAGCTAGCGTACTGCTAAGTAACACCCACATTTTCCACTGTTTCTTCATGTTGTCCTCTTCCTCTTTTTAAATAATGAAAGAATAAAAAGTAAAGTTGGAATGATAAAAATAAAGATATACACCAAGTAATTGGTTATTTTTGACAATACAGCTGTTAAATCATCACTCTTTGAATAGTAAATCGATAAGATAGCAGCACAAAATACAATGATAGGGACAAAGGGTCTATGCGTTTTCTTTTTAAAACACGTCTTCATACCGACACTCGCAATATAAACATACATAATTAAAGACGTAATAACTGAAATAATCCAGAACGCTAAAAATACTAAGTCGATTCGTTCAATGACAGAGTTTTGAGTTGCTTTTAAAATATATAAAACAGGTTCTGGTACAAGCGGCATTTCATCTGGACTAAAAAATAATAAGCAAGCTAATGTGACATAGACATAAATCATGGTTGCTGCAAAGTTGCTAAACACCACCATTTTTAACGTGGTAGTTTTACTCTGGGCTCTTACAAACGGTGCTAAAATTAAGACTGCTTCAAATCCAAGCATGGAAATGGTGCCTTCTTTTGCACCGAGCATAATTTTTTGAATTCCAGCTTCTCCAATAGGAAAGATATACCGGATATCAGCATACTTAAATGCACTTGCCACGAGGAGGATAATTACAATTAATAAAACTGACACCATTACATAGAAGCGTGCAATGTTTACAATATTTTCCTTTGCAAAATAAAGAGCGATAATAGCTAATAACAATACCAATATATAAGCAGGAGTAATATGGTAAACCCACCTTTGTAAAACATTTACATATAAAACCATAATAACGCTTGAAATGACAATATAATATCCTATGTAGCCTATGTTTAATACCTTCCCCAAAAAAGTGCCTAGCAACGTATTTCCCATACTATATACAGTTTCACCCGGTAAGCGGTACGTGAGACCCCAGTGAATAAGAGTAATAACTTGTACAATAGCTCCGCTAATAATGAGCGATAACCATCCATCTGTTTCAGCGATTTTAAATAAGTTATAGGGAAGTGATAAAATTCCAATACCAATCTGTGTCTGAAGGATAATAAAAAATAATTGTGTTGAAGTAATTTTTTTAGCTTCACTCATTTTTTTGCCAATCCCTTAATGCTCGCTGTCTTCTGCGCTTTAGAGGCTTTGGGCCTACCGGACGATCGTTCATATACATTTGATTGACCCGAACAAAGACATCCTTTAAATCTGCCACACGCAATGGAGCAATTGGTATTAAATAAGGTTTCCCTACAGATTCTAGTGTTACCAGATGCATAATAATAAGGGTCAGCACAAAGATAATGCCTAAATAACCGAATAATGCTGCTCCTACCATCATTGGAAAGCTTAAAATCCGTAACGTCGTACTCATTTCATTTGTTGGTACCACAAATGAAGCAATGGCCGTAAGAGCAATAACAATAATCATTATATTGGAAACAAGATTTGCTTCTACAATCGCTGTCCCGATAACTAACCCTCCCACTACGCCAATTGTTTGCGCAATGGACGATGGTAATCGAATTGCTGCTTCTTTTAGAAGCTCTAAAATAAGAACCATAATAAACGCTTCGGCTATCGGCGGAAAAGGCACGTTATCAACAGAGCTTTTCACCGTTAAAATTAAATCAACAGGGATAAGCTCATAGTGGAATGAAATCGTAGCAATATATAACGCTGGTAGACTGATTGCAACAAAAAAACTAAAAATCCTCAACAAGCGAAAGAAAGATCCGTACAAAGAGCGGGTATTATAATCTTCTGGCGATTGATAGAACGTAAAAAAGCAGGAAGGCGCAACAATCGTGGATGAGTTTCCAGCTGTCATAATCGCAATTCGCCCTTCCAATAGATTCCCCATCACTCGATCTGGTCTTTCTGTATTAAGTAGCTGTGGAAAAGGTGAAAACGGTGAATTTTCAAGAGCTTCTTCAATAATACTCCCGCTTTCCACCGCATCCACGTCAATTGATTCTAATCGTCGAAATACTTCTTCATAGTATTCTGGATTTGAAATTCCTTTAAGGTATAAAACAGCTACTCTCGTACGCGAAATCGTACCGACTTCAAGGTATTTAACGATTAAGCTTCCATCTAAAAAGCGCTGGCGCATTAAGTTTATGTTTTTATCTAGATTTTCAACAAACCCTTCGTGAGAACCGCGCACAACTTTTTCATCAATTGCTTGACTAACTTCCCTAGATGCAGGAAGCGTAGCATCAATTATATATAAGGTTGAAACGTCTTCAAGAAATAAAATGGTCCCACCTCGACAAAGCAACGTAATCACTTCATGTAGATCTTGTGATTCGTTCACAGAACCAATCTGAATAACCTCTTTTGGGTCCCCTTTTTTCTCTAGTAGCATTGGTTTAATAACATGTTCGTTTAGTTTTACCGAATCCATAAGCGGCACAAAATACATTAATAGCGCTTTTTTACCGTTAAACGTAAGCCAACGCTCACCTAAATCATTCGTGTAATCCAAGTACTCTTGAAGATACTTTTTATTTTCTTCAATTGTTGTTTTTAGTGGAATGTTGATGGATGCTGGATCTTGTTTTGGCTCACTTTTTTGCTTTTTCTTTTTTGAATGACGTTTAATCAGCATCAAATCCACCTCGGTTCTAAATAGTTATACTTTCAGTGTTTCTATATTTAGAAAGATTATGTAATGTAAACATAAAAAAGAAGATTTGGTTTTTATACCAAATCTTCTGAATCATAGGTTCCAATTGCTTCCCCGTATTTTAATTTCGTTCCATTCTGCAACGTTTTTGCTAACTTTACTCTATCTTTTTCAAATAAAAGAACTACCGTCGAACCAAATTCAAACAGCCCTACCTCTTCACCTTTTTCATAAAAGGCATTATTAACAGATGTTGTATAATATTTTCCATACTTTACATTGGTCGTATGATTTCCATATGGTACTTGGACACTTCCAACAATAAAAGCACCTACTTTCACAAGTGCCACCTGCCCAGCTTTGGTATCTATATATGTGACAAGTCGTTCATTTTTTGTGAATAGCCCAGGAACATGTTCAACACCAATACGATTAACTGGGAACAATCGACCTGGTATATATGTTGCTTTTGTCACTTCTCCGGCAAGTGGCATATGAATTCGATGATAATCGCTAGGACTTAAGTAAATCGTTAAAAAGGTTCCACCGTCAAACTTTTCAGCTTCTTCTTTCGTACACCCAAGCAGCTGCTCTACTCGATAGTCGATGCCTTTTGCTTGAATAAGCGTTCCTTCTTTAATGTCACCATATTCCGCTACCTTTCCATCTACCGGACTAGCAAGCGTATACGGATTAGGTGCTACTTGTCGGGCTTCTGCTTTCAACGTTCGCGTAAAAAATGCCGTGAAATTAGGATAAGAGTCTAGAGGTTGATTCATTTCATCTAAATTAATCCTATAAATTTTACTATATGGTTTAATAATACGCCTACTAATAGAAGAACGTCCAAAAACTCCTACCCCACGCGAAATCGTATTTTGCGGTAATAATTCAATGATCTTCTTTACTACTTGATTAATCATATCCTATAACATTCCTTTCATATGGCAGACCTTGCATAAAGTTTTCGAACTACAAGTATGATAAGTACGCAGCCTATGAAAGAAATCAATACCTTCCCAGTACTTGTCCAGTTCATGACTTGATAAACAGAATAGCCTTCAATAAGAATTGAAGGAAGCTTTCCAATTGAGCTTGCTAAAATAAAAATCCCTAAAGAAGTTTTTCCAATGGCCGCAATAAATGTAACAAGGCCTGAAGGGACAAAAGGTAATAGTCTCAAAGAAAGAATAAGTAGAAAAGCTTCCTTTCCTTTTGCATGTAAAAGTCGTTGAATTTTAGGAGCAGACAAACTCTTATGAGCAGTTAATTTTCGAAAGCCTTTTCGATACAACCAAAACGAAACAACTGCTCCAACGGATTCGCCAATAAACGAAATAATCATTCCTTCCCAAAAACCAAAGACAGCTAAATTAGCTGCTGTTAGAAATACGCTTGGCAAAACACCAGCAATGCTAATGAGTAGGTTCAACAAGATACTCAATACCAATGCGATACTTTCATAGCTTTCAAATAGCTGAATAATAAACTCTTTTATATCCGCATTCATTTAGCGTTTGTTTCTCCCATTACAACTTCATAAAGCTTATTGGCAATCTCTCTTAGCTGCTGTGTTTCTTGCAGAGATAGACGAGAATAGTATTGTTCTATAATGAGTTGGTCAATTCGCTCATACTCATTAAAATACTCCTGTCCTTTAGGCCCAAGCGTTAACAAAATTTCTCGACGATTTTCGGGGTTAAGCTCTCGATGTAGATAATTTTCTTTTTCAAGCTTTGTAATGAGCTGACTAACTGAACTCATGGATAAATGATACTTTTTCGCAATCGTTTGCACATTTACAGGCTGCATTTCATAAACTGACTTCAGAATAATGAACTGCTTCGGCGTAATATCATTATTCAATGAAGAAAAATGCGTGTTCATTAAATGGTTATTGACTTCATTAAATAATGAAATAGCTTCTTTTAAATTATCTGCTTGTTTCATCTCTCCACCTCTAGTTTATCAACTTAAACAGTTTAACTAGATAAAATATATAATAGAGATATCTAGCTGTCAATTAAAAAAAAGCCTCTTCTCGTATAGAAGCGGCTTCTTAAGTGATACCTATGCATATTTGGTTCCTTCTGGCTCTTTTCTAAAAAAGCTTTTCATCGCATGAAATACATCTGCTTTTTGCTTAAGAATAAAATGGCGGAACTGTTCATCCTGAATGTTCTTATACGCAGACATTAAAGTTGAATGACGATTATATTGATTTACTTCTCCATATCCAAACATATTTGAAACCTTCATTAGTTCATTTACAAGCTTAACGCATCTTGCATTATCGGATGTTAAATTGTCGCCATCTGAAAAATGAAATGGATAAATATTATAACGGCTAGGATCGTACTTTTTGTTAATCAATTCAAGCGCTTTACGATAAGCAGATGAACAAATAGTTCCCCCGCTTTCTCCTTTAGAGAAAAAGTCTTCTTCTGAAACAACTTTGGCTTCTGTATGATGGGCAATAAATTCAATTTCAACAGTTTCGTACTTTGTTCGTAAAAAGCGAGTCATCCAAAAGAAAAAGCTTCTCGCCATATACTTTTCCCAAATTCCCATAGATCCACTTGTATCCATCATCGCAAGCACAACAGCTTTTGATTCAGGCTTTGTCACTTCATTCCACGTCTTAAACTTTAAATCTTCAGGAAAAATAGGATGAAATGCAGGCTTTCCGGTCATTGCATTGCGCTTATATGCAGACATCATCGTACGCTTTTTATCAATATTCCCCATCAAGCCAGTGCGTCGAATATCATTAAATTCAATGTGTTCAACAACGATATTATCAGATTCTTTGCGCTGTAAATTCGGCAATTCAAGCTGTGCAAACAGTGCTTCTTGTAGCTCCATAAGCGATACTTCTGCTTCAAAGTAATCTTCTCCTGCTTGATCACCTGCGCCTTGACCTTTACCAGCACCTTTTTTTCCATCACCGCCAGATCCATCTCTGGCTACAACATCTCCTACTTTACTTTCACCATCCCCTTGCCCTACGTGTTTATTCTTATCATAGTTGTAGCGAATTCTGTACTCATCTAATGAACGAATTGGAATCTTAACAACGTCTCTCCCATTTGACATGACAATGTTTTCTTCTGTAATTAAATCCGGTAAGTTATTCTTTATCGCTTCTTGGATTTTTTCTTGGTGTCGCTTCTGATCGTCATGACCTTTACGGTGGAGGGACCAGTCTTCCTTGGAAATCGCAAAACTCTTATCAATCTCTTTACCCACGTATTTCCCCTCCTTGTTCAAGCTGCTTTTGAAAGGTTGTTTATTCTATCCTATGTCTTAAAATGATATACTTGCTAATTAATTTAGCTTCGGCTTTTAAAAAGCCCGGCTGTACACTATCATATGAAAAAGCATCTACTGTGAATGAGATAAATGCCTATTTTGCTAATATAAAAAGATAAAGAAAACATGGCACATATCAGCGGTGCCATGTTTTTTTATCATTCTTTATCGATTCAATAAGCTTCCTACATAGCGTAAAAGTTCATTCGCTGAGACTGAATTGTAGCCGTGCTCATCAATTAAGCGAGCAACCACCTCATTTACTTTTTTCAGCTGCTGTTCGTCTGGCGTTTTCGTCGATGTGGTAATTTTCACTACATCTTTTAAATCTGCAAATAATTTTTTCTGAATAGCTTCACGTAAACGCTCGTGCGAATTATAGTCAAAGCGTTTCCCTTTGCGAGCATATGCAGAAATACGGATTAAAATTTCTTCACGGAACGCTTTCTTCGCATTTTCCGAAATACCAATTTGCTCTTCAATTGAGCGCATTAACTTTTCATCTGGATTCATTTCTTCGCCTGTTAACGGATCGCGCAACTTGTTTTTATTGCAGTACGCTTCAACGTTATCCAAGTAGTTATCCATAAGCGTTTTCGCTGATTCTTCATATGAATATACAAATGCTTTTTGAACTTCTTTTTTCGCGATTTCATCATATTCTTTACGTGCTAATGAAATGTAGTTTAAATAGCGTTCACGATCTTCAGCTGAAATGGATGCATGCTGATCTAATCCCTCTTTTAGCGAACGCAATACATCTAATGCATTAATTGATTTAATATCTTTTCGAATAATGGTTGATGAAATTCGGTTAATGACATAACGCGGATCAATTCCACTCATGCCTTCATCCGAATGTTCTTTCTTCAACTCTTCCACGTCTGCATCATTATAGCCTTCAACAGATTGGCCATCATATAATCTCATTTTCTTTAATAAATCAATATCGCCTTTTTTCGGTTCTTTTAGTCTGGTTAGCGTTGTAAAGATGGAAGCAATGCGCAGCGTATGTGGTGCGATATGCACGTCGGATACGTCACTTTCTCGAATCATTTTTTCGTAGATTTTCTCTTCTTCACTAACCTTTAAGTTATATGGAACCGGCATAACAATAATACGTGAATGCAAGGCTTCATTTTTCTTATTCGAGATAAAGGAGCGATACTCCGTTTCATTTGTATGTGCGACGATTAATTCATCTGCACTAATTAAAGCAAATCGTCCTGCTTTAAAGTTCCCTTCTTGGGTAAGAGATAGTAGATGCCATAAAAACTTTTCATCACACTTTAACATCTCTTGGAACTCCATCATTCCTCGGTTGGCTTTATTTAGCTCTCCGTCAAATCGATATGCCCGTGGATCTGATTCTGATCCGTATTCGGCAATAGTTGAAAAGTCAATGCTTCCTGTTAAGTCAGCAATATCCTGAGACTTTGGATCAGATGGACTGAATGTACCAATCCCCGTACGCTTATCTTCAGAGAAGAAGATTCTTTCTACAATGACGTCTTCAATTCTGCCGCCATATTCTTCTTCTAATCTCATTGTATTTAAAGGTGATAAGTTGCCTTCAACTCGAATGCCGTACTCTTCATAGAAGTCTCGACGCAGATGATGTGGAATTAAATGAAGCGGATCTTCATGCATTGGGCATCCTTTGATGGCATAAACAGCTCCACGATCCGTTAACGAATACGCTTCTAACCCTCTTTTTAGCATTGTAACAAGCGTTGATTTCCCGCCACTAACTGGCCCCATAAGTAATAAAATACGCTTCCGGACATCTAACCGTTTCGCTGCAGGATGGAAGTACTCTTCAACCAGCCTTTCAAGCGATTCTTCTAGACCAAACATTTGTTCACTGAAAAATTTATATTGCTTTTTCCCATTGACATCTTCAATTCCTGCATCTTTAATCATATTGTAGACCCTTGAATGCGCTGGCTGAGCAATTAAAGGCTCATCTTTAATTAGTTTTAAATATTCTTCAAATGTACCTTCCCATTTAAGTCGATTCTCTGCTTCACGGTATTTTTCAATTTTCTTTAATATATCCATTAAAGGACCTCCCCTACTAGTTCTGGTGCTAGTGAACAAGATTAATACAATCTATGCAGTAAAATGTTTGAACATGCTTTTTAAATTAAGAAATTCAGAATTTTGTCTACATTAAAGATTCACAGTATCCCGTGAATTAGCTATAATAATTAGTAGGAGCATGAAAGAAAAATAAAGGAGGCTCTATCGATGAGGTTACTATTAGTTTTAGGTGTATCACTTGCTTTTTTATCAGCAATTTTTACGGCTGGTTACAATGACAAGCCTGGAGTAAAGCGCAAATAGGATTAACCTACATAGAACAGTCATCCTTGTAAAAAAAAGAAATCCCCTTAATCAAGGGGATTTTCTCTTAATAAGTCGCCATATTCTTGTTGTCGTAGTGCTTCATAAATTAAAATAGCTGCCGTATTTGATAAATTTAAAGAACGAACGTTTTTCGTCATTGGCAAACGCAAACATCTATCCATATTCGCTTCAATAATTTCATCAGGTAAGCCACTTGTTTCGCGCCCAAACACAAAGAAGTGATCGTTTTCCACATTGCTATAGTCAAATGATGAATGCGGCTTCTTTCCGAATTTGGTAATGAAGTAAAATGCTGCTTCTGGATACTTTTCAAAAATTTCTTCTAGCGAATCATGATAGACAACCTCAACATAGTCCCAATAATCTAAGCCTGCGCGCTTTAACATTTTATCATCCGTAGAGAAGCCTAGTGGACGAACTAAATGTAAAGTTGTGTTCGTTGCTGCACAAGTTCTCGCAATATTACCAGTGTTAGCTGGAATTTCTGGTTGATATAAAACAACATGTAGTCCCAAAATAGTCACCTCTAAATACAAATCTATTCATCATTATACCATTAACTTTTCAAAACAAAAGAGCTATTTATTGATCGGTAATGTGGAAGAAAGCATACTTTATATTTGGCGTATAGGCCGTCGAATCCTCATAAGCCCAATAGCGCATGCGGCTATTATACGTATTAGCATTAACTAAAGGCATCCCGTCCGCATCCTTTGCCACCACAATTGTCGTGTGGTTCCACCTGCCATCGCCTTCAAAATCATAGCAAATGACATCTCCCATTGCTAGCTCTTTAACTGAGCTTTTTTTAATGGCCCGCAGTCCTTGTTTTGAGCTTTGAAGATAACTATGCATCGAATGTGCCACTGCCCAGCTATAGCTCCAATTATCTTTACTAAGCCACCAGCCTTTGCTTCGATTATGTTGCCCCCTCATTGGTGCTTTTCCTGCTCGTAAACACTGAGAGATATAATTCGTACAGTTTACCTCGAAGTATTTATAAGCTGGATTAGGCGTATTCCAATATGTTTCTGCATACTGTACTGCTGCTAGACGATTATAATATCCATTTCGATTAGCTACCTCTTCCTTATCATCAATAATGAATTCTAAATCATCTATTTCATCTATATGAATAGGAAGCAATTTATCATGAATAAGCGTATCTTTATAAAATAATGCGCATCGCTCTTCTATGTCTTCTTCTACATAAAATAAATCATCTTGCTTACATAGAAATCGTTTGTGTACGTGATACGTAACAGTTGTTTCCTCGTTTTCGTTCTGAACATTATGAATAGCTCCTTTAACCGTACACTTCACAACTTCTACTTTTCTTTTTCTCAGTAAAGACTGCTTAAGCTCGTATTCATGTTCAATAAAAGGCTTAAAGTCCTCGCTGATTACTTGATTCACGTAGCCGTTTGCTTTGGCTTTCATCAATGTATATAGAACATTTTTCTTTGCTAGCATCTGTTCACCACTTTTCTCTGCTTTTACTATACGCTATGATGAACAGCTTACCTTTTAACACAACAATTTCAACTTCTATGACTTTACTAAAAGGGCAATGCCTTTTTCAAATTCTTGCTTTGCTTCTTCATCTGACTCTTTTTCTTTTAATTGTTCCAGCAGAGGCAACACTTCGTCGTTGCCAATTTTCCCTAATGCCCAAGCTGCTGTTCCTCTTATTACAGGGCGCACATCTTCTTTCATTACTTTAATCAAATCAGGTATAGCCGTTTCATCTTTAAAATGAGCAAGTGCGATAATTGCATTACGTTGAATTGGTTTTTTTCCACGCCAAGAGCCTGATACATGACCATATTTTTCTTTAAACTCACGATTGCTCATTGTTAACAATGGCTTTAATTTCGGCTTTGCGATTTCAGGATCTGGTTCCATTTCGGGATGAAAGTGAAAGTCTTTTCCTTTATTTTCAGGACATACCGTTTGACACGTATCACAACCGTATAGGCGATTGCCAATTTTGTCTCGAAATTCATCTGCCAAAAAACCTTTTGTTTGAGTTAAAAAAGCAATACAGCGCTGAGAGTTAAGCTGTCCTCCTGTGACTAATGCACCTGTTGGACATACCTCAACACATTTATTACAAGTACCACACTGATCTTCAATTGGCTGATCTGGTTCAAATGGTATATTCGTAACAATTTCACCTAAATAGACGTATGAACCAAACTCGGGCGTAATAATCGCGCAATTCTTTCCACTCCAGCCTATCCCAGCTCGCTCAGCAACGGCACGGTCAGATAGCTCGCCCGTGTCCACCATAGATTTCACTTCAACTCCTTGAACCTTTTCTTTTAAGAATGACTCAAGTTTTTGGAGCCTATCTCGTAAAATGGTATGATAATCTTGTCCCCAAGAAGCACGACAAAAAATGCCTCTTCGGTCTTCTTTTGTACTTCTTGGTGCACCAGGCATTTTAGAAGGATATGCAAGAGCAATGGCAATGATTGACTTCGCTTTTGGAACCAGGAGCGTTGGATTCGTGCGTTTCTCAATATCAGGTTCTTCAAACCCTGAAGCGTAGCCTAATTCTTGTTGTTTTAATAAGCGATCTTTTAACGTCTCAAATGTTGACGCACTAGCAAAACCAATTTTATCAATACCTATCTCTTTACTATAGGCAATTACTTCTTTTTTTAACTGTTGAAAATCCATTTATGCTATTCTCCTTTTAAAATTCAATGCGTAGAATTGCTTTTATTATCATTTTCACTGGAACAATTCTACTCTATACATAACTTACAAATGAAAAGGTGGTATTTTATATGAACGTTATTATTTCATCAGAAATCAAAGAAAAAAATAATGATATTAAACTAGGTATTATTCAGTATCAAAATATTGAAGTAAGCGAAGCTCCACAAATGTTAAAAGGCAGATTACGACTCTTTCAAGAATCAATTTATTTTGATTTACAAGATAAAGCCATCACTTCTTTTGAAGGAATTAAAGAATGGAGAAGCGTGTTTAAGGAGTTTGGAACGGACCCAAGCAAATATCGTCCCTCAATTGAAGCATTATTTCGTCGAATTCAAAAACAAACGTACTTGCCGACCATTAATTCAGCTGTAGACTTAAATAACTTCTTTTCTCTTCAATACGAAGTACCTTTAGGCATTTACGATAAAAGCTGTTTAAAAGGAAACATTTCGTTACGTCTTGGGAATGAAGATGAAAGCTATCGTGCAATTAATGGTCGAGAAGTATCTCTGCATAATAAAATTGTATTATCAGATGAAAAAGGTCCATTCGGAAGCCCTTATGTGGACTCCAATCGAGCTCCCGTTTCTGAACAGACGTCTGAAGCACTTCAAATCATCTTCTTAAAACCTTCTCTATCCAATGAAAGCTCTTTAAAACTAACTGATTCTCTGAGCACTATGTTTACACAAATTCATGGTGGAGAAGCTTCCTATTCGCTTATCAACTAATCACAAAGACGTTTATCTATAGTAGATAAACGTCTTTTTTCATTCACTATAACCTTAAAAATATAAAAAACGCAACACCTTGTTTTTGGTAAACAAGATACTGCGTTGTGATCACAATATGTATGGAGCGGGTGATGAGAATCGAACTCACGACATCAGCTTGGAAGGCTGAGGTTTTACCATTAAACTACACCCGCAGATAAAGTTGTATTATCTCTTAACAACATTAATTATAATACCTTTCGACATGAATTGCAACCCTTCTATTAAATTTATGTGAAGATATTAACGAACTATTAATTTTCTATAAAAAATGTGCTTTGCAAGCCATCTTGCAAAGCACATTTCTTAGCTATATTGATAATCTCTTAAAGCTTTTAAAACTGAAATTTCTTCTAATATCTGTTCACCTACATTTGTTTCTTTTACCATTTTTCTTTCTAACTCTTTATCAACCAGTCGCTTAACGGATAGTACATCAGCTTCGTCCAATAAGATATCTTTTTTAGAGTTAAAGTGCTTATGAGCAACTAACTGCATGCCGTAAGAATTAGACAATAACGTATATCCTGCAATTCCAGTTTGTGATTGATATGCTTTTGAAAATCCACCATCAATGACAATCATTCTGCCATTTGCTTTAACAGGATTTTCACCCTCTATTTCTTTCACAGGCGTGTGACCATTAATAATATGACCATGGTCTGGATTTAACCCAAAATCAGCTAATATTCGACGACACATATCCTCTTTTTCACGAAGGTAATAATATGGATTTTTCTTTTCTTTATGCGTTGCTTTCTCTTTAATAAAATAGCGCTCAAACGTCGTCATCGCTCGTTTTCCAAATAACGATGAATATTCACCTGTCCATAAATACCAAACCATATCAGTTGCTAAATCATCCGTCTGATCCGGATGGGCGAAAGCAGAGCGTAAATATTGCTCAAACACATCTAACAGCTGACGACCAGAATAAGACTTGCCTTCAATCGTCATCTTTTCCATATTTCCTTCTTCATCTAAAGGAATACACCCATGGATAAGTAAGTTACCGTTATATTTTAGATAAAGATTTCCTTTATTCATAAGAAAGTTCATATGTCTTGCTAGCTTTTCAGAATGTTGAACTGAAAACAATAATTTCTCAATAACCTGCTCCTCTTCCTCTAAGAGTTCTTGTGGATTTTCAGAGTTCACAGTTGCAAAACATCCGTTTTCAATAGGATACGTTTTATCTCCAAGTGTAATTTCATTTGTTTCATAGTTAACTTTTTCAAGCAATAGTCGCTCTGACATATTAAAATACGGGCGTCTTTTAATAATTGGCATTTCAAGTTTAAACTGAATCATTGCGATAGCCTGATGAATTTTTGTAATCTGTAAACGCTCATGTTCAGATAGTTGCGAACCTACATTTTCTTTTGGGCGGAAAGCAGGATTATCATCATAATATTTTTCTGCTAAGTTTAGAAGCGGTCGTAAGTTAATACCATACGCATCTTCAATAATATTTAAGTTATTGTAACGTGCACAAATACGAACAATATTGGCTAAGCATACTTTCGAACCTGCAAAAGCTCCAATCCAAAGAACGTCATGGTTTCCCCACTGAATATCGACAGAATGATAGTTAATAAGAGTTTCCATGATTTTATCAGGCTCGGGACCACGATCATAAATATCTCCAACGACATGCAAATGATCGACAACCAAACGCTGAATTGTATAGGCCAGTCCCGAGATAAGTTTATCAGCTTGTCCTAACGAAATGATTTGCTGCACAATTTTATGATAATAATGCTCTTTATTCGTGAATTCATCTGTTTTATATAAAAGCTCTTCAATGATATAAGCAAACTGCTCCGGTAGGGCTTTACGTACCTTTGAACGTGTATACTTCGATGATGCATACAACACTAAATCAAGCATGCGATTAATCATTGTCGTATACCAATCACGTAGCTCTTGCTTGCGAGTAAAGTTTGCCTTGATAATCTTCAGCTTCTCTTCTGGATAGTAAACAAGCGTCGCAAATTCATTGATTTCTTGTTGAGATAAAGTATCCTTAAATAAATCTTTAATCTTTTCTTTTACGTTTCCTGACCCATTTCGTAATACGTGCTGAAAGGCCTGATACTCGCCGTGTAAATCACTTACAAAGTGCTCTGTTCCTTTTGGTAAATTAAGAATTGCTTCTAGATTAATAATTTCCGTGACAACTTTCTCTTCCGTATCGTACTTCTTAGCCAGTAAATCTAAATAATTTACGTTCAAAACTATGTATCCCCTTTCACACTAACTTATCACCTCAGCAGCGAAATATGCTTACTGCATGAGTCTTTAATCTTTAGTACTTATTGTACACCTCTTCAGACTCGACTTCTAGAGAGATGAATTACATTTTGTTAACTAATTTACAAATTTTATTTAACCTGCCATAACATTTAAGCGGTTGAGTAAATAAAGAAAACAAAAAAGACTTCAACAGAGATGTTGAAGTCTTGACTTTATTACCGTTTATGTAAAAACTAATACCAGTGGTCGGGGTCGAACCGACACTCCCGAAGGAACACGATTTTGAGTCGTGCGCGTCTGCCAATTCCGCCACACTGGCAAAATAAAAAAAGGCAGAAATAATATAAATGGTGCCGAGGGCCGGACTTGAACCGGCACGGTAGTCACCTACCGCAGGATTTTAAGTCCTGTGTGTCTGCCAATTCCACCACCCCGGCAGGACTTATTGTGAATAATGGAGGCGGCAACCGGATTTGAACCGGTGATAAAGGTTTTGCAGACCTCTGCCTTACCACTTGGCTATGCCGCCACTTTATTCAAAATATGGAGCGGAAGACGAGGTTCGAACTCGCGACCCCCACCTTGGCAAGGTGGTGTTCTACCACTGAACTACTTCCGCATATTATATGGCTGGGCTAGCTGGATTCGAACCAACGCATGACGGAGTCAAAGTCCGTTGCCTTACCGCTTGGCTATAGCCCAATAAAAATGGGGCGACTGATGGGAATCGAACCCACGAATGTCGGAACCACAATCCGATGCGTTAACCACTTCGCCACAATCGCCGTGTTAATTGGCAGGGGTAGTAGGAATCGAACCCACACTGACGGTTTTGGAGACCGTAGTTCTACCTTTAAACTATACCCCTATAAGATGGTGGAGGGGGGCAGATTCGAACTGCCGAACCCGAAGGAGCGGATTTACAGTCCGCCGCGTTTAGCCACTTCGCTACCCCTCCAGAAAAACATGGTGCCGGCAAGAGGACTTGAACCCCCAACCTACTGATTACAAGTCAGTTGCTCTACCAGTTGAGCTACACCGGCATGTTTTCATAAGATGGTGGCTCGGGACGGAATCGAACCGCCGACACAAGGATTTTCAGTCCTTTGCTCTACCAACTGAGCTACCGAGCCTTCTTATAATGGCGGTCCCGACGGGAATCGAACCCGCGATCTCCTGCGTGACAGGCAGGCATGTTAACCGCTACACCACGGGACCACTTTGGTTGCGGGGACAGGATTTGAACCTGCGACCTTCGGGTTATGAGCCCGACGAGCTACCAGACTGCTCCACCCCGCGATGATAAGAATGTAAATGGTGGAGGATGACGGGATCGAACCGCCGACCCCCTGCTTGTAAGGCAGGTGCTCTCCCAGCTGAGCTAATCCTCCAACTATGTATAAGAATAATGGTGACCCGTACGGGATTCGAACCCGTGTTACCGCCGTGAAAGGGCGGTGTCTTAACCACTTGACCAACGGGCCATTTAATAAGTAAATGGCGGAGAGCAAGGGATTTGAACCCTTGAGACAGCGTTAACCGCCTACACGATTTCCAATCGTGCTCCTTCGGCCACTCGGACAGCTCTCCAAATGGCTCCACAGGTAGGACTCGAACCTACGACCGATCGGTTAACAGCCGATTGCTCTACCACTGAGCTACTGTGGAATCTTATAAAGCCTGGCAACGTCCTACTCTCACAGGGACAAAGTCCCAACTACCATCGGCGCTAGAGAACTTAACTTCCGTGTTCGGCATGGGAACGGGTGTGACCTCTCTGCTATCGCCACCAGACATATTATATTATACAACATTTTCGAAAGAAATCAAGACTTTTTTGAGTTTTTATTCTTTCAAAACTAGATAACATTTTGCTGAGTACTAAGTTTACTGTCTAGCTACGGCTCCTAATTGTTCGGTCGTTTCACTTCTGTTATTGAAACCAAAAAGCGGTTTCCCTATCAGAAGCTCCAACGCCTTTCACAATTGAACAGTCGCCTTCGCTTTTCTAATTTGGTTAAGTCCTCGATCGATTAGTATCAGTCAGCTACACACGTCGCCGTGCTTCCACCTCTGACCTATCAACCTGATCATCTTTCAGGGATCTTACTAGCTTGCGCTATGGGAAATCTCATCTTGAGGGGGGCTTCATGCTTAGATGCTTTCAGCACTTATCCCGTCCACACATAGCTACCCAGCGATGCCTTTGGCAAGACAACTGGTACACCAGCGGTGTGTCCATCCCGGTCCTCTCGTACTAAGGACAGCTCCTCTCAAATTTCCTACGCCCACGACGGATAGGGACCGAACTGTCTCACGACGTTCTGAACCCAGCTCGCGTACCGCTTTAATGGGCGAACAGCCCAACCCTTGGGACCGACTACAGCCCCAGGATGCGATGAGCCGACATCGAGGTGCCAAACCTCCCCGTCGATGTGGACTCTTGGGGGAGATAAGCCTGTTATCCCCGGGGTAGCTTTTATCCGTTGAGCGATGGCCCTTCCATGCGGAACCACCGGATCACTAAGCCCGACTTTCGTCCCTGCTCGACTTGTAGGTCTCGCAGTCAAGCTCCCTTGTGCCTTTACACTCTACGAATGATTTCCAACCATTCTGAGGGAACCTTTGGGCGCCTCCGTTACTCTTTAGGAGGCGACCGCCCCAGTCAAACTGCCCACCTGACACTGTCTCCCAGCCCGATCAGGGCTGCGGGTTAGAATTTCAATACAACCAGGGTAGTATCCCACCGACGCCTCCACCGAAGCTAGCGCTCCGGCTTCTCAGGCTCCTACCTATCCTGTACAAGCTGTACCAAAATTCAATATCAGGCTACAGTAAAGCTCCACGGGGTCTTTCCGTCCTGTCGCGGGTAACCTGCATCTTCACAGGTACTATAATTTCACCGAGTCTCTCGTTGAGACAGTGCCCAGATCGTTACGCCTTTCGTGCGGGTCGGAACTTACCCGACAAGGAATTTCGCTACCTTAGGACCGTTATAGTTACGGCCGCCGTTTACTGGGGCTTCGATTCAGAGCTTCTCCCAAAGGATAACCCCTCCTCTTAACCTTCCAGCACCGGGCAGGCGTCAGCCCCTATACTTCGCCTTGCGGCTTCGCAGAGACCTGTGTTTTTGCTAAACAGTCGCCTGGGCCTATTCACTGCGGCTCTCTCGGGCTATACACCCTACCAGAGCACCCCTTCTCCCGAAGTTACGGGGTCATTTTGCCGAGTTCCTTAACGAGAGTTCTCTCGATCACCTTAGGATTCTCTCCTCGCCTACCTGTGTCGGTTTGCGGTACGGGCACCTCCCGCCTCGCTAGAGGCTTTTCTTGGCAGTGTGGAATCAGGAACTTCGGTACTATATTTCCCTCGTCATCACAGCTCAGCCTTATGATGAGCGGATTTGCCTACTCATCAGCCTAACTGCTTGAACGCGCATATCCAGCAGCGCGCTTACCCTATCCTCCTGCGTCCCCCCATTACTCAAACGGCGGGGAGGTGGTACAGGAATATCAACCTGTTGGCCATCGCCTACGCTTTTCAGCCTCGGCTTAGGTCCCGACTAACCCTGAGCGGACGAGCCTTCCTCAGGAAACCTTAGGCATTCGGTGGACAAGATTCTCACTTGTCTTTCGCTACTCATACCGGCATTCTCACTTCTAAGCGCTCCACCAGTCCTTACGGTCTAGCTTCGCAGCACTTAGAACGCTCTCCTACCACTGACATCAAAGATGTCAATCCACAGCTTCGGTGATACGTTTAGCCCCGGTACATTTTCGGCGCAGAGTCACTCGACCAGTGAGCTATTACGCACTCTTTAAATGGTGGCTGCTTCTAAGCCAACATCCTGGTTGTCTAAGCAACTCCACATCCTTTTCCACTTAACGTATACTTGGGGACCTTAGCTGGTGGTCTGGGCTGTTTCCCTTTTGACTACGGATCTTATCACTCGCAGTCTGACTCCCACGGATAAGTCTTTGGCATTCGGAGTTTGACTGAATTCGGTAACCCGTTGGGGGCCCCTAGTCCAATCAGTGCTCTACCTCCAAGACTCTCACTACGTGAGGCTAGCCCTAAAGCTATTTCGGAGAGAACCAGCTATCTCCAGGTTCGATTGGAATTTCTCCGCTACCCACACCTCATCCCCGCACTTTTCAACGTGCGTGGGTTCGGGCCTCCATTCAGTGTTACCTGAACTTCACCCTGGACATGGGTAGATCACCTGGTTTCGGGTCTACAACCACATACTAAACGCCCTATTCAGACTCGCTTTCGCTACGGCTCCGTCTCTTCAACTTAACCTTGCATGGGATCGTAACTCGCCGGTTCATTCTACAAAAGGCACGCCATCACCCATTAACGGGCTCTGACTACTTGTAGGCACACGGTTTCAGGATCTCTTTCACTCCCCTTCCGGGGTGCTTTTCACCTTTCCCTCACGGTACTGGTTCACTATCGGTCACTAGGGAGTATTTAGCCTTGGGAGATGGTCCTCCCAGCTTCCGACGGAATTTCACGTGTTCCGCCGTACTCAGGATCCACTCAAGAGGGAACGAAGTTTCAACTACAGGGTTGTTACCTTCTTTGACGGGCCTTTCCAGACCTCTTCATTTACCTCGTTCCTTTGTAACTCCGTATAGAGTGTCCTACAACCCCAAGAGGCAAGCCTCTTGGTTTGGGCTAATTCCGTTTCGCTCGCCGCTACTCAGGAAATCGCATTTGCTTTCTCTTCCTCCGGGTACTTAGATGTTTCAGTTCCCCGGGTCTGCCTTCAATATCCTATGTATTCAGATAAAGATACTGCTCCATTACGAACAGTGGGTTTCCCCATTCGGAAATCTCCGGATCAAAGCTTACTTACAGCTCCCCGAAGCATATCGGTGTTAGTCCCGTCCTTCATCGGCTCCTAGTGCCAAGGCATTCACCGTGCGCCCTTTCTAACTTAACCATTAGCGAATAAATGGTGCAACTTGCGTTGCGTTATTTATTGGTTTGATTAAAGAAAAGTTTCACTTTTCCTCAGCTATTACTGTTATCTAGTTTTCAAAGAACAATCGCACTCAAAATTCTTCTTATTAGATAAGAAGAAAGTGATGTACTTTCTATTAATGAGAGATTGAACTCTCAAAACTGAACAAAGCTTCAAAACGTACGTCTTGTAAAAATCCTTAGAAAGGAGGTGATCCAGCCGCACCTTCCGATACGGCTACCTTGTTACGACTTCACCCCAATCATCTGTCCCACCTTAGGCGGCTGGCTCCATAAAGGTTACCCCACCGACTTCGGGTGTTACAAACTCTCGTGGTGTGACGGGCGGTGTGTACAAGGCCCGGGAACGTATTCACCGCGGCATGCTGATCCGCGATTACTAGCGATTCCAGCTTCATGTAGGCGAGTTGCAGCCTACAATCCGAACTGAGAATGGTTTTATGGGATTGGCTTGACCTCGCGGTCTTGCAGCCCTTTGTACCATCCATTGTAGCACGTGTGTAGCCCAGGTCATAAGGGGCATGATGATTTGACGTCATCCCCACCTTCCTCCGGTTTGTCACCGGCAGTCACCTTAGAGTGCCCAACTTAATGCTGGCAACTAAGATCAAGGGTTGCGCTCGTTGCGGGACTTAACCCAACATCTCACGACACGAGCTGACGACAACCATGCACCACCTGTCACTCTGTCCCCCGAAGGGGAACGCTCTATCTCTAGAGTTGTCAGAGGATGTCAAGACCTGGTAAGGTTCTTCGCGTTGCTTCGAATTAAACCACATGCTCCACCGCTTGTGCGGGCCCCCGTCAATTCCTTTGAGTTTCAGTCTTGCGACCGTACTCCCCAGGCGGAGTGCTTAATGCGTTAGCTGCAGCACTAAAGGGCGGAAACCCTCTAACACTTAGCACTCATCGTTTACGGCGTGGACTACCAGGGTATCTAATCCTGTTTGCTCCCCACGCTTTCGCGCCTCAGCGTCAGTTACAGACCAAAAAGCCGCCTTCGCCACTGGTGTTCCTCCACATCTCTACGCATTTCACCGCTACACGTGGAATTCCGCTTTTCTCTTCTGCACTCAAGTTCCCCAGTTTCCAATGACCCTCCACGGTTGAGCCGTGGGCTTTCACATCAGACTTAAGAAACCGCCTGCGCGCGCTTTACGCCCAATAATTCCGGATAACGCTTGCCACCTACGTATTACCGCGGCTGCTGGCACGTAGTTAGCCGTGGCTTTCTGGTTAGGTACCGTCAAGGTACAAGCAGTTACTCTTGTACTTGTTCTTCCCTAACAACAGAGTTTTACGACCCGAAAGCCTTCATCACTCACGCGGCGTTGCTCCGTCAGACTTTCGTCCATTGCGGAAGATTCCCTACTGCTGCCTCCCGTAGGAGTCTGGGCCGTGTCTCAGTCCCAGTGTGGCCGATCACCCTCTCAGGTCGGCTATGCATCGTTGCCTTGGTGAGCCGTTACCTCACCAACTAGCTAATGCACCGCGGGCCCATCTGTAAGTGATAGCCGAAACCATCTTTCAATTTTCTCTTATGCAAGAGAAAATGTTATCCGGTATTAGCTCCGGTTTCCCGGAGTTATCCCAGTCTTACAGGCAGGTTGCCCACGTGTTACTCACCCGTCCGCCGCTAACGTCATAGAAGCAAGCTTCTAATCAGTTCGCTCGACTTGCATGTATTAGGCACGCCGCCAGCGTTCATCCTGAGCCAGGATCAAACTCTCCGAAGAAATGTTTGACTTGCTCATAAAAGTTTAAAAAATTAACGTTGACGTTTGTCGCTTTGTTCAGTTTTCAAAGTTCAACCGTCGCCCTTAAGCGACTTTCTTATCTTATCAAGCAGTTAACGTTTTGTCAACAACTTTTTTAAGATTATTTTTCAAGTTTTTCATAAACTTGGTATCGCTCATCGGCGACGTATATAAATTTAACATGCATTTTCATGAACGTCAACAGGTTTTTTAAAAAAAAGATAAAAAAACATTTGTTTTTTTATCTTTTCCTTCATTACCCCTTATTAATAGCATAATGGCGGTGATATAAACTCTTTCCTTTTGTTTCTATTTTATGAACGACTACAATCTCTTTTTGGATGAGAAATTCGAGTAAGATTCCTAGATCAATTGCGTATGGGTTAACTTGCTGATGTGAAATGAGCTCATTAAACGTCCACTCTTCTTTTTCACTCATAATTGTTAATAGATGTGTAGAACCTATTTCAACCTTTTTATTCACATAAAGCTCACTAGCTAAGAACAATAGCTCAAGCTTTTTGTTTATTTCTTCTTGGCTGCCGACAAGCTCTTCATATAAACGATAAATAGAAGGCTCAATTTTTTTCACTTGATTCCAAACAGTAACCTCTGGATAAAATCCATTTTCTAGTACGGAAAGACGCGCTAAATGATGCAAAGCATGAACCACATGATTGAATGCATCTAGATAATGATTTGACGTATAAAAATCTTTACCTTCTTTAAAACGGCGAATAAGCTTAGCAAACTCAATACCTATCCTCTTCACTCGATCTTCGCGGGGGAAATCGAGCAGTCTCTTTTTCAAATTTGCTACGTATTCGTTACGATCAAACAGTACTTTTCCATTCAACACCCAATCCACAGTGCGTCGGTTGGTACCCATCATAATCCATTCGCTGATTTGCTGTTCTGAAGCTACATAAAGAGCTGCTCTTTGTTCTTTATACTCATATTGCTTAACAAACACAGGTAGCTCATTGTTACTTGTAATAATAAATAGTATGGCATCTAGATCATCTGTAACTGGTGAATCTGTTTTCCTTTTTTCTATCAATAAAATGCCTAACGTTTCTTTTTTACTTGCACGCTCTTGGTATAGCGGGCGTAAAATATCTTCCATTCTACAAGCTCCTCACTATCATAATTAAAGATATTGGTCTAATCTTCTTTTATATTGAAACACATTTAGTGTGAATGTTCGTGACGGATTTCCTCACAGATTATTATAACAAATTCTCTCTTGTATTCCTTCCCTAAACAGTTCTATCAGTTAATTCAACCTAAAAGACTTATTTTTCTTACAATTATGCTATATTTATAAAATGGGAGGGAGATTTTTCATGGGAATTAAATACTCAAGTAAAATCAATAAAATCAGGACATTTGCATTAAGCTTAATTTTTATTGGCTTCATCGTGATGTATGGAGGAATCTTTTTTAAATCTTCCATGTGGCTTATGACCATTTTTATGCTATTGGGGTTACTATGTATTGTCGCTAGTACCGTTGTTTATTTTTGGATTGGCATGCTTTCTACTAAAGCTGTCCAGGTCACATGTCCAACCTGCAATAAACATACAAAAATGCTTGGAAGAGTAGACTTATGTATGCACTGTAATGAGCCTTTGACTTTAGACCCAGCACTTGACGGGAAGGAATTTAACGAAAAGTATAATAGGAAAGACACAAAGAAAGCTGATAGTATATCATAACTATCAGCTTTTTAATGTGCTTTTTTAGTTGTACAATCCGAACAAGTACCATAAATCTCCATACGATGGTGACTAATATCAAACCCGGTAATGTGCGCTGCAAGTGCTTCTACTTCATCTAATCCTGGATAATGGAAGTCAACGATTTTCCCACACTCTTCGCATATTACGTGGTAATGCTCTGTCGTAATATAATCAAAACGACTTGAAGCATCTCCGTAAGTTAGCTCTTTTACAATTCCTACTTCTTTAAATACGCGTAGATTATTATAAACGGTTGCCACACTCATATTAGGAAATTTATCCTCCAATGCTTTATAAATATCATCAGCAGTTGGATGTGTCATTGAATTGATTAAATACTCTAAAATAGCATGACGTTGCGGTGTAATGCGAACGCCAGTTTCTTTCAGCATTTCAAGCGCTTCTTGTAAATGATTTGACACGTCATGCACCTCTCTTCTATAAGCATTCTTACTTTATAATTCTTACAATTAGTGTAACTCTTACTGCTTCACTTTGTCAATCTCATTAGCGATTCCTACTATATATTATTTTTAAACAGCTTCTCGTTCATTCCGCAAAAAAAAACGCGACTATCTAAGTCGCGTTTTATATCGTAACACCTGAGGAGGTATGCCCTACACTGTTATCATACGCACAACAAAAGATTTTGCTATAGACGAATGCCTTAATTATACTAAATTCTCTTTAATAAAGTGCAAAGCTTCTGCTACGTGGTCTTTCACACGCACTTTACGATACTCTTTCGCAATTTCACCGTCTTTGTTAATAATGAACGTCGAACGCTCGATGCCCATGTACTCTTTTCCAAAGTTCTTTTTTAACTTCCATACGCCATATGCCTCGGCAACTTGGTGATCTTCGTCGGCTAATAATAAAAATGGTAGTCCGTGTTTATCAATAAACTTTTGATGTTTGTCGATTGGATCTGGACTTACGCCCAAGATAACGGCATCTAAATCTGCAAATTCTTGATGAGCATCTCTGAAATCACACGCTTCCGTCGTACAGCCAGGCGTCATATCTTTGGGATAAAAGTAAAGTACAATATTTTGACCTTTATAGTCAGATAAACCTACCTCTTCTCCATTGTTAGCTGCTAGTTTAAAATCTGGTGCTACTTCACCTACAGTTACTGTCATCTTATATCGCTCCTTTAATACAGTTCTCTTTTAGTATAGGGTAACCAATTTCGCGATTTAAGACAACTTTAAGCTTTCTCGTTTCGACTTACAGTACGAATCACAAAAACAGCTGGCATCATATATCCAATTAACGCTTCAATAGTCGCAAACATCTTTCCAATGCCAACGGGATACATATCGCCATACCCTACAGAAAACAGGGTAATGGCACTAAAATACATACTGTTAAACAATGTATAAAAATAGTGTTCTTGATGGTAAAACCCTCCGCTAATTACTTCTATATTACTCATTTCACAAACTGTGTAGATTAAGCTAAAGCCAAGTAAAACCGTTAAATATGAATAAAGTAAAACAAAAAAGTGCCCAAGTGAGAAGAAATGAAATTCACCCAGCTCTCTTTCAAACAAAAATTTCATACTTCCTACCATTAGAAACACAATGACTAGAATCAACGAAACCGTCATACAGATACTCCTTTAAGTAAAAAAGTTCTTGTATTACTATACGTTGTCCCTTCCCTACTCATTACTATTCAATAACACAAAAAAAGCAGGCATCAATTGCCTGCTCCTCGATACCTTTTCACACCAACATTCCATAGGACAATAGCTAGAGTAAAAAAGATAATTCCCATAACCGGGGTTAAAAATGCATAACCGTACCATTCTTCTCTACCTAAGAAATAAGCCGCTGGGTATACACCAACAAAAGCGAACGGTAAAATCCATGTTAGTACATAACGAATGACATTATTATAGATATCAACAGGATAGCGCCCATAATTTCCAATGTTATACATTGTTGGCATAATAGACGTCCGAGCGTCTGACCAAAAGCCGATGCTTGCAAGTGCAATAAAAATTCCTGCATATACTAACGCTCCGCCAAGCACAAATAGAATGAAGATGAAAAAGTCATACCAAGCAAACGAAAGATTTAAAATGGAGCCTGCATAAATCATCACAGCTACCCCAGTGATTGCTCCAAACAAAGACTCTAATTCCATTCTTTCTAAAATAACTTGAAACAAGCTGTGGATAGGCCTAGTTAAGATGCGATCCATTTCACCTTTAACAATATAGCGCTCATTAAAGTCCCAAATATTAAAAAATGAAGAAAAGACTGCAAAAGGTACTAAGAAAAATCCATAAATAAAGATAATTTCTTCTCGGGACCAACCGTTTAAAAATTGCGTATGACCAAATACAACTAAAATAAAGATTAAGTTTACTGCTTGAAACAGCAAATCAGATAAAAGTTCCACTACCATGTCAGCTCGATATTGGAGCCTAGTTTTCATGTATTGGCTGATGTATTGAAAGAACATAGAAAAATAAAACATTTTTCACCCTCCTTGGATAACCATCTTTTTCTTTGCAAAATTCCATAGAAAGACGATGGGAACAAATAAAAGCAATGACCAAATGAGCTGTGTTATCAATGCAGCTACCACTTCACTCCTCGTGAAGCCTTCTGTAAAGATCATGCTTGGAATATAGCTGATTGCTTGAAAAGGCAGATAACCCATTAAGTCTTGTGCCCAAAGAGGATAAAAGCTAATCGGTAATAAAAGTCCTGAAAACAAATCAATGACAACGCGCTTTGCTCGAATTAATCCATCATTATTAAACAAGAAAAATGTCGTAATTCCAGTTAATAAGTTAATTTGAGTATTTACAATAAAGCTAAAGATAATTGAAAAACTAAAATAAATCCATGTCTGTACGTGACCTGATAAATCGATAGGGAATAAAAACCATACAATCACCATTCCAGGAATTGAAAAGAATAAAAGCCTAAAAATCCCTTCTCCAAGCCCCTGCATCATTTTCATTCCAAGATAGTTATAAGGCTTAATTAATTCAACTGCTACTTTCCCATCTTTAATTTCCATGGCCATCTCACGATCAATGTTGTTAAAATAAAAAGCACGTGCCATCCAGGAAACAGCTACATATGTCGTCATCTGAGTCATTGACAGCCCTTGAATATTTTCTTTCCCTCCATAAATTGCAGACCATAAAAAATAATAAGCTCCAATATTAATGGCATAAATTAAAATACCGCTGTAGTAATTTGTTCGATACGCAAGCATCATTAAAAAGCGAATGCGTATCATTTCAATATACTTATCCATTCACAACACCTTCTTCATAGATGTTACGAATAACTTCTTCAGTTGAAATTTCGTGAATACTCAAATCAGCAATTTCATATTTAGCAGCGACCTTAGCAATCAGCTGCGACATACTATCCCCTTTGTTTTCAAGATTAGCAACCCAGCTGTTGAGGCGGTCTCCCCTTACCCACGTAACAGGCAATCCCTGTGTAATTAAATGCAACTGCTCTTGGAGTGGTTCTTTTGTGAATTCAAATATAACCTGTTTCATATCTCCCCAGTTAGAGCGTAGCTTTTGTAGCGAACCATCATAAATAATGTTTCCTTCATCCAACATCACAACACGTTCACATAAGGCTTCAATGTCAGCTAAATCATGCGTTGTTAATAGGATTGTTGTATTGTATTTTTCGTTAATTTCTTTTAGAAACTGACGAATTTTGAGTTTCACTAACACATCTAATCCAATAGTTGGCTCATCTAAAAAAAGTAGCGGTGGGTTATGAATAAGCGCTGCCGCCAATTCACATCGCATTCGTTGACCAAGAGATAGCTTTCTCACCGGCTTATCTAATAATGGACCAATATCCAGGGTTCGAATAACGTGCTCCATATGATTGTTATAATCTTCATCTGATACTTTATATACTTTTTTTAATAGACGGAACGACTCTTGCACCGCAATATCCCACCAAAGCTGTGAGCGCTGGCCAAATACTACCCCAATGGTACGGGTAAACTGTTCACGCTCTTTGTGAGGATTCATTCCGTTCACTTGAATTTCACCGTCAGTTGGTGTTAAAATCCCCGTCAGCATTTTAATGGTTGTCGATTTTCCTGCTCCATTCTCTCCGATGTATCCAACCATCTCACCTTGTTTGACTGTAAACGAAATATCATTTACAGCTCTTAGCACTTTATAATTTCGTGTAAATAAATCACGAAACGCACCCTTTAAGCCGGAGCGACTCGAATAAGCCTTAAATTCTTTTCGCAATCCCTTTACCTCAATTGCATTTTTCATCTCGTTTCCTCCATCTATTTAACTAGTTTTATCTACTTATTTAAATTGCTCATGCACAGTTTTCTATCATACACCTTCTACAATGTTTTTCAAGAAACAAATAAGTTTGATAGAATAGAACGTGGAATTATACTTTAGGAGGCATATTATGCAGTTTACGAAATCAGAACAGCTTCACGGAGAAGCACTTCAACATATTGTCGGCGGTGTAAACAGTCCGTCTCGTTCATATAAAGCAGTAGGTGGCGGTTCACCAGTTGCAATGGAAAAAGCAAAGGGTGCTTATTTTTGGGATGTTGATGGGAATAAATATATTGATTATTTAGCAGCATACGGCCCAATCATCACTGGTCATGCTCACCCTCATATCACAAAGGCAATTACCCACGCAGCGGAAACAGGAGTATTATACGGTACTCCGACTGCTCATGAAGTAAAATTTGCAAAGATGTTAAAAGAAGCGATGCCTGCCATGGATAAAGTCCGCTTTGTCAACTCTGGAACCGAAGCTGTAATGACAACGATCCGCGTAGCGCGAGCATATACAGGCCGCGACAAAATTATTAAATTTGCTGGTTGCTACCATGGACACTCAGACCTTGTGCTTGTAGCAGCAGGATCTGGTCCTTCAACACTCGGCACACCAGACTCAGCAGGCGTACCAAAAAGCATTGCTAACGAAGTTATTACCGTTCCATTTAATGACATTGAACCATTTAAAGAAGCTTTAGAAAAATGGGGAGACCAAATTGCTGGTGTTCTTGTCGAGCCAATCGTAGGGAATTTTGGAATTGTTGAGCCACACCCAGGCTTTTTAGAACAAGTAAATGAACTAACACATGCAGCAGGTGCACTTGTTATTTATGATGAAGTCATCACTGCTTTCCGATTCATGTATGGGGGTGCCCAAGACTTACTTGGCGTGACACCAGACTTAACAGCATTAGGAAAAATTATCGGTGGAGGCCTTCCAATTGGAGCATACGGCGGTAAACAAGAAATTATGGAAAAAGTTGCTCCCCTAGGTCCCGCTTACCAAGCTGGAACAATGGCTGGAAATCCTGCTTCCATGCTTTCTGGAATTGCGTGTTTAGAAATCTTAAAAGAAGAAGGCGTATACGACAAGATGGACAAGCTTGGTGCGATGCTTGAAGAAGGTATTTTAAAACATGCTCGTACATATAAAATGCCAATTACTATCAACCGTTTAAAAGGTGCGTTAACACTTTATTTCACAACAGAAACAGTCACTAACTACGAACAAGCTGAAAATACAGACGGTGAATTGTTTGCAAAATTCTTCAAGCTCATGCTTCATCAAGGTATCAATTTAGCTCCTTCTAAATATGAAGCTTGGTTCTTAACAACAGAACATACAGAAAAAGATATTCGCATGACGTTAAAAGCTGTAGAAAAAACTTTTGAGCAACTAAGCAAAGAATTATAAGTCTTTATTTTCTTGTAAACTACTCGAACGTAAAAATACTTGTCGAAAAATCCCGTTATTTAACGGGATTTTTCTTATTCCTTCCTCTTGATATCCACATGCAAACCTTGTATAGTATGTTATTGTTTATATAATTCGAGATGGGTTATGTATACTATAAAGAAGCTTTTATTGATTTTATCAAAATCTTATGTACAGAAAGGACTATGAAAGCATGAAACTTGGTGCCCGCATTTTAAAAACGGGAATTGCCATTACACTTTCATTGTTAGTCGCTGAATTGCTCAATCTGCCATCACCTACATTCGCGGCAATCGCAGCAGTTTTTGCTATTCAGCCTTCAATTTATCGCTCGTATTTGACAGTGTTAGAGCAAATTCAAGCTAATGTCATCGGAGCGTTACTAGCAGTTGGGTTTGGACTTTTATTCGGCACACATCCGTTTATTATCGGTTTAACGGCTGTTATGGTAATTACGCTTAATTTAAAGCTAAAAATCGGCAATACAATTGGCCTTGCGCTGGTAACCGTTATTGCTATTATGGAAAGCCCTAGCGATGATTTTGTGCAGTTTGCAGTTATCCGCTTTGCAACCGTCTTATTAGGTGTCTTTTCAGCATTTATTGTAAACTTAATCTTTTTACCACCAAAGTATGAAACAAAGCTTTATTATAAAATCGTTGGTACAACTGAAGAAATTATTAAGTGGATTCGTATGAATATTTATCATGCTTCTGAATATACGCTCTTAAAAGAAGACATTGAGAAAATCAAAGATCAACTAACAAAAGCGAATCAACTTTTTGATTTCTATAAAGAAGAGCGAACGTATTCAAAGAGAAAAGTATTCGTAAAGTCTCGAAAACTTGTGCTTTTTCGCCAAATGATTACAACAACATCCCATGCTCTTAAAACATTAAAGCAGTTGCATCGTCTTGAAAATGATATTCAGCACATGCCACAGTCGTTTCAGAACCTCATTAAATCTGAAATGGAATGCTTACTGATGTATCACGAGCAGGCCCTGTTAAAATTTATTGGTAAACTAAAAGTTCAATTAACAACATCCGTACCAACAGAAGCGTATACAAAAAAGCGCGCATTAATTGATGCATTTATGAAATATAAGCTTCTTGAAGATGACGAAGATAATAAGATGCTTTATCACTTATTCCCTCTCATCGCAAGTATCATTGAATACAGTGAAGAGCTAGAGCATTTAGACCGCTTAATCGATAGCTTCCACAATTACCACAAGGAAGACAATGCACTTGAAATTAATCATGAGCGAGAACAAGATTAAAAAAAGCCAGGTATCCCTACCTGGCTTTTAATTTTGTCCCAACTGCTGTACAGTAAACAAATCATAGTAATATCCTTTTTTCTTCATTAGCTCTCCATGAGAGCCTTGTTCGATTACTTTTCCATCCTGAACGAGTACAATTTCATCTACATGTGTAATCGTTGACAAGCGATGCGCCACGATAAACGTCGTTCGTTCCTTAGCAAGCTTTTCAAGGGTTTCTTGAATATAATGTTCGCTTTCTAAGTCCAGTGCAGATGTGGCTTCATCAAAAATTAAAATCGGTGGATTTTTCAAGAATACGCGAGCAATGGAAACCCGTTGCTTTTGCCCGCCTGAAAGCTTCATTCCTCTTTCTCCCACTTTCGTATCATAACCATGGGGCAACTTCATGATAAAGTCATGCGCGTTAGCAGCTTTCGCAGCTGCTACAACGTCTTCATCTGTGGCACCCGGTTTTCCTAATAAAATATTGTTGCGAATAGTATCACTAAATAGTACTGTATCCTGCAAGACAATTCCTATCTGATCACGGAGATTTTTTGTTTGATAATCTTTTACGTTTACACCATCAATTAAAATCTCTCCAGAAGATACATCGTAAAAGCGTGGAATAAGACTGATGATGGTTGACTTACCGCCGCCACTCATTCCTACGAACGCTACGGATTTACCTTGTTCAACATCCAAGTTAATATCATGCAGGATATATTCATCTTCTTCATACGCAAATGAAACGTTATTAAACTTGACTGCTCCCTTAATCTCTAGCGAATCTTTTGCATTGGGTGAATCGACAATATCATACTGCTCATCAATAAATTCAAACATTCGGTCCATAGAAGCAACGGATTGTGTTAACGTTGTTGACGAATTCACAAGTCGACGCAGCGGATTATATAATCGGTCAATATAACCTATAAACGCTACCATGGTACCAATCGATAAACTTCCGTTAATAACCTGATAACCAGCAAATGCAATAACAATTAATGGGGCTAAGTCCGTAATTGTATTTACCACTGCAAATGTCTTAGCATTCCAATTCGTATGATCGATTGCTTTTTGTAAAAAATTACGGTTCTGGTCATCGAACTGCGCTTGTTCATGATTTTCAATCGCAAAGCTTCGAATAACTGAAATCCCCTGTACCCGCTCATGTAAATGTCCTTGTACTTCAGCTAGTGCTTGGGAGCGTACACGAGTTAACTGACGGAGCCTACCATAAAAATATCTAACGGATAGCGCGTATAATGGTAGTAAAATGATAGATACCAACGTTAGCTGTACATTCATTGTAAACATAATAATAATAGCAATCACTATGGTGAACATATCAAGCCAAACGTTCATTAAACCCGTAATGACGAAATTTTTCGTTTGCTCTACATCGTTAATAACACGGGAGATGATTTCACCTACGCGCGTATTAGAATAATAACGAAGGCTAAGCTTTTGAATGTGATCAAACAGTTGATTTCGAATATCATACAATACTTTACTTGATACCCACTGCGCATAATATTGACGATAATATTCAACCGGAGGGCGTAAAATTAAAAAGACAAAGAAAGAACCACCCATGATCATCAACAACTGCTTTATTTTTTCACTGTCTGATAATGTATCTGAACCAATAACATCGTCAAGTACGTATTTTAACAGCAGTGGGATTAATAGTGGAATCGAAAACTTTATCACACCAATTAAAACTGTTCCAACAATTTGCCACTTATATGGCTTTACAAATTCCATATATCGCTTGATGCTTCCCACTTGTTCTCTCCTCCTTCTTAGCTATGTCTACTAAGTTTCTTTTATAATGTAACATTCCGTACACTTTCATATACGGCTTTTACACTTCATTATTCAACATAAAAAAGCATCATATAGGTCAAATTTCTAGATCCTATAATGACGCTTATATCCGTGCGCTTATGCATGTCGATATGTTAAAAAACGCTCATACCACGTATCGATAAACTCTGGTGCAAACGGTCCCTTGCGTTGGCGAATCCAGGTCTTTAAATGCTCAACATGAGTATGTAAAATACGATCTACCGCTTCTGGGTAATTCATCTCTTTGCGATGTTTTTCGTACTCATCTTCATCTAGAAGCGTATAGGTCATATCTGGGTATACTTTAATATCTAAATCATAGTCAATGTACTTCAGCGCTTCTTCGTCATGCGTAAATGGTGAACTAATATTGCAATAATAATAAATGCCATCTTCACGAATCATTCCAATCACGTTAAACCAATACTGTGAATGGAAATAGCAGATGGCTGGCTCTCTTGTAATCCACGTTCTACCGTCTGACTCTGTTACGACCGTTCGATCGTTTCCTCCAATCATCAGGCTACTTGTCGATTTTAAAACCGTCGTCTGATCCCACACACGATGCAGCTTGCCATCATGCTTATAACTGTGTATTTGAATTGTTTCTCCTTCCATTGGAAATCCCATCTCCACTCCCTACTTTCATTTTGACTATCACAATTACCTCACGTACGCTTTTAAGTGGTCACAGCCTATTCTTATATGTTATTACTCCTGTTAGTTAAAACCATTGATGCTCTTATCAAAGCGGTAACATATCTGCTTTTTAAACAGTGACCTTGTTTCGTATATACCTTGTCCTCTCCTATTTATTATAACGGTTTCTCTTCTATTTTAAAACAAATGTGATATGGTTCTTGTTGAATAAAAAAGCTGTACCTCTCTTTTTAGTAAGGAAACATCCTTTAAAAAGAGAGGTACAGCTTTCCTTTAACGAGATACGGGATAGTGGGAATCTTTTTTATATGAAGAGATAATCTCTTCTGTTTGTACCTCGAAAGTTTGCTGAATTTCTTTGAGCTTTTGCTTCATCTCGCTAATTTCGTTGCGAATACAATCCAGCTTTGCTTCTGCCTGTAGTTTAATGAGCTCTTCTTCAATTTGTTGACAGCGTTCTATTTCTGATTGTAAAAACAAAAGTTGGTCCATCGTTTCTAATTGTTGAGACACTAATTTTGTAAATTGCTCCATGTCTTAATCCTCCTTATAGTAAACAGGTCGTTCACTTCTTTCATTTCAGGTAGGTAACACATTTATAAAGCAGAATCTGTTGAAATTGAAATTAGAACGCTCTTAGGTATAAGTCCACTTTTAACATTCTGTTCTTTCACCTTTAATTCCTTTGACGAGATATGTAAAGTTTCGAGAGCTTTTGTCAAATTAAAAAGCGAAGCCACGGTCCTTCATAAGAACCTTGGCTTCGCTTTACCATTAACCTTGGTATTTACCAGAGTTTTGGTTTTTCTTTGCTTCAGCTTGTGCGTTTTGTTGCTTCACGTGTTGTGCATCTGTTTCGCTAGCAAACTCAGCACCGTATTGGTTGTTTGCAGCTTGTGCGTTTTGTTGCTTTACGTGTTGCGCGTTTGTTTTGTTTGGTTGTTTTGCCATTGTAATCACCTCCACAAAAATTAATATGTCCAGGTGATTAAAGCGATATACACTCTTTTTTATTTTAGCTCATTACATTAATAAAGAACGGCCGCCGTCTACGATAAGCGTTTGACCACAAATCATATTGGCTTTATCCGATACTAAAAATTGAACCGCATCGACCATATCATTCGGTTCAACCATACGACCTGTCGGCGTGTGTTGACGTGCATCATCCAACAGTTCATTACGGTTTGGAAAATGTTTTAACGCTTCAGTATCAACAGCTCCACCAGATACTGCATTCACAATAATGTTTTTCGGAGCTAGCTCGACTGCAAGGTAGCGAGTTAGTGCTTCAACAGCAGCTTTTGAAACTCCTACTGTTGTGTAGTTTTCTAAATAGCGAATGGAGCCCAGTGAACTGATTGTTACAATTTTACCTCCACCGACCTTTTCCATTCTTTTTGCCGCTTCTTGTGCACAGAATAAATAGCCTTTGCTGTTAATATCCATCGTCCAGTCCCAATGTGTTTCTTCAAGTTCCATTATAGGTCGTAAAACACCAGATGCTGCGTTGCTAATAAATACATCCAAGCGTCCAAACGCTTCATCAATTTGCTCAAACATCTCTTTAATTTTTTCAACTTTACCCACGTTTGCTTTTACAACCAGCACTTCACGCCCAAGTGCTTTTACTTCTTCTGCTACTTCTAATGCTGCGCTTTTACTACGTGCATAGTTTAAGACGATATTATATCCATCCTTTGCAAGTCTTAGTGCAATTTCTTTTCCGATTCCACGGCTGCTTCCTGTTACAAGTGCTACTTTTTGTTCCATAATATCTACTCCTTATGTATCGTTCTGTTCATATTGTACTTATATTTCTGTATAAGAAACAAGGGGAGATGAAAAAATAAGTCTGCCTAGATTCATTTGCGCATGATGCAAGAACGAGGCTTAATTAATGATAAGAAGGTGATGAAGCATGTACGTAGGTCGTGATATGACTGAATTATCAATGATGGCAAAGACCGAATGGCGAGATAGCGAACTCGCATATTTTCATCATTCCCTCCAGCAAATCATGCCTTATTTAAATACTGAAGGCCAAGGTATTCATCGTCAAATTGTAAAAGAAATTGAAAATCGTGGCGGTCTGCATCGAAATGAAGCTGATTACACGCACTCTACCAGCGTAGTATATGATTAAACACAACCATAAAGAGACTGTGAACAACCACAGTCTCTTTTCATTAATTAATTTTATGATATTCCTTTAGAATTTTTTGATGAGACACTGGAAACGCATATTCTTCTATTTCTTTAACCGATACTAACTTTATATCATCCTGGTTAGAAATATGCCCTGTGAACACCCCTTTATATACGTTAATGTTCCACACAATATGGGAGAAGACATGCTGAATGACAGTAAATGGCGAATCTAGCATTACTTCTATATCATAATTTGCTTCAATAAAGGATGTAAGCTGGTTTTGCTCTTGACCAATGGTAAGATCCACTTCTACATTGGGAAATTCCCACAAGTTTGCAAGTAAACCTTTATTAGGCCGCTTGTGGATGAGGAAATTACCTTGTTCATCTGTAATAACAGCTGCTGCTATTTGCACAGTTCTTGGTGGCTTTTTCTTTGACTTAACCGGTAACTCCTGCTGAACACCCTGCTCAAATGCTCGACAATGTTCACGAACAGGGCATAAAAGACAGGACGGAGAAGTTGGCGTACATACAATAGCGCCTAATTCCATTAAGCCCTGATTAAAAAACGACGGGTTATCTTTTGAAATAATTTCATGAATGATCTCTTCAAAAATTTTACGAGTCTTTGGCTTTGCAATGTCGTCCCAAATTGATAAAATACGGGATAATACTCGCATAACGTTTCCATCAACAGCCGGCTGAGGTACCCCATATGCAATACTAAGGATAGCACCAGTGGTATAGGGCCCTACGCCCTTTAATTTCGAGATTTCATCCGGCGTATTGGGCACTTTTCCATCATATTGTTCATGCACTTCACGGACAGCTGCTTGTAAATTTCGCGCTCGTGAATAATAACCTAGCCCTTCCCATGCTTTTAATACATCGTCTTCAGGCGCATAGGCTAAGTCTACAATCGTTGGAAATTTCTCAATAAAATTATTAAAGTATGGAATCACTGTATCAACTCGGGTTTGTTGTAGCATAATTTCAGAAACCCATACTTTATAAGGATCTTGATCTTTTCTCCATGGTAAAATGCGCTGTTCTGTCTCAAACCATGAGATAAGATCGTGCTGAAATTGTTCTATTTGAAAATCTTTCACAATATCTTTACTTTGTTTCACGTTATATCCTCCGAGGTATGAACTATACATATACAATGTATTTGTATTGAAATGTTGTTCTTTTTCTATTCATGTTATACTCTAAACACACTTGCTTCTATCTGAAAAGTAAGGTTAAGCAAATAAGGAGGTTGCTTTAATGGATACTGGTACACATATTGCAATGGGAATCGCCATCGGTGCACTTGCTACTTTAGATCCTGTTGTCGCATCAAGCAGTGTCACCACAGAAGCCGTAATGATTGGCGTCATTGCCGGTTCATTAGCACCTGATTTAGATACAATTTTAAAACTTAAAAATAATGCTCACTACATTCGAAACCACCGTGGAATTACGCATTCAATTCCGGCAGTGGCGCTTTGGCCCTTGCTTATTATTGTAATTGTTTCGCTGTTTTTTCCAAACGCTAATTTATTCCACTTATGGATTTGGACCTTTGCAGCTGTTATTATTCACGTTTTTGTTGATGTATTCAATGCTTACGGCACACAAGCTTTAAGACCTTTTACTGATAAATGGATTGCGCTTGGTGTTATTAATACGTTTGATTACTTTATCTTTTCTGTCCATGTTGTTGCCATCTTAATTTGGTTCTTAGGGATGAGTCCTGGCCCAACCTTTATTACCATGTACAGTATTATTGCTTTGTACTACGTGTGGCGCTTTTACATGCGACACCAAATCGCTAAGAAAATACGTCAGAAATTTCCGGACGTAGTGAAAATGAATATCTCGCCAACAATTCGCTTTACGCACTGGCATCTAGCCATCACAACAAAAGAAAGCTTTCACGTTGGACGCGCAGTTGGCCCAAAAATCTTTATTTACGATACCTTTAAAAAGGTTCCCATTCCTGAGTCTGACGTAATTGATGTTGCTAAACGAGATGAAAACTTAGCTGCGTTCTTATCCTTTTCTCCAATTTATCGTTGGGAAGTTGACGAATACAGCGATCATATTGAAGTTCGCTTCATTGACCTTCGCTATCGCAGCAAAGATTACTATCCATTTGTAGCAGTTGTTCAGCTTGATTACGATTTAAATATTATTTGTTCATATACGGGCTGGATTTTCAGTGAGAAGAAGCTTCGTAAAAAGCTTGATTATCTTCCTCACTAATCAATTCGAGCACCTAAAGCCCCCTAAGCTAGAGCCAGGGGGCTTTTCATTTGTAAATTAGTGCTTTAAATAATCATCATTATTTAATAAATGCTTATACTTTGGGTTTTTAACAGCCACTTCATGAAGCTTATCCCCGTAATGGTTAATATACATTTTAACCACCTGCTCAGCTGCTTCTTTTCCTTTATATTCATAGCCGGCTTTTGCATACGTTGACTCGAAATCTTCCCAAAATAATTCAACCCACGTTCTTGCTTGTGCATAAGAAAGCGTATCATTTTTTGCAAGTAATTGATTGGTGAGCCTTTCAAAAATATCTTCCATACAAACACCTCTGTTACCAAATTATTTATGAGTAAATGATTGGTTTCGACTTACACTAAGTCAAGGGAAGTATAGCTTTCCCTGACTTACACTAAGTCAAGGGAAGTATAGCTTTCCCTGACTTACTATATCATACACACAACAAATTCTTTTGTAAAAGGGGCGGTCTTGAATGCGTAATAAAGAAAAAAACTTTCCAAACCAATCAAACAATAAATTAGAAGGCGAACCGCGCGCTAAAGCTGAATTCGCTTCAAAACGTGCTGACGGTACTATCAATACAAACCCACAGGAGCGCATGCATGCCTCCAACCAACGTACGAACGGCTAACAAAATAAAAGCACGAATTGATCACCATCAATTCGTGCTTTGTTCTATGAATTGCTTTTAAGCATTGAGATTGGTAATGCTTCTTCTTTGTCAGATGAGCCTAAACGGAACCCCCAAGCAAATACTCCATTCATGTAATCAATCTTAAAATATTGACCAGGAGCTCCTTCTATTTCATATACTTCACCAGGTTTATATGAAGATGGATCCAACAAGTACGACTTAGCCATCACGATTTTTCTTTCTAATACGGCATATTCATTAATCATTCCTAATTGTTCAGCTTTTCGTGCTTTATCATTTAGCACGCTAATCTCTTGCTGAATCTCATACGTACTCATTTCACTATACCTTTTGTCTGACACGCTGCTTCCCCCTTTTGTTCCTTTCTTTTTATTATAACAAAAGGTATAACTAAAAGGAGAGGAATATAAGGAGGCGCTTACATGAAAACAATCTTAATTACGGGTGGAGCAACAGGTCTTGGAAACGAGCTTGCTAAGCTATATGTCCAAAATGGCGACCAGGTCATTTTATTAGGAAGAAATGAAGACAGACTGAATAAAGCACAAGAAGCGCTAGGTACAAGCTGCATTGCCACTGTTTCAGCGGACTTGACTAATTACGAAGAGCTTACACAAAAGATGGATAACCTTTTGTCTTTGCACTCCGTTGACGTTTTAATTAACAACGCAGGTATGGGACATTTTGGGCCACTTACAAGCTACACAAAAGAGATGATTGATGAAGTAATTAATACAAACGTTAAAGGGACAATCTATCTCACACAATCCCTACTGCCTCATCTACAAACGCGTGAACAAGCCACCATTTTAACTATTATTTCAACCGCGGGTCTACGAGGTAAGAAAAACGAATCTGTTTATGTCGCAAGTAAATTTGCTCTAAGAGGATTTGTTGAAAGTTTAAAAGTAGAATATGAACATACTTCTGTTTCATGTACTGCTGCTTATATGGGAGGAATGGATACACCTTTTTGGGATAACAGTGATCATATCGCGGATAAAAGCCGCTTAAAACATCCAAGTGAAGTAGCTAGCATTATTTTCAACCAGCGCATGACAAAGGAAGACATTATGGTCTAACATCCACAAAAGCCTTGCTCTCAGCAAGGCTTTATTCTTCTTTCAAGGATGAAATAAACGCTTCAATTTGATCAATTGAAAAGCCTTTTCGGTAAAGATTTTGCTTCATTTTTTGCTCATACTCCCAGCCGCTATACTTCGCGTATTTACGATGAGCCTTCATGCCTTGCTGTGTAAGAGCTTGCCATTCTTCATCACTATCTTTCTCAACATCTACGTGCTGCATGGCTTCGTTAATAATGTTAAAAGAATAGCCTTTGTTCACTAAAAACTGTTCAATTTTTTGCTTCATGACTACTTCTGAGTACTTTTTATATTTCCCCTTCAGCTTTGCAATGAGTTTCATTACTGTTTCAATTTGTTCTTCCTTTGAGAAGTATTCAAGCGTAGAGTGAATGATATCTGATCGAATACCCTTTTCTTGGAGTTCTCGTTTAATAACGCTCGGCCCTTTTGGCGTAGTGTTAACCTGCGTAAGCACGTAGGCTTTGGCAAACTCTTCATCATTTAAATACATGTGAGAATGTAACCTTTGAATTACCTGCTGAGCAATCATATCGCCTACTTCTTTTTTCTTCAAATAATCTCTTACCTCTTTTTCAGAGCGCATTCGATACGATAGATACGTTACCGCTAAGTTATAAGCTTTCTTTTCCTCATCTGCAAATTGAATTTCTGCTAGTTCAAATTCATCCAATACTCGTCCTTTTTTTAAGTCATACTGAATGAGAACATTGGCATCAACACCAAAAGCAAATTCTTCGCCTTTTCCTTGATCTATATAAACATTAAATCTCTCTGCGCTATTCTTTTGCGTTGTGATTTTCGTAATAACTGTCATTTTTTCACCTCATCCAATTTAACAAAAAAATTCTTCTTGGCTCATCATATCATACTGAACCAAGAAGAACGTATCCGTTGCTTTTAAATTAAGATGCTGCGATTACTTTTAATAATTTCAGCATAGCGATATGCACTATCTTTCCAGATTCGCTCTTGAGAGTCAAAGTCTACATAGAGGATTCCAAATCGTTTATCGTAGCCAAAGCTCCATTCAAAGTTATCCATTAATGACCATAAATAATAACCTTCAATGCCCATTCCTTCTTCATTAAGTTCATGTACAGCCTGCAAATGTTGCTCCACGTACTCCACACGGCCTGCATCATGAACGCGGCCATTTTCGACAACATCATCAAACGCCGCTCCATTTTCCGTAATATAAATTGGAAGGTCGGTGTACTCTTTTCGTAAGCGATGGATTAAATCTTTAAACTCTTTCGGTGAGATATCCCAGCCCATCCCTGTTTTTGGATAGTCAGAATATGCTCCTTGGTACATAAAATCAGAAGCCGCGTTAAACTCAACTAGCGCACGGCTATAGAAATTAATTCCAAAAAAGTCGCACGGAATTGAAATTATATCTAAATCACCAGCTTGGATAAAATCATAGGAGTGAACGTATTTTGAAAAAACATTCATCATATCAACAGGGTACTGTCCTTTAAAAACTGGGTCCAAAAACCATCTGTTTGAATAGCCATCTGCATTATTTGCCGCTAGCTGATCATTTAAAGAGCTTGTATTCCCATATACAGGTGATAAATTTAGCGTAATTCCAATCGGTGTATTTGATTGTATTTCTTCTTTTAACACGCGTACGGCTTGACCATGAGATACTAAAATATGATGAGCTGCTTTTAGTGCTTCTTCCATGTTTTGATGCCCTGGTGCATGAACACCTTGATGATAACCGAGAAAAGCTGCGCACCATGGCTCATTATGAGTAATCCAAGAGTCGATATCCGCATCTAATTCTTGGAAGCATACGCGTGCATAATCCATAAACCATTGAACAGATTCTCGATTCGTCCATCCTCCTTCTTCATGGGCCCACACCGGCAAATCCCAATGATAAAGCGTTACGGCTGGCTTAATGTTTTCTGTACGTAGTTTTTTAATCAAACGTTTGTAGAACTCCATTCCCTGCTTGTTAAACACGCCTTTCTTTGGAAAAATTCGTGGCCAAGAAATTGAAAAGCGGTATGTATCGACTCCTAGCTTTTTAATTTGATCCACATCTTCTTCAAAGCGGTGATAGTGGTCACAAGCTACATTACCGTTATGCCCCTTATGTACTTTTCCTGGTATATCACAAAACACGTCCCAGATAGAAGCTGTTCTTCCGTCTTCTAAATATGCCCCTTCAATTTGATAAGCAGATGTTGCCGTTCCAAACGTAAATCCTTTGTGAAATTTCATCCGATAATCCCCCTATTCTTTAATAGACCCTGCTGAAATGCTGTTAACAATGTATTTTGATAGAAATAAAAATGCGACCATAATTGGTACAACAGATATCGCAATACCTAAATAAAGTGAACCTAGGTTCTGAGCAACTTGAGAACCTTTCAAAAAGCCCATGAGCACTGGTAAAGTAAACTTTTCTGGAGAGAATAACACAACCAATGGTGTAATATAGTTGTTCCATGATCCAATGAACGTAAAGATAGACATCGTCGCAATTGCTGGCATCATGATCGGCATGGCTACTCGATGAAAAATGGTTAGCTCGCTCGCTCCATCAATTCGTGATGCTTCAATTAAGCTCGGATGAAGCGTCGTTTGAATGTATTGTTTTAAAAAGAACACTACAAACGGGCTTGCAACGGCCGGGACAATGAGTGGAATAAACGTATCTAGAATTCCAAGATTTTTACTTAGCTCATAAAAGCCAATTAAACCAAGCTGTCCAGGTACCATCATCATGACAAGCATGAAGACAAACAAGAAATTTTTCCCTTTAAACGTATAAAAAGCAAATCCATAAGCAGTTAAAGCTGAGAAGTATCCTGATAGCACAGTGACAAGGACTGAAATAATTAAGCTATTTTTAAATCCTGTCCATATGTTGATATATTGCAGCATCGTTTCATAGTTTTCCATTAATGAAGAGCCTGGAAGAAGTTGAAATCCAGTCAAGATTTCTTCATTTGATCGCGTAGCATTAATCATCATCATAAAGAATGGAATAAAACAAATGACCGCTAAAAGGATAAGCGCTGCGTAAATAAACAACTTGATTGCTTTTGCTTTTCCAGATCCGGGGGCTTTAACTGAAACCTTAGTCTCTAACGATTGACTTTGCTTACTTTTATTCACCACAGGTCGTTCTATCATTGATTACACCTGCTTTTCCTTTTTATTTTGGCTACCGTACATTCCTTTGAAGACAAAAATAGAGAAAATAACGGTAATGATAAATAATCCGTAGGCAACTGCTGATGCATAGCCGTAGTTATTGTATTTAAAAGCTTGATTATATAAATAGAGCACCATCGTATTTAGAGCACCATCTGGAGAACCAACTCCATCCGTTAGTAACATTGGTAAATCAAATAGCTGTAGGCCACCAATAAGAGACGTAATCATGATATATAGTAAAATTGGCTTTAATAATGGTAGCGTGATTTTCGTAAACGTTTGCCAGCGGTTAGCTCCATCAATTAGAGCGGCTTCATAGTAATCTCGTGAAATACCAGACACCCCTGCCATCACGACGATAAATGAATGCCCAAACCACATCCACGTTAAAATAAGAGACACCGAAAGCTGAGCCGTTGTCGGGTTATTAAGCCAGTTAATGGGCTCAGAGATAATTCCCAAACTCATTAATACCATATTTAATGACCCATGCTGCCAATCTAGTAAAATACCAAATAAAAGCGCAACGGAACTGATTGTGATTAAATTTGGCAAGTAAAAAATGGAACGAAAGAATGCCAACCCTTTCATTTTGACGCGCATATCGGAGAATATTGCTGCTAGCAGTAGCGCGATTCCAATTTGTAAAACAAAGTTTACTCCCCAAATTTTCCATGTATTAAAAAAAGCTTCCACAAAGTATTGATCCGTAAATAAGCGCGTATAGTTGGTTAATCCAACAACATCAGGAGTTCCGCTGCCGGTGTAGTTTGTAAAGCTATAATAAAACGTCAGTCCTACGGGGTAGATGCTGAAGATTAAAAAAACAATCCAAAAGGGGGCTATAAAAAGATATCCATATCGATTTACTTTGTTCATCCCTCTACCTTCTTTCTCAATTTTTAAAGGGGGCGACACCCAGCGCCAAGTGTCACCCCTATTTAATTAGCTCTTTGGCACAGTAATATCTGGGTATGCGTTTTTTACTTTTTCATAAAATTCTTTAATAGCTTCATTCTTCGATTTTTTACCTTCTACATATTCTCTGACAGCGTTACCAAAAAGAGTATCAATTTGCTGGTCATATTTTGTTACAATCCCTGCATCAATCTCTTCTGATTGTTTCAAGAAAAATTCATAGTTGTTTTGTCCACCTAAAAATTCGTCGCTGAAATCGCTTTTAATTTGATCCGTTACTGGAAGGTAAGATAATACATCTCCTGTCTCCTTTGCCCAGTCCGTTAGAAACTTATCTTCTTGCGTCATCATTTTGACAAACTTATATGCTAGCTCTTTGTTTTCAGATTTACTGTACACTCCAAGCCAAGTGCCCCCCCAAAAATAAGGCGTTGGTCCATTAGTAACGGCCCAATCTCCAGCTGAATCTTTTACGTTAGGCTTTAATACGCTGTGCAGTCCCCAAGTTGGCAGTACATATGAGAATACTTCCGTTTCAATTTGCTGACCGTTTTCTTTTACTTTTACCTTCTTATCCATTGATTCCAGCCAAGATGGTGACCATTCAGGTGCTAATGCCGTATAGTTCTTTGCACGTAACTCCTTTGCATAATCCATATATTCGATGCGCTCTTTTGTAAGCTTTAATTCGTTGTCTTTATTCACCCATGGCTGAGGATTTGTCCCTTGAGCAAACCAGCGCAGCGCACCTTCATCTGGGAACATACGATACCCTTTTTCTTTCATTTTCTCTGCTACTTTAAACAAGTTTTCCATTGAATTTAACATGCTTCCTACCTGATTTGGATCATCCGTGCCAAGCACTTCTTTTGCAATACTACGCTTATAGTAAATCCCTCCAGGTGTTGTTTGCCAAGAAACAGCGCGTACATTACCCTCTTTGTCTTTTCCTAAATCAAACGTGTAAGGTACATATTTGTCTTCCATCTTATCTACGTTGTAAGGATCCTGGGATAAGTTTTCCCAATACCCAGCGTCCACCCATTGTTTTAAAAACGCAATTTCTCCTGTAAATACATCAGGTGCTCCTACTCCACTTTCGAGTACAGGCTTCAGCTTTGTTGGATAATCTGCGATTGGTACGATTGTTAGTTCTACTTTCACACCATTCTTTTCTTCAAATGTTTTGATTGGCTTTTTTAATTCATCAGTGAATGACCAAATTCGTAAATCCACATCTTTATCGCCCGATGCCTTATTACCGCTCGAACAAGCACCCAGCACGCCGCAAAGTAACACCATGACCATGAAAAAAATCCCCTGCTTTTTCATCTCTTTCTCCTCCTTCTCTATCACATAAAGTCTTCGCGAAAGCGGTTTCGGAAATAAGTTAAAAATAAGTAAATCGAAACCGCTTTCGATTTACTGTAAAAAATAATATTAGCTATTATTTTTTTCTTTTAATGCTAGACAGCTTTCTCGACAGACAAGCTCAACTGGAATGATGTTAGATGAAATTACCTTTTTCTTTTGAGTAATTTGTTCAATTAAGATTTGTGCAGCTTGCTCTCCCATTAAATCCGTATCTTGCCTAATCGTTGTCAATTTCGGGGTAATATACTGCGCCATATCAATATCATCAAACCCAATAATTGAGATATCCTCTGGTACTCCAAGCCCTCGCTCTTTTATGGCTTCGATTGCTCCAATTGCCATATGATCACCAGCTGTAAATACTGCTGTTGGCTGAACCTCTAAATCTAAAAGCTTATTCATTGCTAGCTTTCCTTCTTCAATTGAAAAGAAACCACCGTCTACTAAATAACCGTCTCGAATTGATAAGCCCATTTCTTGCATTGCCTTCTTGTATCCTTCTGCCCTTGCTTCTCCCACAGCATTTATAAAGCTTCCTGCAATGTGAGCAATTCTTTTATGACCGAGCGAATGTA
>CP099863.1:97500-210000 GCA_024134725.1 Bacillus sp. 1780r2a1 | reverse complement strand
ATTTAAAATGGTGAGCCATGAAGGACTCGAACCTTCGACCCTCTGATTAAAAGTCAGATGCTCTACCAACTGAGCTAATGGCTCTTGATGGCTGGGCTAGCTGGATTCGAACCAACGCATGACGGAGTCAAAGTCCGTTGCCTTACCGCTTGGCTATAGCCCAATCAAGAAAGAAATGGCGGTCCCGACGGGAATCGAACCCGCGATCTCCTGCGTGACAGGCAGGCATGTTAACCGCTACACCACGGGACCATCCATATAGATGATATACAACTAAAATATGGAGGATGACGGGATCGAACCGCCGACCCCCTGCTTGTAAGGCAGGTGCTCTCCCAGCTGAGCTAATCCTCCGGAATTAAATCATGAATTCTTCAAACAAGTATGACCCGTACGGGATTCGAACCCGTGTTACCGCCGTGAAAGGGCGGTGTCTTAACCACTTGACCAACGGGCCATTATAAAATGGCGGAGAAGGAGGGATTTGAACCCTCGCGCCGCTTACGCGACCTACACCCTTAGCAGGGGCGCCTCTTCAGCCTCTTGAGTACTTCCCCATTTTCATGGCTCCACAGGTAGGACTCGAACCTACGACCGATCGGTTAACAGCCGATTGCTCTACCACTGAGCTACTGTGGAATAATGTTATCAGACTCATTAAAATTTACTATATTTTGACGGTTTTGTCAATATGTTTTCGAAGAAATATTTAAGCACTTTTGAGTGCTTTATAAATTTATCATATGAATTTTCCATAGTCAAGGACTTACTCTATTTTTTTTAACATTCCATTACAATAACCGCAGCGATATTTTTGTAGCTGAATCTTTCGCTTTCTCGTATATTTAATCTTGCAACCAGTGCACTGATAAAGATGTATTGGACTATTTTGCTTCTTTTCTATGTTTTTCGCAAGCGGTTGGCAAAATCTTGGAGCGTTTACTTCTTTCATTAATTTCCGGAAATCTCGATCCCGATGTCGATATCCTTTACCTTCTAAATGCAAATGGTAATGACATAGCTCATGTTTAATAATATTAACAACTTCTTCTTCACCATGTTCTTCATAGTGACCATAGTTGATTTCAATATTAGAGTTATGAACCAGATACCTCCCACCCGTTGCTCTTAAACGTTTATTAAAATAAGCTTTATGGAAAAAAGGTTTTTGGAAAAACTTCATTGATATTTCTTCTACTAATTGCTGCAATTCATTGTTCTCCATTTTCTTCCCCCTTGGTATCACCTGACTAGCATGCCTTGCATACATTTAATATTACATTATTTTTATACACTTATATAAAAGGAGCGAATGCTGTGATGCCGATGTGGTTACAAAGACAAATGCAGCGTGCTTACTTACAGAAAGATTGTGCACAAATTCGATTATTAAACCAATGCTGGTTTTTTTACCGTAAAAACCACTCTTCAATGGACTAACTTCTACAACAATAGAGAAATCGCCCTGACTTTAATGCCAGAGCGATTTTTCTGATGGATTTACGAAGTAGCTTTTGGAGAAATCATTGTCAATGAAACTCTTCCTTTAGCCACATCTACATCTTCTACCCAAACAGTTACTACATCTCCGACAGAAATTACGTCTAACGGATGCTTTACATACTTAGTTGTTAATTTTGAAATATGAACAAGACCGTCCTGCTTTACACCGATATCTATAAACGCGCCAAAATCTACTACGTTACGCACTGTTCCTTCAAGTTGAAGACCTTTTGATAAATCTTCAAGCTGTAAAATATCTTTCTTTAGGAGTGGTTTTGGCAAATCGTCTCTGGGGTCTCTACCCGGCTGTACCAAAGCTTGAATAATATCTTTTAAAGTAAACTCTCCAACTCCTAGCTCTTTTGAAAGATCTGAGACAGATAAGCTATTTAATGCTTGTTTTAATTCATCTGTTCCAAGAGCATCATAAGTCAAATTCAATTTACCTAACAATTCGTTAACGTAGCCATAACTCTCAGGGTGAATACTTGTTTGATCTAACGGCTCTTGACCATCAATAATTCGCAAGAAGCCAATACATTGTTCATATGTTTTAGCCCCTAATCTCGGAATCTTCTTTAACTCTTTTCGACTTTTAAGCTTTCCGTTCTCTTCTCGATAGCGAATGATGTTTTGAGCAACCGTCTTATTCAAACCTGACACATATTGAAGCAAAGAAGAAGAAGCTGTATTTACATTGACTCCTACTTGATTTACTACTGTCTCCACAACGAACGTTAATGAATCATTTAGCTGTTTTTGGGAAACATCATGCTGATATTGTCCAACGCCAACGGATTTCGGATCTATTTTAACAAGCTCAGCAAGCGGGTCTTGTAACCTTCGCCCAATTGAGACTGCGCTTCTTTCTTCTACCTGAAAGTTCGGAAATTCATCTCTAGCAATGTCTGAGGCAGAGTAAACGCTAGCGCCCGCTTCATTCACAATTAAATAAAAGATATTTCTAGGCTGCTGCTGTAGAATCTCTGCGATGAACTGCTCTGTTTCTCTAGAAGCTGTACCGTTTCCGATTGCTACCATTTCAATTGAAAACTTTTCAATAATTTCAATGATTCGCTTTACACTTTCTTCTTTTTTGTTAACGGGAGGATGCGGGTAAACAACATCAATTTTGAGCACTTTTCCTGTTTCATCAATAGCTGCCAACTTACATCCAGTTCGATATGCAGGATCTACAGCTAAGACAACCTTTCCTTTTAGAGGAGGTTGAAGAAGTAGCTTTCTCAAATTTTCAGAAAAGATATGTATAGCTTGTGCTTCAGCTCTCTCTGTTAGGTCTTTTCGAATTTCTCGTTCAATAGCAGGAGCAATTAGGCGCTTATACGCATCCGCAATAGCTTCTTCTACTAATAAGACAACAGGTGACTTCGTATTTTTAATAAACCCTGTTTGGATATATCTAAGAATACCTTCTGGAGATACATTAATAGATACTTTTAATACCCCATCTTTTTCTCCTCTATTCATGGCTAACACGCGATGAGGAACAATCTTGGTTACAGATTCCTTATAATCGTAATACATTTCATAGACGTTTTTTTCATCTTTTTCATGGGCTTTAGCTTCAGTTTCAATCACGCCATGTTTAAAGGTATAGTCTCGAATCCACTGACGATAGGAAGGTTCATCGGATATAATCTCTGCGATGATATCTAGAGCACCTTGAATAGCATCTTCGACGTTATCGACGCCTTTTTCCTTAGATACGTATAGCTTTGCTTTCTCCTTAACTGTTTCTAAAGGAAATGTTAAAATCCATTGAGCAAATGGTTCTAATCCTTTTTCTTTTGCAACAGTTGCTTTCGTTCTTCGCTTTTGTTTGTAAGGTCTATATAGATCTTCCACTTGCTGTAACTTTGTTGCTTTCACAATTCTTGTAGCAAGCTCATCGGTTAATTTCCCTTGTTCTTCAATTAAACGAATAACCTCTTCTTTTCGGTTATTTAAGTTTGTTAAGTAGGTCCACTCATCTAAAATTGTTCGAATTTGCACTTCATCAAGAGAGCCTGTTTGCTCCTTGCGATACCGAGCAATAAATGGAACTGTATTTCCCTCTTCAATTAAGTCGATTACATTCTTTACTTGTTTTAAGGACAGGTTTATTTGATTACTTACATGCTTCATTACATCAATTGTTTTCACTTTTGCTATGGCCGTCAACTCAATCTCTCCTAGCAATGTTTTCTTTTAATTGTAACAAAACTCACATGTATTAGCACATGTGAGTTAAATTTTTACATCATTAGCTTGTCGGTAGCTCTCCCAATATGAACGTTACATCGTCTTTATGAGAGGATAATTTTGCTTTGAGCTGAGCAGATAGTTGTTCAATGTTCATTCGAGAACCAAAGAAAGCTCTAACTTCTTTTAAATCTAATCCATCTGTATGAATTAAAAATTGTGAGCTAGGTTCATATGAAAAAGTCTGAACTTGGATTTTTTGTTTTCGACCTGATAGAAATCCTTTTACAGGTAAAGGATACGTAAGCTTTCCGTCTGGGGCATATAGATAAAATCGAATATTGCCTACGTTTGTGTATGAAAACTGCCGACTGCGCTTATCAAATTTCAATAGAGCAACAGCGGCGCCTCTTGTTCCTTTAGTCACATCATTACACAGGATCATTAAATCATCGAGCTCAAGATTATAATTTTGCTTTGCAGTTTCAATGACAGCATCGGACGCTATTTTCGCATGTTCACCGCTTCCTAACCCATCTGCAATAGCGCATAAGAAATAATCGCTAGTTTCTTTGATATAAAAGCCATCACCACAACAGGCATTTCCATCTTTGGGTGTTTGATAAGTGGCTGTTTTTATAAAAGATTGATTGGCAGATATACGATTCGTCACTTTTTATACTCCGCTTCGCTAAGATCGGTTCGGGCAGCATTTCGAAGCTTATCAAGAGCTCTTCTTTGAAGACGAGAGACATGCATTTGAGAAATACCTAATTTCTCTCCAGCTTCTTTTTGACTTAAGTTCTCAATAAATGTATAACGAATGACTTCTCTTTCTCGCTCGCTTAAAACATGTAAAATCTTCTCCAAGACCAACCTTTGGTCGGTTTTTTCATAGCCTGCTTCTTTTTCCCCAACTAAATCTAGAATAGTTACGGTACTGCCATCAGAATCCGCTTCAATGGAGTGGTCAACAGAGAGCGCTTGGTAGCTTTGCCCCATTTCCATCGTCTCTAAAACTTCTTCTTCCGTGACTCCGATATAATCAGCAATCTCTTGCACTTGAGGAGAGCGCTGTAACTGAGTTGTCAACTCTTCAACAGCTGCTTTAATTTTAGGACCTAGCTCTTTAATTCGACGAGGAACATGTACGCTCCACGTTTTGTCACGTAAGAATCGTTTTATCTCACCAATGATTGTCGGAACAGCAAACGACTCAAAGCTTCTTCCAAACGAAGGATCATATCTGCGAATTGCACCTAAAAGACCGAGCATTCCAACTTGGACAATATCCTCATGTAAGCTGCGACCTTTTGAATAACGACGTGCAATTGATTCAACAAGATTTTTATAATGAATAACGAGTTCACTTTGTGCTTCTTCATCTTGGAATTTTTGGAAACGCTCAATTCGTTCCTGAACCTGCTCTTTAGTTAATTTCATAGGTTGAGACTGTGTTTTCATCACTCTCCACCTGCTCTCTTTGCAAATACTTTGTCATCATGAGGGTAACACCTTTAGAATTCATCATTTTCACTTCATCCATGAGCGTTTCAATTAAATATAAACCTAATCCACCTTCTGGCAGCATCTCAACTTCTTCTGCTGTCTCGTAAGGACCGATTTTTTCTTTTAACTCTTCAAAATCAAAGCTTTCACCTTTATCAACCACCATAATTTCTAAGCGGTCAGAAAAAAGGCCAAAACCTACTTTAACTTCACCGTTTTCATTTTCTTTATAAGCATGCTGAACGGCATTCGTACACGCTTCGCTTATAGCAATCTTCATATCTTCAATATCGTCATAAGAGAAGCCCATACGGTTTGCTACTCCTGACAAAGTTAGACGAATGATTGCGACATAATCTGGCTTGGCTGGAATCTTCATCTCAACAAAATCATACGGTTGCTTCATTTGACGCCACCTTCTACCTGTGAATTCACGTTTAAAATATCCGTCAATCCTGTAATATCAAATAGTCTCTTTAATCGCTCAGACACGCCAACAAACCTCAATGAACCGTTATGCTTTTTACTCGCTTTTAACAGCGCAATAAAAACGCCAAGACCTGTACTGTCCATATATGAAACGTCTGTTAAATCAATTGTAATTTTAACACCGTCTTGTTCCGCTATTTCCATAAATTTCTCTTTTAAATTTGGAGCTGTATATGCATCAATTTCGCCAGCCAATGTAATACGATACTCCTGACTAGCATCTTGAACATCAATCTTTAAATTCATCGTATCTATAAACCCCCTCAGATTTCATAAACTATACATTCTTTACCCTTTATTCTTTTGAATTAAACCGCTTTTTTTAAAATAATTAGGGTAAAATCATCTCTAAGCTGAAACTCTTGTAACTTTTCTAATTCTTTAAAAACCGCCTCAACAATTTCTTGAGGTGTCAAATGCATGTATTTACGAATTAGTTTTATGATGTCCAACCTTTCCAAAAATCCTTCTTCAGTTCGACATTCTGTTACACCATCCGTTAATAAGATAATCATATCACCTTCGTGAAGCTCTTTTTCATACTGTGCGTACTTCACGTGGCGATCTACACCTAAAACTAGACCTCTTGCTTCTAAATCATGAAATGTATCAGTTGAAGCTTCATAGTAGAACCCTGGTTCATGACCTGCTGATGCGTAGGTGAACAAGTTGGTTGTAGGGTGGTACGTCCCATAAAACATCGTAATAAACATGCTCGGGTCGACATTACGCTCTACAATATTATTCAAATTTTCAAGCACATAGCCTGGATTTTTCCGAGAATCCGGTAAGCTATCCATCGCATACTTAATCATCGACATACACATTGCTGCTGGTATTCCTTTACCGATTACGTCTGCAACGGCAATGCTAACACCGCCTTTATCTTCATCCACAAAATGAAAATAATCGCCATTCATCTGCTTAGCTGGTACGCTCACTGCGCCAATCTCTAAAGTATCCACATGGTCGGGAATGTTTGTTCCCAATAAATTTTGCTGAACGTTTGCAGCTACTTCAATCTCTGACCGAAGTTCCCTCTGCTTACTTTTTAACGTTTGATGTTCACGTAAGGCTAGTCCATAGCTAATCATAACTTCTAATAAAAAATCTAATGAATGCAATACTTTCTCTGGAATATCAGAATAAATTTCCTCGATTACCTCTTTATGAATACTAACGATGTCTTCTGGCGATATTTCATTTTCTAAAGATTTGCGACTTAACTTTTGTCCTTGGTATAAAACTTGCTCATCTTGTGTTTGAATATAGTTCCCCAAAATATCTCTATATAGCTGCTTCATTTCTTTATCAAAAGACATTTATTCTCCTCCTAGCGGAGCCACTTAATTGCTTTGATTTCAGTACCGTCTCCCACATTTGAGTCAATTGAAAATTCGTCCATGAGTCGCTTTACTCCGGGTAAACCTGCACCTAGTCCCCCAGATGTTGAATACCCATCTTCCATCACTTTGCGGATATCAGGAATACCTGGTCCTTCATCTTTAGCAATGATTAAAAGCCCTCGTGTAGTTGAACGGTCCAGCTTTTCAATATGAATCTGCCCTTTCCCTGCGTACAAATAAATGTTACGTGCTAACTCAGAGATGGCTGTTGTAATACGCGCTTGGTCTACGGTTCCAAACCCTAAATCTTTGGAAACATTCCTACCTAGTTGGCGCGCAGCTACAATATCCCACTCCGTTACAATTTTTACACTGGATTGGAATTCCATCTATTATTCCCCCAGTTCCGATTGGAGTTTCTCAAGACCTTTTTCCAAGTCAAGCGCAGTGAAAACATCATTTAACCCAATACCTAGCTCCACTAAGGTAATAGCAACAGCAGGTTGAATTCCTGTTAACACAACACGCGCTCCCATTAAACTAGACATGCTAACTACATCACCTAACACTTTAGCAATAAATGAGTCAATCATATCAATGGATGTTAAATCGATTACTACGCCTTTTGCTCCAGTTTGGTGTATTTTGCTTAGTAAGTCTTCTTGAAATTGAATAGCTGTTTGATCATCAAGCTCCCATTGAATCGAGACTAGTAAGTAGTCATATAATTTTAAGATCGGTATTCTCACGTTCATTCCCCCGACTCCATATCGACAATTTGACGGTTAGTCATTTCTAACGCAAATTCGATTCCTTTCTTTAATGAGTTCTTCGTAATTAGCTCATTTAAATTAATTCCTAAATTAACAATGGTTTGTGCAATTTCAGGACGAATCCCTACTAATAAGCATTTTGCTCCTACTAATCGTACAGCCTCAGCTGCTTGTATAATATGGTGAGCTACCATTGTATCAACTACCGGCACTCCTGTAATATCAATTAAAACCACTTCTGAGCGATGCTTAACAACGCCTTGCAGAAGGTTTTCCATAATTTTTCTTGCACGCTCTGTATCAATTGTTCCCACAAGTGGCATAACTGTTATTTTATCAAATACCGGAATTAACGGTGCTGACAATTCTTGTAAAGCTACTTTTTGTAGCATCACCGTATTTTCCCATGAACTTGAATACTGCTCTACTACCTTGTTATAAACTGGACTAAGCCATTTATCAAAATGATAAAAAAGCTCTGAGTGTGCTTCTTTGTTTGGGTTTCCTTCATTCAAATATCCTTCTACAACAACATGTCCTAATTCGCGCAAGCCCTGGGTTAGGTATCCAAGCGGCCATCCTAGCTTGACCACTTTCTCTACGATATCTTCGAGTTCATTTGAAAACTCTTTTAAAGAACGAAATGCATTTGATAAAACTACATTCACAAAATCTGAACTAACGTTTACATAGACTTGTTCCGATACAACGCTTTTAATTCGACCTGTTTCAATATCATTCATTGTAACAAGCCAACGTTCAAATATATCCGCTTTAGATTGTTGAATATAATCAAATAACTCTTTTTGATTCATGGGCTCCTCCTTGTAAGAAATCACATTTCTTTATGCTATTTCGCCATTTTTTATCCTATTTAATAAACCTATTAAATAAATTTCTTCTTTCAATATACGTTTACTAGTTATTCTTCGTCAAATTAAAAAAGTTGCCCTTAAAGGAGCAACTTAGTATAAATGGAAGTATAATTCTAAAAGTCGATAAGTCCTACACTGATTTGCAAGGCATCATCCACTCTGTCCATCATTTCATCATCTAAATGGGTAATCTTATCAGTTAGTCGCTGTTTGTCAATTGTTCGAATTTGCTCTAGCAAAATAACTGAATCGCGCTCAAACCCATATTTTTTCGCATTAATTTCTACATGCGTAGGCAACTTTGCCTTTTGAATTTGAGCAGTAATTGCAGCAACAATGACAGTCGGACTAAATCGATTTCCAATATCATTTTGGATGACAAGTACAGGGCGAACGCCTCCTTGTTCTGAGCCAACAACAGGAGATAGGTCAGCAAAATAAACGTCGCCGCGTTTGACTACCAAGACATTACCCCCCGCTGACTAAACGATCCACTGTGTGGTTTGCTTCAGACTCAGCTAAGAAAGCTTCAGAAGCAATGTTTAAATTTATCTTTGCCATCTCCATATATCCGCGACGCATAGACTCGCGAATATGGCGTTTTTTTCGCTCACGAAGGTATAATTTCGTTGCTTGGTAAATAAATTCGCTTCTGTTACCATTTTCTTGTTTCACCATAAGATCAAGTTCCGATACTAAATTTTTCGGCAATCTTACCAGGATTTCTGTAGTTGCGCTCGCTTCAGACACAAACATACACCTCCAACATCAATACACACACCAATAGTCTCATCTTTCCTTATCATAACACTCATACGTATTAATGGAAAGTTAATTCTGTCAATTTCTACACTATTATTGTCAATCGACGTATTGTTTTATGCATAAATTTAATTTTTAAGCTGAATATTTATTAAATTCTACGTCAATCGTGCTTGTTCAACAAGTAGTTCGTAATATTCACTTGTTCTTGATTCTTCACAATTACCCTTGGTACGCGAGCTGAAATCATACAAGGAATTTCATAGTTAATTGTTTCTAAGTGCTGTGCTACTTGATCAATCGATATTTTTTCGTCACCCTGCTTACCAATAAGCGTCACTTTTGTGCCTACTGGATAACGCTCTGGAAGACGTACCATTAGTTGATCCATACAAATACGCCCCACCACAGGAACTTTTTTTCCTTCAACGAGAATATTGAAGTTATGAAGCTTTCGAATCCATCCGTCCGCATAACCGATTGGAATCGTTCCAATCCATTCTTCTTTCTCCGATTCATACGTAATACCATAGCTGATTCCACTACCCGGCTCTACTTTTTTAACATGTACAAGTGTACTATGCAATGAAAAAGCCTCTTTTAAAGGAAATGAAATGATTTCCTTCATCTCTGGTGAAGGCCTTAATCCATACATTGAAATGCCTAGTCTAGCAGCCGTAAACAAATTTTCTGGCTGCTGAAAAATAGCCGCACTGTTTGCACAGTGAATTAAAGGAGGATTAATTCCTAGAGATTGAATGAGCTGAACTACGTTTTGAAATCGGTTATATTGATTTTGAAAGTACGTTGAATTTAGTTCATCTGCCGTTGCAAAGTGAGTAAATACCCCCTCTACCTCCATAAAGGATTGTGACTTCAAAAGTGTTGCTACTTCCTTAATCTCATCATCACTTCGTAAGCCTAGCCTTCCCATTCCAGTATCTATTTTCAAATGAATAGTTAACTTTCCATTATTAGCTTGGTCTGCCATTACTTCTTCTATCCATTGCTTACTATAAGCTGTTATTATAACATTCCATTTAATTGCCTCTTTAACGTAGAGAGGTGGCACAGCTCCTAGTACTAAAATGGGGGCTTTAATCCCTTTCTGACGAAGTGAGATTGCTTCATCCAAAAATGCAACTGCCAACATGTTAGCACCTGCTTGTAGTGCTAAATCTGCTACTTCTACATCTCCATGTCCATATGCATTTGCTTTCACTACAGCCATAAGCTTTTGACCTGGCTTTAATAACTTTTTAATTTCTTGAACATTATACAAGATTGCATCCGCATTAATTTCTGCCCATGTTTCTCGGTAAAATGCTTTAACCATTGTGACACTTCCTTTTTCAGAACCATTATAAACATATGCTACTTTGCTAGTATAATACATCCAAAATTAAAGTTCATTAGCAGGAACTAAAAATCAGCCTAAACAGATTTGAATTTTCTCACAAATGAAACCGTATTCAAAGAAGAAAACAAAAAGACTCGCTATTCGCGAGCCTGTATTAAAAGCAGTTATTTACCAAGCTGAGTTTGAACTGAGTTTGCTACTTTACTCATTTCTTCAGGCGTTAAGTTTTCCGAACCAATCATAAAGTCAATTCCATCATAAGACCAAGAAAGTGTCTTATCTGTTAGCGCTCCAACTGTAAATCCTAAATCAAATGGTTCCCCCGCTGTTAAAGTAGCTGTAGATACCGCTGTTTCCGCTACTTTTGCTTTCTCTTGCACAAGCGTAAACGACTTTTTGCCTTCATATTTTAAGACAACTCGCTCACCATTTTCACCTTCAACTTTTTTCTCTTCTGCTAATTTAACTCCCTTTGGTAGAATTTCTGGATAAAGCACACCAAACTCATCAGATTTTTCTGTAGCCATTGTCGGAACATCAATTTTTGCCCCGGTCATGTTACGCTTTGTATCAAATGCACCTTTATCAAACTTTGAATCAAATTGTACTTTTGAAAAATCCACTTCAATTAATACCTTATTATCTGTATCCATAATTTTTACAGATACAGGTGTTAAATCCTTTTTATTCAGCGTAATTTCTTGCTTCGGTAACATCGTGCTATTTTGATAATTTGTCTTTGTCTTAAATACATAATGTTTGTCGTTTGATTTAAATTCAGCACCCTCATCCTGCACAATGTCTTGTACTAACGACTCGTACAAGTAAGCTTGGCTACTGTTCTGTGGCCAGTCGCTTTGGAAACGGAAGCTTTTGTTCAAAGCTGGTGTTAAGACAAAGACACCTTCATCGTTGCGCAAAATCATTTGACTTTGGTCTTTCTTCGTATTTTTTAAATTCACACGATAATACGTTGGCTTACTGTGCCAAATCTCAACGTCATATACCTGCGCATCCTTTCCTGTATTTAGCTTCATTTCTGCTTCAGCTTTATACCCTTTCATATCTTCAATCTTAGCATCTAATGCATCCGTTACATCTTGCTGGCTTTTTTCTCCACAAGCAGCCAATAGTAATAGTAAAAAAGCGCATGCGAATAACCCAATAAACTTTTTATGCATCTCCCCAACTCCTTTTATATCATGTCATACCTACATGTAGAGAGAAACAAGATATTTCCTGTCTCCCTTGTCCGCAATATGAATATATGAAGTTGGGAATATGAATATGCAGACTAGCTTGACGAGCTTTCAATAATTACCTGTGTTACAACATAATGTTGACTGTGTGAAATAGAGACATGAATGTCCTTGTTATCGTTTCTGTTTAGCACATAAAGCACTGGTTTTCCACTGTGTTCATTTAAAACTTCAATATCTTGAAAGCTTAACTCTTTTCCTATTCCTGTTCCCAATGCTTTAGAATAGGCCTCTTTCGCTGAAAAACGTCCTGCTAGAAACTCAATCTGTCTTTTCCCTTGGAGTTTATCGTAGCTCACCTTTTCATTTTTTGTTAAAATACGAGTAACAAATGAAGGCTGTCTTTTTACAAGCTTTTCAATTCGATCTAGCTCTGTAATATCTAGTCCGATTCCTTTAATCAATTGTTCTTCACATCCTTCTATCTTTTTGTACACTGCATAAAATAAAGAAATGCACCTAGAACACTTATACTAAGTTCCCTACGAAAGGAAGTGTTTATGATCTTTGTGCGAACTGAAAGCTTTCGTGAATTCAGAACCTACTACCCAATTACATTTCTACTACTTTGTATTCATATAATTTTATGGATTTTATTTTTGATTCCTGTCCAATCTATCCAATCCTTATTTTATAACTTTATTGGTTATAACGGTGCCATTAGCCAAGGAGAATATTGGCGCTTGGCAACATCCATGTTCCTACACAATAGCTTTGGTCATTTGCTGTTTAACTCATTTTCACTATTTTTATTTGCACCACGTCTAGAAAGGGAGCTTTCACGCTATAAATTTCTAGGCTTTTATATGGCATGTGGCATATTAGCAAATGTACTTACCTTTATCATTCAGCCTGCTTATTATAGTCATGTAGGCGCATCAGGTGCAATCTTTGGCATTTTCGGTGCCTACATTTATTTCATTCGAAACAAAACGATCTATTTTACAAAAAGCGATCAACAAATTGTTATTGTGCTCCTGATTATAGGATTACTATCTGGATTTTTAAATAGTGGAGTAAATAACGTTGCTCATATAGGTGGATTTATAAGCGGCTATCTATTAACCATTTTGTTTGCTCGTAAATAACAAGAGAACAGTTCGTTCAAAGAACTGTTCTCTTGTTATTTTACAATAAACGTGGATCCATTTACTATTTTGATTCCTTTATACATTTTTAAATCATTCATTAGTTTAAAAAGTGCTGCATCCTTTTGTTTTGCTTCAATCATACAGTCAATCTGTGGTATTGTCCCAGAAATTGATTGTAGGAATGAATAAAACTCTTCTGCATCAATGTAATCCGCATGGGCACGAAATTCTTTTGAGCTTTTGGGACTTGAAATGTGCATTTTCAATGGGAGCTTTTCCTGTTCCCACGTAGCAACAATCCTAGGCCAATATTCTTTCCAATCGGGGTTTTCATGATTTGCTTGATGATGATGCAAATCAAATATTAAAGGAATGTTTAGTTTTTCACAAAGATATAACGCATCCTGAACAGAGAATGTTGTATCATCATTTTCAAGCATAATCATTTCTTGAATAGAATGAGGTACTAACCCCCAGTTATGAATAAACTGTTCAAGCGCTTTTTCTTTGTCATTATAAGCCCCGCCAACATGTAAAACACAACGGTTTTTGGGTAGTATCCCCATTCCTTTTAATAACTTTTTATGCATTTGAAGCGTTTCAAGAGAGTGCTTGAAAATATCTTTATCTGTAGAGTTTAGCACAACAAAATGATCGGGATGAAAATCAACGCGCATTGGATTTTCTTCTAGAAACTGACGAATCTTGAACATGACAGGTTTTAAAGCGTTTATGTAGTTCCAATCACTAAGTTCGGGATGGTTAGCAAGGGGAATAAGCTTTGAACTAAGTCGAAAAAATTCCACTTCACTCCAAGCATTATGCTTTAATAACCTCAAACAATTTTCTAAGTTTGAAATAGCAATACGCTCTAGTTTGGAAATGGCAGCTACTCGGTCTCGAATTCGCCCAAACTGTGCAAATGTCATCGTCTGAGAAGGCGATGCATTCTGTAATTGCACACTCATTGCTACATACCCTAAACGCACTAACGTGGACATTGAAAACACCTCACTTTCCTTTTAGTATTTCCTAACGGCAAAAAAAATAAGCGAGCCAATTGGCTCGCTTTTATTTTATGCTTTTGTACGTGAATCTTTGCGGTTATTTTGACGATTTCCTTGACCACCGCTGTTATTGCTACGGCGCTTATCTCCAAATCGCTTAGAGTTTCCACGACGGTTTTGTTGTGAATAGTTTTTAGAATTAGAGCGTGAACGACCACTGCCGTTATTACCACCGCGTCTTTTCTTATCACCTTTTCCAACAACAGGTGGCTCAGCTGTTAAGTTTACAGGCACATCGTTTGGCTCTTTTGTCGCCAACTTAAGTGCTGCTGCTACTAATGCTACAGATTCATTTTCTTCTAACAGCTCTTCAGCTAATTGCTTATAGTAAGATAAGTTGCCTGTTTTTACTGTTTCAACTAACTTATCTGCAGCAATACGCTGTTGACCTTCTAATGCCTCATCCAATGTTGGAGGCGTCATACGATCCATTTTACGCTTAGTTGTACGCTCAATGTTGTGTAACTGACCAGATTCTCTTGGTGTTACAAACGTCATCGCTGCACCCATTTTGCCCGCACGACCTGTACGTCCAATACGGTGAACATAGCTTTCTGGATCTTGTGGAATATCAAAGTTATAAACGTGAGTTACGCCTGAGATATCTAATCCACGAGCAGCTACATCTGTAGCAACTAACACGTCAATAGAACCTTCTTTAAATTGACGTAAAACAGATAGACGTTTCGCTTGTGTTAAATCACCATGGATTCCTTGAGCAGAATAACCACGTACGTTTAGAGCTTCTGACAACTCATCCACACGACGCTTTGTACGACCAAAGATAATAGCTAATTCTGGTGATTGCATATCTAAAAGACGTGTTAATACATCAAATTTACGTTTTTCTTGTACTTCAATGTAGTACTGTTGAATGTTTGGAACCGTTACTTCTTTTGCTTTTACTTTTACAACTTTAGGTTCGCTCATGAATTTTTCAGCAATGCGGCGGATTGGGTCAGGCATTGTTGCTGAGAATAATAGCGTTTGATGACTTTCAGGAACATTAGATAAGATTTTTTCAATATCTTCAATGAATCCCATGTTTAACATTTCATCCGCTTCATCTAATACAACAGTGTGAACATCTTGTAAGCGAAGTGTACGACGGTTAATATGATCTAACATACGTCCTGGTGTTCCAACGATAATGTGAGGGCGTTTCTTTAGAGCGCGAATTTGACGGCTGATATCTTGACCACCGTAGATTGGTAAAACGCGAACGCGTTTTGTTTGTCCAATTTTATAAAGTTCTTCAGATACCTGTACCGCAAGTTCACGTGTAGGTGCAATAATTAAACCTTGAATTGCATCAACGTTTGCATCTACTTTTTCAATAAGAGGAATACCGAATGCAGCTGTTTTACCAGTTCCTGTTTGTGCTTGTCCAATTAAATCATGGCCTTGTAACGCTAAAGGAATTGTTTCAGATTGGATTGGTGTAGCTTCCTCAAAACCCATTTTACTAACAGCATTGTTTAGCTGTTGACTTAAACCTAACTCTTGAAATAATGCCAAATTTTTCAAACTCCTTCTATATTTAGACTATCTATATTTTACAAAAAAAAGCATTCCCCGATACCCGGAAAATGCTCTAAACGATTACTTAATGAAATCAACGTTTAGAGAATAAGCATCTCAAGACACTCAAATTACATCATAACACTATGAGTTTTTATTTGCAATAGAGCTTATTCTATTATTCCTCTTCTTATTTCGACATGACTTTAGTAATTACTTCTTCAAGCTTCATACCTCGAGATGCTTTCACCAATACAATATCATTTGAAGAGCTAACAGATTGTAAATGATCTGCTAACGTATCTTTATCGTCAAAATGAAGAACTTTTCCTTCTTGAAAATTCTCTTGTGCTCCTGAAGCAATCTCTTTACTTAGCGGACCGTATGTAAATACATATTCCACTGCAGCAGGATCAATAAATTTCCCAATCTCATTATGAAATTGTATTTCTTGATCACCAAGTTCGAGCATATCTCCTAACACTAAGATTTTTTTATTATAACCATTAATCTCATGGATTAGCTTAATCGCTGCTCTCATTGATGTTGGACTTGCATTATACGCATCGTTAATAAACGTTAAACCACTCTTAGCTTTCACTAATTCCATTCGCATATTTGTCAGCTTTAATTCAGCTAACCCTTGTGCAATTGTTTCATCACTCAGGTTAAAGTAGCGACCCACAGCAATAGCAGCCATCGCATTATGTGCATTATGCTCACCTAATACAGGAATGAAAAACTTTTGTGTTTCACGTGAAACGAAAAATGTCGTTCCATGTTCTTCTCTTGTCATATTCGTTAAAGAAAGGTCATTATTTGGTGAACTTCCAAACGTAATAACTTTAAACTTTGGATTGTTTACTCGACTTGTTAAAAGAGGTTCATCACCATTAAAGATAAATTGTCCTTGCTCTGATAGACCACTTGTAATTTCAAGTTTTGCTTCAGCAATTCCTTCTCGGCTACCTAAATCCTGGAGGTGAGATTCCCCGATGTTTGTAATGACCGCAACATCAGGCTCAGCCAAATTCGATAAAAACTCAATTTCACCGCGGCTACTCATTCCCATTTCCAGAACAGCAATATCCGTATCTTCTTCTAAGCGTAAGATTGTTAATGGCATGCCGATGTGATTGTTAAAATTCCCTGCTGTTTTTAAAACTTTATACGTTGTCGATAAAACGGCATCGACCATGTCTTTTGTTGTTGTTTTCCCGTTACTTCCCGTAATTCCTACAACTTTTACAGCTAGTTCATGACGATATGCTTTTGCTAATTTCTGTAGGGCTTCAAGCGTATCGTCTACCAAAATGACAGGTACATTTTGCGGAATATCTTTTTCATTTTTATTCCATAAAGTTGCCACAGCACCTGCTTCAATTGCTTTTTCAACAAAGTCATGGCCATTAAATCGATCACCTTTAATTGGTACATATAAATTCTCTGGTTGCAATGTTCTTGTATCAATTGAAACCCCTTTAATATGAACCTTTTCGTCACCATGAGCTAAGCTGCTGTTTGGAATCATCTTCACTACATCTTTTAGCTTTCGATTAATCATAATGTTTATAGCTCCTTTCACAAAAAGCAGAAACACTATTCATTTTGAATAGTGTTAGCTTTTTTCTCACATCGTATGTTTAATTTTTTGCTTTTCATCATGACGCTGAAGCGCTAAATCTACTAATGTTTCAATTAACACTGGATATTCAACACCTGCATGCTTCCATAGTAACGGGAACATGCTAAACGGTGTAAATCCTGGCATTGTATTTACTTCATTAATAATTAACTCGCCTTCTTTTGTTAAGAAGAAATCAGCACGAACAAGCCCTGAGCCATCAATTGCTTTAAATGCTTTAATTGCCAATTCTTTCATTTCTACATACGTTTCTTGGCTAATTTCAGCCGGAATAGCAAGACCCGTGCTACCATCTTCGTACTTCGCTTTATAGTCATAGAAAGCAGCCTTTGGTAAAATTTCTCCAACAACTGAGCAAGATGGATCATCATTACCTAATACACCAATTTCCACTTCGCGTCCAATTGCCGCTTCTTCAATAATAATTTTACGGTCAAATTGGAAGGCTTCTTCAAATGCTGCTTCTAATTCGTTACGATTATCACATTTACTAATACCAACGCTTGAACCTAAGTTCGCTGGCTTGACAAAACATGGATACCCTAAGTTTTTCTCAACAGCTTCATATGATGCTTCACGGTTCTCATCCCACTCTTTGCGAATGAAATATTCGTATTTTACTTGCTTTAAACCTGCTTGAGAGAAAAGTTGTTTCATCACGACTTTATCCATCCCTGCTGCAGATGCTAACACTCCGTTCCCTACGTAAGGTAGGTTTAATAGTTCTAACAGCCCTTGGACTGTTCCATCTTCACCGTTTGGACCGTGTAGAAGTGGGAAGATTACATCAAGCGTTTCTTCATTTTTCACATCGGATAAAGCGAACATATTTGTATTTAAAGATACGGATGAAATAACCGTACCACTGTTACTAATCTCAAGTTCGTTGACTGTTTCAAGTGGACCCATCAATTTTGTACCGCGAACCCATTCGCCTGTTTCAGTAATATAAATTGGATGCACTTCGTATTTATCATGGTTAATTGCTTTTGTTACTGCTAAAGCTGTTTGTAGAGATACTTTATGTTCAGCGGATTTTCCCCCGTATAAAAGACCAAGCTTAATTTTCACAAGTGTTCCTCCTAACACAATTTCATCTTTTCTATTTTATCACTTTCTCTATCCTTATAGGAAACAGTTTCTTTCTTTATTACTTATGTAAAAAGTGGGCAGATGTGAGTCAAATTATAATTTATTTTTGACTTACTTGTTATCATAACAGCTTCTACTCCAATCAGTAAGGGACTTCCGACTCCAATAAAAAAGTGGTAAAAAGAGTTGGTCTTTTTACCACTTTAATAATTATTGTGCTTCACGCTTATATAAAAATACAGCTTTCTTTGGAAGCTTTCCATACAATAAATTTGCAAACGGTAAAAACCGATGACAAGCCCAGATAATAAGGTAACATAGAGTTAAAGTTAATATATAACGAATTAGCATCTCAATATGAAATAATTGATTACTATGTGCTGGTACAAATCCAGAGACAATATTTAACACCAAAGGATGAATTAAATAAAAACCAAAAGAGTACATTGCAATATTTCGAACTGTAATAACTGCTCTTCTAGGAAGTTTTGCGGCCAAAATCTCTCCGATACGGAAGGCTACATAGCTACCTAATACGAGATAAAATGTATTGATGACCTCGTACATAACTCCCGATAGGTAAAGTGTCTTAACTGTATACACATAATAATGTAAAGAAGAGACGACTGCTCCTGCAATTAGCGCAACAATTAGCAACACAATCGTAGATTTATTGGTGCTTTTTGCTTTCTGTTCATTATAGTAAACGCCAATCCATGCTCCTAATAGGAAAGTAGATAACGAACTAATGAATAAAGTAAATGATACCAGGCCGTACATTGAATTTAATTGAAGATAAACTAACTGTAGGACGACTCCGAATAACCACATATAGCGGCGAAAAAAAGTAAACTTTTGAGCAATCCATACAAAAACAGGTAAAACAAGATAAATTTGCACAATTAAGAAAATAAAGTGCAGTTGATAGTACGATTCACCCTTTAAAATGCGTAGCAAAATTTCTGTTGCGTTAAATTCTCTTGCACCTACGTAAATTGAATATGCTTCATAAATCAATGCCCAGATAATATATGGTATAAGGATATATGTAACTCGTCTCGTATAATAACTTTTCCACAACTCTTTTGTTAACGGCTTCTTAATATAGCTATAAAAGAATACGAGTCCTGTAATTACAATAAAGATTCCCGCTTCTATCCGAATAATGCGATTGATAAAGTGATACTTTTGGTACGCATCTCCGCTATATGGAAGGACGCTTGCATACGCTGCCGTTACGTGTACAAGTACAACCATCATCATGGCAAATAATCTTAAAAAGTAAATTGATTCAATTTGTTGTTTCTTCACATTCTGTCTCCTATTATGAAAAAATTTAACACGTCATCTCTATTCCCCTATGCCATAAGTGTTACGCTTTACTTTTCCCCTATTTTAAAAAAAGTTTCATAAAAAAAGCTAATGACATGATAAATCATGTCATTAGCTTCCTTATCTCTATATTAAAGGTCTATTTTTATCTTTTCAACAGGCAGTAAAACCTATTTATTTTACACAATTATCCTTGATATCAACATAAAGCAACAAAAAACCAGACCTATTTTCTATGCATTTTAAATTCTAAAAACAATTCGTTGTAGTAACCTAACATTTCTTTTCCTAGATTATCGTAAACCTCTAACTTTTCAGTTAATGCTTCATCTGGATAGAAACGTTCATCTTTTGCAACTTCCTCAGGTAAGTAATCTAACGCTTTTTCATTTGGTGTTGAGTACCCCACGTATTCAGCGTTTCGAGCTGCAATTTTCGGATCTAACATAAAGTTCATAAATTGATGAGCTCCCTCAATATTGTTTGCCGTTTTAGGAATCACCATATTGTCAAACCACAGGTTCGATCCTTCTTCTGGAACTACATAATCTAGATTCTCATTTTCACTCATAATCTCTGAAGCATCACCAGACCAAACTAACCCTACCGCTGCCTCTTCATTTGCTAGCAACATTTTAATTTCGTCTCCAACAATTGCTTTCACGTTGGGTGTTAACGTATCTAACTTTTCTTTCGCTTCTCTTAAATGCTTTTTATCCGTGTCATTTAGCGAATAGTCTAAGCTATTAAGTCCCATCCCTATCACTTCTCGTGCCCCATCAGCTAAAAGGATTTGATTTTTCAACTTTGGATCCCATAGATCGTCCCAACTCGTAATTTCCTTGCCGTTTAGCATTTCTTTGTTATAGACAACACCTACTGTTCCCCAGAAGTAAGGAATAGAATATCTATTTCCTTCATCAAACGATAAGTTCAGAAAGCGTGGATTAATATGCTTTAAGTTAGGTAGCTGCTTATGATCTACAGGAAGTAGTAAATCTTCTTCCTTCATTTTACTAATGGCATACTCTGATGGTACCGCAATATCAAACGTAGTGCCACCTTGTTCAATTTTTGTCATCATTGCCTCGTTGGAATCAAACGTTTGATAGATAACTTTAATCCCTGTCTCTTCCTCAAACTCATCAATAATTTCTGGATCAATATAGTCCCCCCAGTTATAAACAGTCAGAGTATTGTCTCCTGAATATCCTTGAGCAGAGTTTAACTGAGATACAACGTACATTAAGACGAGTGAAATGGCTACAATAACAATAAATGACCGCATTAATTGCTTCATTTCTCACCCCCGCCTCCTTTCGTACGAAGATTGCGTTGACTAACAAAGTAGTAGCCCACTACCAATAGCACAGTGAATAAGAAAATCAGAGTAGACAATGCATTAATTGTTAATGATACGCCACGTCTTGCTAGTGAATAAATTTCAACTGACAGTGTAGAAAACCCATTTCCCGTTACAAAGAACGTAACTGCAAAATCATCTAATGAATAAGTTAGTGCTAAAAAGAAGCCTGCAAAGATTCCTGGTGCAATAAACGGTAAAATGACTTTTGACAATACTTGAAAACGACTTGCACCTAAATCCCTTGCTGCATCAATCAAAGTTGAACTCATTTCTTGAAGCTTCGGGAGAATCATAATGACAACAATTGGTACACTAAAAGCAATGTGGGCAAGCAGAACAGATGTAAAGCCCAGCTTAATCCCAACAATCGTAAATAAAATAAGAAAAGAAGCTCCTATGATGACATCTGGACTAACAATGAGAACATTATTTAACGTCAACAGCGTATTTTGAATTCTTCTTCTTTTTACATAAATAATTGCAAGCGCTCCAATGATTCCAAGAATGGTTGAAATCACCGATGAAAGCAATGCAATAATAAGCGTGTTTAATACAATAATTAATAGTCTTGTATCTTGGAAGACTTCCTTATACCACTGCAATGTAAAGCCTTCAAACTCCCTCATTGAGCCCCCACTATTAAATGAGTAATACATAAGGTAAAAAATTGGCGCATATAAAATGACAAAAACCAAAATTAAATATATATTGCTCCATTTCCATTTCTTCATCATTTTATAGCCCTCTCTTTCTAGTTCCAGTTGCAATCATCATAATTGCCATCGCAATAATTAAGAAGACCGCAATCGTCGCTCCCATTCCCCAGTCTTGTGTTACTAAGAAATGCTGTTCAATTGCTGTACCAAGCGTAATTACTCGGTTCCCGGCAATTAGACGAGTAATCATGAAGAGTGATAATGCAGGAATAAAGACTGCTTGGCATCCGGACTTCACACCATTTAATGTGAGCGGAAATACAACGCGACGGAATGTTGTCCATGAAGAAGCCCCTAGATCTCTGGATGCGTATATTAAAGAAGGGTTCAGCTCTTCTAACGAGTTGAAAATAGGTAAAATCATAAATGGAATAAAGATATAAACAGATACAAAAACAAAACTAAAATCAGTAAATAATATTTGATGAGTGCCAAACCCTAAAAACTCACTAAAACTATTAATTGTTCCGTACGTACCGAAAATCCCTAAAAATGCATACGCTTTTAGCAGTAAGTTAATCCAAGTCGGTAAAATAATTAACAACAGCCATAGCTGCTTATGTCTTGTTTTGGTTAGTAAGTACGCTGTAGGATAAGCAATTAGTAACGAAAATAGCGTAATCAAAAAAGCATACCAAAACGAGCTGAGCGTCATTTTTAAATAAACTGGTGTAAAAAATTTCTCATAGTTAGCGAAGGTAAACTCATTATGAATATCAAAGAACGAATAATAAACAACTAAGGCAATCGGTGCAATAACAAACAAAGCAATAAAAAGCAGATAAGGTATTAAATAAATATTACGTGACTTAGTTTGCATGAGTCTCGTCACCATATGCTTCTAGCCTTTTATCAAACTCTTCCTCTGTTTCACCAAAGCGCATAACGTGAATTGCTTCAGGATCAAAGTAAAGACCGATCTCTTCGTCTACTGTTGCTTTTTTTGTTGAATGCACAAGCCACTCGTTTCCATCCTTATCGTATCCACAAATTTCATAGTGGACCCCTCTAAACAGCTGAGAGTCAACTTTCACTTGAATTTTACCCTTTTCTGGATCCGTAATTTCTAAATCCTCTGGACGGATGACAATTTCTACTTTTTCATTTGGATTGAAGCCTTTATCCACACATTCAAAGCGTTCTCCTGCAAACTCTACGACAAAGTCTTCAACCATACTTCCTGGAATAATATTTGACTCTCCAATGAAATCTGCTACGAAACGATTAATAGGTTCATCATAAATATCTGTTGGTGCACCGCTTTGCTGGATATTCCCTTTGTTAAGTACAAAGATTTCATCGGACATCGCTAATGCTTCTTCTTGATCATGCGTAACAAAAATAAATGTAATGCCTAATCGGCGCTGAAGCTCTCTTAGTTCATACTGCATTTCCGTACGCAGCTTTAAATCCAATGCTGATAGTGGTTCATCAAGTAAAATGACCTCCGGTTGATTTACAATTGCTCGAGCAATTGCCACGCGTTGACGTTGGCCTCCAGACATCTCTTTAATTTCACGATTTTCATATCCTTCTAGATTGACGAATCGAAGTGCTTCACTCACCCGTTCTTTGACTTCGGCATTCTTTACTTTTTTTATTCGTAATCCAAATGCAATGTTTTCAAATACATTAAGATGCGGAAATAATGCATAATCCTGAAAAACGGTATTAACCTGACGTTTGTTAGCTGGTACGGAATTAATTTTCTTACCGTTGAAATAAATATCTCCGCTTGAAGCCTCTGTAAACCCTGCAATTAAACGTAAAATAGTTGTTTTACCACACCCTGATGGACCTAGTAACGTGTAAAATTTCCCTCTCTCAATTTCAAAGCTTACGCTATCAAGCACTATTGAATCGTTATCGTATTGCTTTGTTACATTTTCAAAGCGAATAATCGCTTGATTATCGTTCATTTCAATCTTCTCTCCTCTTAATCTCTTTATAAATATGACTCTGTCGCTACCACAATAAGCTCAGTGACGCCGTCGTAGGCATTAAACATTTTGTGCTCTTCAGCAGCTTGAAAATAAATTGTTTCTCCTTCTTTCGCTTCATACGTTCGCTGACCAATTTGAACAATAACAGCTCCTTTTAGAACATAGCCAAAGGTCTCAGATAGGGAAGGCTCAAATTCTTTAAATTCACCTTTTCGTTCTAAAATTAACCGAATAGGCTCCATTTCTTTTTCATTCGATTCATGAACTAACCATTCAATATGATAGCCTTTTTCTTCATCACAATAATTTGTGTAGTCTTCTTTTTTATATACAACTTTTTGCACGGTTGTATCTTGATCAAAAAACTCTTTTGGTTGGCAACCTAACACTTCTAAAATACTAAAAAACGTTTCAAGAGAAGGCGAGCTTAAATCTCGCTCTAACTGTGAAATATAACCTTTGCTAAGGTCCGTCCGTTCTCCAAGCTCTTCTTGCGTTAACCCTTTTTTTAAACGTAAGTTCTTAATCTTCTTACCTATCTCCATTTATTTAAACCTCGACATGTTTAAAATAAGTAAACTTCTAGTAAATAAAGTTTTATAACACTTAACTTAAAGTTTACTTTCAACTCGTATTATTATACATGTTTTAAAGCTAAGCACAAGAAGTTTTTTTAGCAATTATGGTACTTAAAAGTTGAAGCTTGCTTGCATTAAAAAAAGCACCGCTTAAACGATGCTTTGCTCTATTCTACTTCTTCAATTTCTTTTTGAATATCTTCTTTATCTAAATCTGCGTTACGAAAACATTGGGTATTATCAAGGTCCAGCTCCAACGATGTTTTTTCTTCTAAACTTATCTTTACATCCTCAACGGTCACATCTAAAACGTGACCACCTGCCGTTTTATATTCATCAATAAAATGAAAATGGTACCCTGGCACACCTATACCTGCTACATAAGCTGGAGTGAAAAATCCAACCATAGTTCCCTTAACATTTTCCAACTCAAAAACAGGCTGGCTTTCTGCAACTTCCGTCATTGGTGGATAGGGCTTGTTTTGTTTAGCTACCGTTCTTGTTTTTACTTGTTGAAAAGCCCCCTCCACCTTTATTGCATAAAAGACATTTTTACTATTCATATTAGCCTCTAGCTGTTGCTCAAGCTCTTTCTGAGTTAACACCTTATCAAGATTAATTTCTGTTCTCCCTTTAAAATACGTCATCACGGCAAATGGCAGTATATCTTTTGAATGGACCTTTATCGCTTCTCCTTCTCTTAAATGATAAAAATCCCCATCCACCGCTAACATTTCACCATCTAGCGCCTGGAATGTTCCAAGGCCAAAATCTCCTTTTTGAGAAAGCTCTTCTTTTGTAATTGTTCCATCGTAAACACCCTCTAAGAGTGCTACCATCGTAGATTTTTGATAAATACTAGAGCTCATTATTCGTTTCCCCTTCCGTTACAGATAACTATTGATATAACAATTATTCCCTCTGAAAAGAAGCTGAAACAACGGAGCTATTTAAAGAATCGACTCATAATAAGCATGCTGTAATAGCTGCCATCAGATAATTTCTTATCTTTTTTCAGTACGCCCTCTATTTCAAACCCATACTTCTTATAAACATGTATAGCACTTTTATTCGTTTCAATAACCTTTAGGGTTACCTTAACAAAGTCTTGGTAGTCAGCCCAAAGAAGCGATTGATTTAATAATTCCTGACCAACCTTTAGTCCCCAAAAATCTTTTTTAACCCCTACACCAAATTCAACTTGATGCATGAGACGCTGAAGTTAACTGCCTGCACACCTAGAGAATCCCACAAGGTTGTTTTCTACCTCCGCGACGAGAAATAAATGATTAGGTGTCGACGTATCTATTAAAATCAGTTCCCTGAATCTCTCTTCATCAATTATCCCCTCTCCTTTTACACGATCGAGATGTTCTGTTTCACCATCAATTTGTAATCGTAATTCAGCAAGTGCAGATGCATCGCTGATCGCAGCAACACGAATGATATACTCTATTCCCTTGACTTGAAATGTTTTTGATTTTATCACCAATCTTCTCTCCCTCTTTTAACCTATTAAAAAACGAGCCTTTGTTTTATTATAAGGCTCGTTTAGGAAAAGATATTTTTATTTCTGTAATTGAGAGTAGTGCTCAATAATTTCCTGGGTTAGATCATCATTTTCATGTAGGTCGCTCACTTTACTTAGCACATATAAAATACCATGCTCTTCAAGCATTGTTTGGAGCTGAACAGCTTCTTCATCCTCCGAAGGATCAAACAGCAATGCTGCAGCGATTGCCTTGGCTAAGTTTGTATATGATAAACCTGCTTGCTTTGCTTCTACAGCTGGACGAACTAATCGATCTTGCGGCCCCAGCTTACGAATAGGTGAACGACCTACGCGATTGACAGAATCATTTAAGTACGCATTTTTGAAGCGCTCAATAATTTTCTTAATATATGCTTCATGTTCATTTTGATCAAGACCATATCGATGAACAAGGTACGCCCCTGTTTCCTGCAATGTCTTTTTTACCTGTTCGTAAATCGCAGCATCCTCTAATGTCTGATCAATCGTCTCTTTTCTTTGCAAGTAACCTAAATAGGCAATGACCGCATGTCCTGTGTTAACCGTAAAGAGTTTACGTTCAATAAATGGTGCTAAGTCCGGAACAATTTTCATTCCTTCAACTGTTGGAATATGTTCTTTTGTTTCTACCACCCACTCATAATACGGCTCAACCAATACATCGATAGATTCTGGATTCGATTGAATCGGTACAATACGATCGACTGCTGAGTTAAAGAACGACACTTTCCCACTAAGCTGTTCCTTTGTTTCCTCATCTAGGCACTCTAGAATGTAGCCTTTTAAGAGCTCCGTTGCAGAAATTTGATTCTCACATGCGATAACATATACTTTCTCATCGGTTTCCTTTACGCGAGCTGCTAAGCCTTTTGCAATCAATGGTGCAATACGAGGTAAAATTGTCGGGCCGATAGCTGTTGTGATGTAAGTAGCAGTTTTTAAAGCTTCTAACACTTCTTGCTCTTGCGTCATATTATTTAAGCCAGACACATTATTCACTTCAATTATTTCCGTATCTTCCGCTGCCGTTTTCACATGGTACCTTTTATCTTCGTTTAGTTTATCAATAATTGGTTGGGCAATATCCACAAACGTAACATGATATCCCGACTGAGCAAAAAGCGCACCGATAAACCCTCTTCCAATGTTGCCTGCACCAAAATGTACAACTGTTTTCACACTTATCATTCCTTTATCAAATTATTTTGTAAGTATTCATAAAATGTATCTTCCAGTTTTTTTCGAATCATCTCTTCATTAGAGGACGAAAAAATCATCATCGCCTCTTTATCTTCAATCAAGCTTGTACTAATTAGGCTTAAAATCTCTTGCTCACGGATTGTAAGCTTTTCTGGGGCCAACATCAGCAGTAGGTTTCGTGTTTCCAGCATTTTTCCATCCATCCCTTTCACCTGACAAGGATTTTGCAAATGAGAAATTTGAAACAATAGTTGTCCTATCCCTTCATGTCGACAGTGAAAAAGGGCCATGCTTGTTTCTGGAATACCAAGCCCACCTTTTTCTTCTCGCTCCTTGAGCTTTTGAATAATGCTTTGTGTGTTTTTAACCAAACCTTCACGACCTGCAGCCGCAACCATACGAGCAATGATTTGCTCATGACCTAAAGTTGAACCTTCTCGGTAAATCCTTAGGTTGTCAAAAATAGAATCAATACTTGTATACACTTCTTTTATTTCTTTCATTACTTGTTGAAAAGGTGGTCTATCGTTTGCACTTGAAGTAGCAGTTATGCTGCTTTTTGCTGTATATCGATTCTTTTGTGTTAACTCCTCCACATTTTTTTGAAGAAAGGTTCGAATAGCATGAATATCCTCATCGCTAAGGAGCGGATTAACTAAGATGTATTCACATGCTAAAAACGGTAAACGGACGGTTGAAATAATAAGGTCGTACTTTTCTATATTTGTTTCATGAATTTCTTTAATCGATTTTACATCAACAGAGTCAATTTCAATAAATTCTTTCTTTATTCGACTCGCTAGCATCTTAGATGTACCGATACCTGTTGGGCATACCACTAATGCTTTGATTACAACATTTTCTTCTCGCACTACTAAAGAAGAGCCAAAATGAAGAACTACATACGCAATTTCATCATCTGAAAAAGATAACTCGTTAAACTCTTTTTCCATGCTGTTTCGTACCGCCATAAAAAGTAGTGGATACTTCTTTTTAATCTCTTCCGTTAATGGATTAAATGCTTCTAGCTGCTGTTGAATGCGAAAGATAGATGGCTCCATGTGCGCTAATAACCCTTGAAATAGTGAAAAGTCATTTGTTAAGTCGATATGCAGCTGAATGGAAACATCTTGAATAACTCTCTTAATCATGCGTCCTAAAACTATACTATCGTAATCTACTGCGTTGGCTACTTGAAGTTTAGATGCTCGTAGTACAACCGCTAGGAATGTAATATCATTAGTGTTAATGCTGAGAGAAAACTGTTCCTCTAGCTCTTTGCACAGACTTTCGATTAATTGGTACTCATTTGACGCTTCCTTAATTAACACTGATTCTTCTAACTGAAAGCCTTTCTCAGACCTTTGTAGCATGATACATGTATGAATGATTAACCCCATATAATCGCTGTCTGCTAACCTCGATTGGCCTTTATTTATCTTTAAATTAACAATACGATCCACTTCCGCCAAATAAGCAGCATTAAAATAATATAAAACCTTTTCTTGCTTTAATTTATTGTTTTGAAGCAAAAAAAGCTGTTCGATTAGCTCTTCTCCAAAATAAACAAGAAAGTAATTAGCAAGTGCTTTTCGTTTGTTGATTTCAGTTGAAACGACCTCTAACCCAACTCCTCTTCTTCGAACAAGGGTTACACTGTAATGTTCAAGCCAATCTGTTAATTCATCCAAGTACGAAGTTAAGGTAGTGATGCTAACACCTAAGTCTTTAGCTAGCGTTTGGAGCTTAAAAGATGCTTCTTCCAATAGCTTAATAACCAATAATAGCTTACGTTCTTTCGGAGACTGATCGGTAGGTTGAACTTTCATAAGCTCTTGGATCAACTTGAAAATCTGTTCATCTTTACCGCTAATTATCAATCCTTCATCTGGTGTACGAACTAATTGCAAATTAAATTGCTTCAGTAAGGATTCAATTGTTTTCAAATCCCGATGTACGGTTCTAGCACTTACCTTCAAAAAACTAGCAATGGATAAAGCCGTATGTTTTCCTGATGTTTTAATGATTAATTCAATAATGTTTTTTTCCCTGGATGTAATAAACACATGCATCAACTCATTTCTTATCTAAAGAAATTAACGCCTTGCAGAAAGAACGAATAGAAAGGCACTTTACATGCCTTTCTACACTTTTACTTTTTTAGTTCAACTCACCTTGAATAATTGCTTTAAGTTCTTTAGCTGATGTAGCTTGAACCATTTTTTCAATGTTATCCATATCAGAACATGTTACGGCGATACCCGACAGGATTTCGAGATGCGTACCATCTTTGCCTGCAATACCAAAGATTAAACGTACTTGTTCTCCATCGAAATCAACACCATTTGGAACTTGCAGCACCGTAAATCCAGATTTTAATACGTTCTTTTTTGCTTCTTCTGTACCATGCGGAATAGCAACATCATTTCCCATATAAGTAGATGTTATATTGTCACGTTCAATCATAGCTTCAATATAACTCTCTTCCACATAACCACCTTTTACAAGAACTTCTCCTGCAAATCGAATTGCTTCTTCTTTGTTGCTAAATTCTTGATTAAGAAAAATATTCTCTTCGCGCAGCAAGCTATCATCTTCTGGACTTGATTCTACTACTTCCTCTACTTGAGGAATTCTTCCTTCCGCTGAAGAATCATTTTTAAGCTTATTAATAAGCTTGTCATATTCAGGGCTCGATAAGAAATTATCTACTGAAATATGATATGCTTCTGGAATTTTATTTTGAGCACGTGGAGTAAGTTCTTCTTGTGTAATAACGATTTGAGCATCACTTGGAATATTGCTGATTGCTGTATTTGTAACAAAGATATCTAAACCAGCTTCTTTTACTTTTTTACGAAGTAATGATGCTCCCATTGCACTTGATCCCATTCCAGCGTCACAAGCGAATACAACTTTGTTAACTTCTTTTGGTAACGCTCCTTTATTTGTCACAATTGAGCCAGCTACCGAACTCTTCTTCCCCTTCATCTCTTGCATCTTGCGCGTTGCCTCATCTAGATCCTCTGTTTGCTTACCTGTTTTTAAGATAAACGCTGAAACAACAAATGATACAACTGTCGCTACCAGAACGCCTGCAATGTTTGCAATGTAACTTCCTGCATTACCTGGTGTTGCAGCTAAAATAGCTAAGATACTACCTGGAGATGCAACAGCTTGAAGTCCTCCACCTAGGAGTACAAGCGTGAATACACCACTCATACCTCCTAAAATTGTTGCAATAATAAGCATTGGACGCATTAACACGTACGGGAAATAGATTTCGTGAATACCCCCAATAAAGTGAATAACGGCTGCACCTGGAGCAGATTGCTTTGCTGTTCCACGTCCAAAGAACCAATAAGCTAATAGTACTCCTAGACCAGGACCTGGGTTTGCTTCAAGAAGTAGCAAAACAGACTGACCAGTAGTACGAATTTGCTCTGCACCAATTGGTGATAAGATTCCATGGTTGATTGCATTATTTAAGAATAGGATTTTTGCTGGTTCAATTAAAATACTTGTTAGTGGGAGTAATCCAGCACCTACTAACCAATCTACCCCAACAATTAGTGCTTGTGTAAACGCGTCTACTGCAGGACTAATACCTAAGAAAGCTAAAATAGCTAATATGCCACCTAAAATACCTGCCGAAAAGTTATTTACAAGCATTTCAAAGCCTGTTTTAATTTTACCGTCAATTAACTGATCAAATTTCTTAATAACGTATCCACCAAGTGGACCTACAATCATCGCTCCAAGGAACATTGGAATATCTGCTCCAACGATAACCCCCATTGTAGCAATGGCACCAACGACTGCACCACGCTGGTCATGAACTAGCTTACCGCCGGTATAACCAATCAATAGCGGTAATAAGTACGTAACCATTGGTCCAACAAGCTTAGCAAGCTCTTCATTTGGAAAAAAGCCTTTTTCAATAAATAGTGCTGTAATTAGACCCCAGGCAATAAATGCCCCGATATTTGGCATAACCATTGAGCTTAGAAAGTTACCAAACTTTTGAACGCCTACTTTTATATTTGATTGAGCCATATGCTCTCTCCCTTTCTATATCATAATTACACTTATAATGTTAGGATATGAACCGCTTACATTCAATGAAGAAGAAAACTAACTTTGTCACACCTTAACGAGACAAAGGTATATTTATGTATATAGGCTTTGAAGAGAAGTATATTTGCATACGTATATCTTATTGAAAGAGAAATTCTAGAACAGTTCGTTTAGTTCTTTAAACGCACCAATTGTATAGTCTGGGTCATCTACTTTTCCAAATCCATACGATGCATAAACAAATGGAATACCTGCATATCGAGCTGCTTCGTAATCTCCTTGTGTATCCCCTACATATACTGGTTCTTTTAAGTTATTACGCTCGATAATGAGCTTAATATTCTCACCTTTTGATAAACCTGTACGCCCAGGGTTTTCAAAGTCAATAAAATGTGCGTCTAGCTTGTGATAGTTATAAAAAGCTTCAATATACCCTTCTTGACAATTACTTACAATATACAATTTATATTTTTTAGAAAGCTCTTTTAGTGTTCTCTCTACTTGTGGGTACAAAAGACCGCCACTTTTCTCTAAATAAGCATTCTCTACTTCACAACATTCTGCTAGAATCTGCTTTTGCTTTTGTTCATCTAACTCTGGAAATAGCTTTTGAGCAATCTCTTGAAATGGAAGACCCATGGTTTGTTCAAAGTCTCTTTCCGTTACTTCTTTTTTCACATACTTGCTTCTTTTAATGACTTCGTTCCAAGCGACGGTTACCGTCCCAATTGAATTCCAGAGTGTTCCGTCTAAGTCAAAGATTATACTATCCATCTAGTCATCCCCTTTAATTTGTCTTACCGTCATTATAAACATAACAAAGCTTCCTTTTTCAATTATCAAAGGAAGCCTTATAAAAGCTTATATACACCATTACAAAATTTTATCTATTTATTCGCTTAACCATGGCAGTTGCAAATTCTTCAAATCCCAAGGATTCATAATAGGGCTTAAGACTATCTACACACATAAGTTGAGGAATGACTCTTTGCTTCTCACAGTACTTAATAATGCGGTTCATAAGCTCTTTACCAATTCCCTTTGATTGATATGCAGGAGCGACACCCACACCACAGATTGTAGCTGTAATAATACCATCAGATATAACTCTCGCTGTACCAACTAGCTCGTCTGCATCAAATGCATATAGTGTATACCAGCTCTGCTCGCACATTTTCTTTAGTTCATCTGTTGTTAGATTGATTGAATTCCAAACTAAAGAGTCATATAAAACTCGCATCTGATTAAAATCTTTGGGTCCCTTAATTGTATAACATATACGTTGATTCAATCTTTCCCCTCCTATTTCATCTATCTCCGCTACTTGGGTCTTTCTATAAAAATAGCCTTTTCGTAACTATTATACGAAAAGGCTATTTTTTCTAGAAGTTAGTCTACTACAATATAAGTTGCTTTTACAGGTCCATGCACTCCAACAATCAAGTTCATCTCAATATCAGCGCTGTTGCTTGGTCCAGTGATAAAACTCACATAAGAAGGGACATCTTCACCCTCTAGCTGCTTTTTGTGTATAAGCGAAGCTGCTTGTGTCATCCGTGGAACTAGCGTGCTTTTAGGAATAATTGCAACAAACGTTTTCGGTAACAAACTGATTGACCTACCGTGATCTTTATTATGAAAGAGCGTTACCGTTCCTGACTCTGCAAGCGTCACATCGCTAAAAACAAGCCCTACGTCGGCTGCTTCTGCAATTTGTTGATTTACCTTTTTTTTCTCTGCATCCCAGATATGAACTTGGAGGTCTTCAGCATTTCTCTCAAAAAAGCCGGTTAACCCATATTCTTTATTTCGCAGATCATTTGAAGTGATTAACGACTTTCCCTCGTAACCTTTAATCGTTTCTGCAAGAACACCAACCAATCCTTCACGATCTGTTCGCTTAAAAGTTGTATGAATTACTTTACAATGCTCTTGTAAAATATCGACAAGTTCATCCTGTGTCCTATCTTTGAATACATCATACTGTGGCGTAACGCTCCAGCTTGGGCGCTGTACACCTTCGACTTTTCGTTCTCTACCTAAAGTAGTAGCTAATTTATCTAAAAAAGCCTCTCGATTCTGTATCATGATGACGATTCACTCTCCTTCTGCCGTTGTTTAAACCAAGAACGGAATGACTGACCTTCCGGAGCATAGAAATCACGTACATTCGTCCAATCCTTCAGGGGACCTGGCCCATTTTCAATCATACCCTCTTTTGTCCATGGTCTAAGAGCAGGCTTAGCGAGATTTGCACTTAAGTTATAAAGAGATGGATTGGCCGACCACTTCGCGAATCCCTTCATCATGAGCTTTTCAGTCAGGGGTGCTTTCTTTTCTCGTTCCACAATGATTTGACGATGGCGAACTAAATGCTCGTGCAGTGGTATTTTAACAGGACATGCTTCTGAGCACGCTGCACATAGCGTAGATGCATACGGAAGCTCTTTATGATCGTCATAGCCTTCTAAAAGTGGCGTGATGACTGCACCGATTGGCCCTGGATAAATTGAGTTGTAAGCATGCCCTCCAATATGACGATAAACAGGACATGCGTTAATACAGGCGGCACAGCGAATACAGTGAAGTGCTGATTGAAATTCTGTTCCTAAAATTTTTGAACGACCATTGTCTACAATGACTAAATGAAACTCATCTGGACCATCTATTTCTTCTTCGAGCCTTGTTCCTGTAATAGCCGTAATATAGCTCGTTAGTTTTTGTCCAACCGCTGCTCGGGTTAGTAAACTAACAAGCACCTCCATCTCTTCCCAAGTGGGAACAATTCTCTCCATTCCCATCACCGTAATAACAGTGTCCGGTAGACTTGTAACCATTTCTGCGTTTCCCTCATTGGTAACAAGGGTGATAGCACCTGATTCTGCAATAGCGAAATTACACCCTGTAACTCCTACGTCAGCCGCTAAGAAATCTTGACGAAGTTGTTCTCGAGCAAACGCTGCCAGCTCTTCGGGAGTATCTGAGCCACCGTATCCTTTTTTATTAGCAAACGTTTCTCGTATTTGTCCTTTATTTTTATGAAGAGCAGGAGCTACGATGTGAGAAGGTGGATCTTCATCCAGTTGCAAAATCCATTCACCCAAATCAGATTCCACAACCTCAGCACCTACTTCTTCAAGCGCTTTATTTAAACCAATTTCTTCAGTTACCATCGATTTTGATTTAACAACTTTTTTCGCTTCCTTCTTTTTTATCACATTTTTAACATACTCATTTGCTTCTTCTGCTGTTTCTGCAAAAAAGACATTTCCTCCTCGTCTAGCTACTTGTTCGCTCAGTTGATGTAAATAGTAGTCTAGATTCTCTAATGTATGTGAACGAATTTCAGAACCGAGCTGTCGCCACTCTTCCCAATTTCCCCATGCTTCTGCCTGATTTAACCGCCCATTTCGAAGTCTTCCTTGAGCGGAGGAAACGGCTTGCCTCATAAAGTCGTCTGCAATTCCTTTTTGAATTCGTTCTTTGTATGGAATTTCACCAATTTTGACGCTCATTTTCGTTCCTCCGTTTCTTAATGGGTGTTTAGAATCTCAGTAATATGAACAACTTTAACTTCTTTCCCTTCACGACTCATGCGACCGCCGATATTCATTAAGCACCCCATATCAGCACCCACTAAATATTCGGCTTTTGTTTCTGAGACATGACGTGACTTTTCACTGACCATCTCTTGTGAAATAACAGAGTTTTTCACGGCGAACGTACCACCAAATCCACAGCAATCTTCTTCACACGGTAAATCAACTAGTTCTACACCTTTTACGTTTTTCAACAGTACTTTAGGCTGTTCCTTTACTCCTAACAGTCGTTTCATATGACAAGAGGAATGAAAAGTGACTTTTCCCTTAAACGAAGAATTTAAGTCTGTAACGTTTAATACATCTACAAGGAATTCAGTAATTTCATAGCACTTATCTGCAAAAGCTTCCGCTTCTTTCTCCCATTCTACATCTCCTCTAAACACCGCGGGATACTCCTTCAACATACTGATGCATGATCCTGATGGTCCCACTATATATTCAGAATGACGAAAAGCTTTCATCATTTGCTTCATAGACTGCTTTGCTTCCTGTAGGTATCCACTGTTATACGCTGGTTGGCCACAGCACGTTTGCTCCATAGGATAATCAACTTTACAGCCGCATCGTTCCAGGATTTCAAGCGTGTCTTTTGCTACATTGGCAAAAAGAATATCACTTAGGCATGTACTAAATAAGGAAACTCTCATACTTGCTCACCTCTCAGAAAATTGGTAAACAGCCGGCTACATCATTCAATATATGTAAAAAGACGGCTTTGAACATTTTGCAAATGTTCAAGCATCGCTTCACTCGCCTCATTTGGCTGCCTATTTTTAATAGCTTCAAAGATTCTTCGATGCTCTACTTTTAAATCTTCGACCGTATTACCTGAATATAAGAATACTTTTCTTGTTTCTTGAATCGTTTCAGAGATTAACGACGACACGCTGCTCATTAAATTAATAAGTAATTTATTATGTGTCGCGTTCGCAATGGCCAAATGGAAGTCTAAATCCGCGCTTGAGGCTAACTCTTCATTTCCGCTTGCATTCTCCATCACAATCAATGCTTTCTCAAGCGCTAAAAGATCCTCTTCTTCGTGCACTGCTGCTGCTTGAGCCACCGTACCTAACTCTAAAATTTCACGAACTTTGTAAAGTTCTTTAATATCTTCAATCTTCATTAAAAAAGCAATGTTGACAGGTAACTGAAATTTAGAAGCGTCAAAGTTATTTACAAACGTACCTTCTCCATGCCTCGCTGCGACTAGCCCCATTGTACGTAAGCCACTTAAAGCCTCGCGAATAGTTGACGTCCCTACATCAAAACTTTTTGCTAATTTTTCAACAGACTCTAATTTATCACCAGGCTTTAAATCTCCTGCTTTAATTAATTCAATTAATGTTTCAGCTACTTCCTCATATGCTTTTTTTCCACGAACACGTTTATAGTTCATTTCATTCAACTCCCATCTATCTCTCTATTATATCGATTTACTTACAAGAGAATACAATGGGAAACCCCGCTTTTCTTATTTAAAAAACATTTAAAAAGAGAAACCCTGCTATACCCGCTAATACTCCATATACAACTGCTGTCCCTAACGTTTTGCGAATGATTTCCCCCTCTTTACCAGATAAACCAACAACAGCACTAGCAGCCACAACATTGTGAACGCAAATCATATTTCCCGCTGCAGCACCAATGAGTTGAACTGCTAAAACAGTGTTTAAGTTTAACCCAATTGCCTGGGCAACATTATATTGGATTGGTGAAAAGGTTAATGTGGATACCGTTGCACTTCCAGTGATGAACGCCCCAAGTTTTCCAAGGAATGGCGCTACAAAAATCCATACTGACCCTAAAGAGCTCGCCAATGATTCGGCAATGTATTCGGGCATGCTATTTAAATTGTTTAGGTTCAATCCAGAATTAACAAACACCTGTACCATCGCCAGCGTTGCAATGAGTGAAATCGCTGTTATTTTCATTGTACCTAGTGACTCTTTTGATGCTTGCAAAAATGTTTTATAAGACTTTCTTTGAATAAGAAAAGCAAACACAGCTGCCAAAGTTAGAATCGTTCCGGGAGAATATAAAAACTCCCACTTAGAAACAATACCTTCTACTCCTAAAATATCTGTCCAGGTTAAGTCAATAGCGGTTAACGCAAATTGCTTAAGCCCTGGGATAACTCTAGTCAACAGCAATAAGACTACAACGCTAATATACGGTGCCCATGCTGTTAAAATGCCCATTTCCGCTTTATCTTCCCCTATCTTGAAATCTTTCCTCATTACCTTTCTCCATTCTCCCTTAGGTAATAAGATTCCTCTCTTTGCTGTCAAAGTTGCTACAATTAACGTAATAAGAGAGGCTAAAATGGAGACAAATTCATGCCCAAAGAAATTAGCAATCAGAAATGCGCTTACCGTATATACAATTCCAATGAGGAACGTCCACGGAAACATTTGCAGCGCATCTTTTATACCACTGCGACTAAATGTGGTTAATACAACCATTAAAATAAATGGAATAAAGACACCCGCCAATAAGTCTAAACTTGTGACTTGCACCGCAATTTCTTTAAAGAAATTAATATCTGCGCTTGGAATATTACTGAGTCCGACTGCTACTGGCGTCCCCACTGCTCCAAACATAACGGCTGTACTATCAGCAATTAACGCAATGGTGGCGGCCACCAGTGGTTGAAAACCCAGAGCCAATAATAGCGGGCCTGTCACCATCGCCGGTGTCCCAAAACCAGCGGCTCCTTCAATAAGTGAGCCAAATAAAAAAGCTACAATGACTACTTGGACACGCATATCAGCTGAAATGCTTTGAAAGCCTTGATTGATTCGAACAACTCCACCCGTATTTCGAAGGGTATTCAACAATACCAATGCACCGAATAAAATCCACAAAATCGTAAATGTTTTATGTATTCCTTGAAAAATTGATGCTAAAATTACTTTCCCTTCCATCCCCCAGATAGTAAGCGCTAACAATATGACGATAATTGAACTCAATGCCATTCCTTTAGCAGCTGACATCCTCAGAACTACAAGAAATAAAAATGGCGCAATAATCGCACTTAGCGCAATGAACAATAACATATAAACCCTTCCCCCTAGTTGACTTATAGTATTGAGCACTCATATCTAATGAGGTCATCTGATGACCTCATTAATATAGTTACATAAATTTCATAAATAGACAATGGGGAATTTTGCATTTTTATCTAATTTATTTTATAGCAACTACATATCTTCAGCTTTATTAGAACAAAAAAAGCCAAACTTATGGAGTTCCTAAGCTTGATCCTCGAATATATGTTTGTTTATGATGCTAGTTCCCATTGCTCTTTATGGTTTTATTTCAATTTCTTTTATCCAGAATTCAATTGTATCCATTGGTTCTGAACGTAAATGCACGTAATATACTTCCACCTCTTTTTCTTTTATTCCCTGCGGTAAAGAAAAAGTAAAGCGACCGTTCTTACTTGCTTTTATATCAAAAACTTGTGTTGTTAAGTTTGACGGATATTTTTCTTCTACCCATCCTTTAACCGAGTCTTCTAATTCTGCCATTTCCTTATAATCTTTCACTCGTTCTCTTTTCACATTTGTTACTGTACTAGTATTTGGTACATAGAAAACGACAAAATCAGTTGGAAACCGATACACATCTAAAGGCTTTTCCCAACTGTTTTCAATTATGTATTCAGATCCTTCATGCTGCACGCTAAAGTTTAAAGATTCAGGGGTTGTTTCATACCACATATTAAAAAGAACATAACTAGCAAAACCAAATAGAACCAACATAGGTGCTAAAAGTAAAAGAGAAAGCCAGCGGTTTATTTTCCCAAAAAAGATCCCTGCTATCATAAGCAGTAAAATAATAAAAATTACAAATGACATATTTACTCCCTCATACTTGAATTATTTTTACATTTAAGACATAGAGGATACCGCAACTTCTATTAAGCCTGTAAAAATGATTAAAAACACCATAAAGGTGCTTGAACTCAATAAGATTTTCCTTGTGAAATTTTTTTGTTTTTGTTTCTTATACATTAAGTAACCTACTACAATGGAGAAAACCCAACAGAAAAGCCCACTTTTTGAAAAGAGGTAAGAAGAATTTCCTATCCAGAATAGTGCAACAGCTATATGAAATAAAATTAAAAACCAAGCAAATATCTTCATTCTCAACCTCCTTTATATCTATCCTAATTTTAACATAGAATAAATTTACTTTTTTGTAATTTTCACTAATATAAACACAAAAAGAAAGAGAGCAACCAACAGGTTACTCTCTTTTTATATGATTTAAAAACCCGATTAACTATTACTCAACCGTAACAGACTTAGCTAAGTTACGTGGTTTATCTACGTCACAATCACGGTGTAGAGCTGCGTAGTAAGAAATTAATTGTAATGGAATAACCGCTGCTAAAGGTGCTAATGTTTCGTGTACCTTTGGAATTACATAGCGATCTTCTTCCGTTTCTAAGCCCTTCATAGAGATAATGCAAGGGTTAGCTCCGCGCGCTACTACTTCTTTTACGTTTCCGCGAATGCTTAAATTTACGTGCTCTTGTGTTGCAAGGGCAATAACAGGCGTATTGTTTTCAATTAAAGCAATTGTTCCGTGCTTCAGCTCTCCACCAGCAAATCCTTCTGCTTGGATGTAAGAGATTTCTTTAAGCTTTAATGCACCTTCTAATCCAACGTAATAGTCTACAGAACGCCCGATAAAGAATGCGTTACGCGTTGTTGCTAAGAACTGAAGAGCAATGCTTTCCATTTCTTCCTTATCATCACATAGAACTTCCATTGTATTAGCAACGATTGCTAGTTCTTGCATTAAGTCGAAATCAAGCTTAATGCCGCGTGCTTGTGCAGTTACTGCTGCTAAAATTGAAAGCACTGCTAACTGAGCTGTATATGCTTTTGTAGAAGCAACAGCAATCTCTGGACCAGCGTGTAATAACAGCGTGTAGTCTGACTCACGAGATAAAGTTGAACCAGGAACGTTTGTAATTGTTAATGCTTTATGGCCAAGCTCTTTAATTTGAACAAGGACTGCACGGCTATCTGCTGTTTCACCACTTTGAGAAATAAAGATGAATAGTGGTTTTTCAGATAAAAGCGGCATGTTGTAAGAGAATTCACTTGCTACGTGCACTTCAACAGGTACTTTCGCCCATGTTTCAATGAATTGTTTTCCTACTAGTCCAGCATGGTAACTTGTTCCACAAGCAACGATGTATACGCGATCAGAGTTATTCATAGCTTTTACAATGTCCTCATCCACGTGAAGCTCATTGTCATCACCTTGGTATTGCTGAATGATTTTACGCATTACTAGAGGCTGCTCGTCAATTTCTTTTAGCATGTAGTGAGGATACGTACCCTTTTCGATATCACTTGCATCTAATTCAGCAGTGTAAGGTTCACGCTCTACTACTTGACCATCTAATGTTTTAATTGTAACTGCTTCTTTTGTTACAATTACTGTTTCTTTATCCATTAACTCTACATATTGGTTTGTTACTTGCAGCATCGCCATTGCATCACTTGCTACAACGTTAAAGCCTTCGCCTAAACCAACAAGTAATGGACTTTTATTTTTAGCAACATAAATTGTATTTTTATCTTCATTATCAATTAATGCTAGTGCATAAGAACCGTGTAGTAAGCTTACCGCTTTACGGAATGCTTCTTCTACTCCTAATCCTTCGCTTGCGATTTTTTCAATTAAATGAACGATTACTTCTGTATCCGTTTCACTTTTGAATTCAACACCTTGTAAATACTCACGCTTTAAAATTGCGTAGTTCTCAATAACTCCATTGTGAACTAACGTAAAGCGCCCGTTATTACTTTGATGTGGGTGAGCATTTTCACGGCTTGGAACACCGTGTGTTGCCCAGCGCGTGTGACCGATACCAGCTGGTGCTACAACATTGTTATCCACTGATTGACGTAGTTCAGCAATACGTCCTTTTTCTTTAAATACGTGTACGCCACCGTCATTAACAACTGCAATACCTGCTGAGTCATATCCACGATATTCTAATTTTTCAAGACCTCGTAATAAAATTTCCTTTGAATCTTGAGTTCCAATATAACCTACAATTCCGCACATAGATTGTAATCCTCCTTAAAGTAATGAAGAACGTTACCTTCTTCACAATAACGATTATCTTCTTAATGCGTTTGTCCAAAGAGTCACCCCTTTGTTTTTCACATCAAGCTTTCGATTGTGATAATCAACAACCGGGAGGCATCCGCCGATACTTCGATAAACCTCCTCCTCGTCAACTAAGTCACTGTCGTCTCAGACCTAGTTCAGGCGCTTTTATTTAAATTATAAACTGCTTTTAACATTCCCTCCTTTTGTAAATTAGAGACGAACAGATTTAATCTTACAACAAAGCATAAGAAATCGTCAATTATCTTTATTACCAATAGTAAAAACAGGGCTTTTTGCGTGCCGCTGTGTACAATTGGCATAATATAAAAATATGCATAAGCAGCCCTTGTGGTCACTGCTTATGCATAGAATGATGAATTACTCTAGTCCCATTTCTGCTTTTACTACTTCAACAATACGATTTACGTACACATCACACTCATTTTGGCTTGGTGCTTCAACCATTACGCGCACAAGTGGCTCTGTACCTGAAGGACGAACAAGAACACGACCGTTTCCAGCCATTTCTTTTTCTACCTCTGTAATTACTTCTTTTACCTTTTCATTTTCAGTTACGTGATGCTTATCCGTTACTCTCACGTTCACAAGAAGCTGCGGGAACTTTTTCATTTCGCTCGCTAATTCAGATAACTTTTTATTTGTTGCTTTCATAATGTTTACAAGCTGAATCGCAGACAACATACCATCTCCTGTTGTATTGTAGTCAAGGAAAATAATATGGCCTGATTGCTCTCCACCTAAATTATATTGATGTGCTTTCATTTCTTCTACTACGTAGCGGTCACCCACCGCTGTCTGAGCACTTTGAATTCCGTTTGCCTCAAGAGCTTTGTAAAACCCAAGGTTACTCATCACCGTAGAAACAAGCGTATTATGCTTTAAACGACCTTGTTCGAATAGATACTTTGCACAGATGAACATAATTTGATCACCATCTACAATGTCGCCATTTTCATCGATTGCAATTAGTCGATCCCCATCACCATCAAAGGCTAACCCTACGTCTGCATTTTTTTCTTTTACAAATGCTGCTAATGCTTCCGGATGAGTAGAACCCACACCTTCGTTAATATTTAATCCATTTGGAGATGCACCCATTGTTGAAATATCAGCATCTAAGTCTGCAAATAAATGTGCTGCTAAAGATGAAGTGGCACCATGCGCACAGTCTAGCGCAACGTGCAAACCAGAAAAATCTTCATCAATTGTTTGCTTGAGGTACTGAAGGTACTTTTGACCACCTTCAAAGTAGTCATTTACTTGTCCAAGGTCTTTACCTGCAGGTCTTGGTAGTTCATCTTTTGAAGCATCAATTAATGCTTCAATCTCATTTTCTTGAGCATCAGATAGCTTGAATCCATCCGGTCCAAAAAATTTAATACCGTTATCTTGCACTGGGTTGTGTGACGCAGAAATCATAACACCTGCTTGCGCACCTAACGCTTTCGTTAAGTAGGAAACACCTGGCGTTGAAATTACACCTAAGCGCATCACCTCAGCTCCAATTGATAGAAGACCCGCTACTAAAGCTCCCTCCAACATATGACCTGATACACGAGTATCGCGACCTATTAGGACTTTTGGTCTTTCAGTGTCTTTTGTTAATACGTACCCGCCAAAACGACCAATTTTAAATGCAAGCTCAGGTGTTAATTCACTGTTTGCAACACCCCTTACACCGTCTGTTCCAAAATACTTACCCATTCTTGTTCTCTCCTTTTATATCCATTGTGTATATTAGTTTGCCGATGATGAATCATTTTCTTCATTATTTGTACTGTTGTCGCCATTACCTTCATCCTCTTCGTTAGACCCCGTGTTATCAGATGGATCAGAAGGCTCGTCCGGATTATTATTACCACCTTCTTCTGGTGGTTCAGAAGGGTTTTGTTCTTCTTCATTTGAAGGATTTTTTTCACTAACTTTTACTCTTAGTGTCTTTGTAGAAAGGGTGCCTTCAACACCATTTGGAACCGTTAGAGAAATAGGAACCGAAAACTCACCAGGTGTTAGCCTTGCAACATTAGCAGTTATACTAATATCACTTCGGGTAACGTTTCTTAGCTGTTGTTGTGGTCCTAACAGGTCAACCCCCACCACTCCGTTTTTAGGAGATAAAATTTCATATCTATATTTTGAGTTTTGCCCATTTAGTGTCACTGACAAGCTTTCAAACGACTTTTTTCCATCTTTCTCTTCTTCGGCTACAGAGGTTTCTTCTGCGTCAGTTTCTTCTTCTGCTTCCTCATCCAGCTTTTTGACTTTTACACTTACTGTCACCTGCTTAGGCTGAACACTATCTACACCTTCTGGAACAGGCACATCAACTTTTATATCGGACGTTTTAGAAATCCCCGTTACGTCGACCGGAATATTATCAATTGATGAGATAGAATCTAATACGTCTTTCTCACCAATAACAGTTACTTCATCTCTATCTAAAGAAATACCTGTAATTTCAATACCTTCGCCTAGGGTACCAGTTTGCTCAAGGCTAATTGGTACCTTTTTACTTCTATTTTCAATTGGGATTGTAACATTAACTACTTCTGGTTCGATAGATACATCTAGCTTATTCAGATTTTTATCAAATGCTACTACCTCTGCTTGTTCATTTACATCTTTACTTACATTATCTAATTCAACAAGTGCTTTTACATAGGCTACTTGTGATAGCTGACTCTTCGCTCCAGTAACCGTTACCGTCTCTGGGCTAATTTGTGCTGATCCCGCTTTATAGCCTTTTTTCACCTGATTTTTATCAAAGCTTGCTTCTACCGGAAATTCTTGTGATTGTTGATTTTCAATACTGACCGTTACAACTTGTGGATCAATTTTGACATCCAAACGATCTGAAATGTTTCGGTGCTGCAACTCTACTTGGTGCTCTCCCAAACCATAGTTATTTAAATCCACATACACTTCCAAGTCTTGCTTTAGCTTTTCTTGTTGAAGGGCACTCTTAGAACCTTCTAAAGTAACGTTAACCGTATCTGGAACACCGCTAATGATCATATTATCTTGATCATAAGAAACTTCTACAGGAACATTTGTAATGGTTTCTGTACCTGTTCCTGACGATTTACTTGTGCCAAGAATTGTATTTGTATCTTGATTATCGATGCTAACAGATAAATAAAGCATTAAGGCTAAAAGAAGCGCAATTATTTTCATGATCCAAGGATTGTTTAATAATCTATCCATTCTTCTTCGACCTCCATTGCCAACGAGCTGAAGAAGATGCTCTTGAAGTATTAACCAACTCTTTCTCAAGCATTTCTTTTAACGTATCGATTGTTAACTCACGGTATAACTCACCATTCTTTGTCACAGAAATACCACCTGTTTCTTCAGATACTATAACCGTTATACTATCTGTTACTTCACTAATACCAACAGCTGCTCGGTGACGAGTCCCTAGCTCCTTTGAAATAAAAGGGCTTTCGGAAAGTGGCAAGTAGCAAGCGGCAGCTGAAACTTGATTGCGCTGTAAAATAACGGCTCCATCATGCAATGGCGTATTAGGAATAAATAAATTAATCAATAGTTCTGATGACACATTGGCATTTAACGGAATGCCGGTTTCAATATAATCATTCATTCCTGTTTCTCGCTCAATCGAGATTAAAGCTCCTATACGACGCTTTGCCATATAATGTGTAGCTTTTGTAATAGCTTCGATTGTTAATGCGCGTTCATCCTCTTCAGGAAGACTAGCTTTAGAAAACAAACTTCCTCTTCCTAACTGTTCCAACGCTCTGCGAACTTCAGGTTGGAAAATAATAATAACTGCTAAAAATCCCCATGTTAAGGCTTGATCCATTAACCATTGTAATGTGTTTAGGCCCAGGAAGTTACTAATAAAGCGTACAACAACGATGACGATTATTCCTTTGAGTAACTGTACAGCTTTCGTACCTCTGATGACCATTATCAATTTATATATAACAAACCAAACAAGGAGAACATCGATTATATTTCCTAAATATGCAAAGATCGGTAGCTCTCCAAAAGGCATCGTCTCACTTCCTCTATTTATATGTAGTCAATTAAACATAACTTTTTTATTATATCACAAATTTAAAATTTCCTACTAGCTAGACATAATAACAATTGGTTTTCATTTACAAAAAGAATCGTCCAATAGTCTTGATGACCGAGGACGATTCTTTAGCAAATCTATGTTGTTACCGTCAACCAAACTTCTTTTTATTGATGATTTGATAGGTTAACTGCGTCTTTAACACCATTCTTTACGTTGTACCAAATCCATTCAAACATTTGGTCTAATTCTTCAATATCACCGGTAACCTCTCCCGCAGATGCAAGATACTGATCACCATTAATAATAGTAATATTTCCATCGACCTTTCCTTCTACCTTTATATCACCATTACGTACAGTAACATCTCCTTTAACTACTTCGCCAGCTGGCACAATAACAGTCTTATTTTCAATTACAAGATTATCTTGCTTAGAGACTGCAAACTCTTCATTTGTATTCCAAGCTGAAAAAGTCGCTCCAGACATTAATAACGTAAATACAGCAGCTGCCGTTAAAAATGGGTGATTGGTAAACCAACGATTCATTCTTACAGCGTTCTTCTCTTTAGGAAGACCCGCCATAATATTAGCCGTAAAGTTCATAGGTGTATCAATATGAGAAGTGCTTTGAACAAAAGCAATTGTTCGCTTTAATTGTTTAAAATGTTCTTGGCATGCATCACATTCCTGTAAATGCTGCTTCAGTAATTGTTCATTCTCTTTTGTAAGATCTCCATCTAAGTATTCATGGATTAGATTTACATAGGAACTTGAGCATTTCATTATTTTCACTCCTTACAAATGGCGAAGTCTGTTTCTTAAGGCTTCCCGTCCTCTATGAATTCTTGTCTTTACAGTACCAATCGGTAGCTCTAAGATTTCACTAATTTCCTTCAAAGAAAGCTCATCAATATATTTCAGCACAATAACTGTACGATATTTCTCAGGTAGCTTTAGAATTTCAGATTGAATTAAATCTTGCAACTCTCCTCTTTCTAATTCATCTTCAGGAAGTGCTTGATCTGCAGCAATCTGTGAGTACATATTCAGACCTTCCGTTCCAGCTACTTCTGCATCTAAATAGTAATCTGGCTTCTTTTTACGAATTTTATCGATACAAAGGTTTGTGGCAATCCGATATAGCCATGTGGAAAATTTCTTGGATGAATCATAACTATGAATATTAACATAGGCTCTAATAAAAGCTTCCTGAGCCGCATCTTGCGCTTCTTCACGATTCCCTAACATTCGATAACACAGCTGATAGAGCTTATCTTTATGATATTCTACAATATCAGCAAACGCATCTTGATCGCCTTTTTTTACTTTTTTTATTTTCCGTTTTAATAATAAATCCATGTAACAGTGACCTCCGCCCATTGCGGGATAGTATATATACGTTTACTTCTAGTTAAAGTTTCATTCATGCTTAATTATTTTAACAAAAATTTGCTGCCTATGTTTAAGATTTTGCAAATTGGGTTATTTATGAAGAAAAAGACTATTATAAAGTGGAGGAATGTCGCTGATGGAGAAAAATTTACTGGAAAGAATTGAAGAACATCGTCACATGATGTTAAGTACCGCACAACAAACTTCTCTATGTTCTAAAGAGGTACTGAGGCTAAGTTCAGAGTTAGACACACTATTAAATCAATACACAAAACAATCAAACTAAATCAGCTCTTGCTTTTACAAACAAGAGCTGATTCTTTTTTATAATAATTTTTCACCAAATAAGGAGCCCATTAATGCAACAGCCACCGTTGCTGTTTTATTGCGCTCATCTAAAATAGGATTTACTTCTACAAATTCAGCGGAAGTAATGACGTTAGATTCAGCTAGCATTTCCATAGCTAAATGGCTTTCTCTGTAGCTGATTCCTCCAATAACAGGTGTTCCTACTCCAGGTGCGTCATGAGGATCTAAACCATCTAAATCAAGTGACAAATGTACCCCATCTGTTTTATCTTTTAGATAAGCAATTGTTTCTTCCATAACGTGTGCCATTCCAAGACGATCAACCTCATGCATTGTGTATACCTTAATACCAATCTCTTTAATTAAAGCCCTTTCTCCTTCATCTAAAGAACGTGCACCAATAATTACAACATTTTCAGGTTTAATTTTTGGCATATATCCAAAAATATTGATTAGTGTTGGGTGTCCAATTCCTAAGCTAGCTGCTAATGGCATTCCATGTATGTTTCCTGATGGAGAAGTATCAGCTGTATTCAAATCTCCATGTGCATCATACCAAATAACTCCTAGATTCTCATAATGCTTGCTCACACCAGCTAACGTTCCAATAGCAATACTATGGTCACCACCAAGTACAAGTGGAAAATTACCGTTTGTAATTACATGATCTACTTTAGAAGCTAGCCGCTCACTAGCATCTGCTACGGCCGTTAGATTTTTTAAGTTAGTTTTTACATCATTATGTACTCTTTCTGCAGGAGCAATCTCAATGTTGCCTTCATCTTCCACAACATATCCAATGCTTTCAATACGCTCTACTACACCAGCATAACGAATAGCACTTGGCCCCATGTCTACCCCTCGACGTGTTTGCCCTAAATCCATTGGTACACCAATAATTGATACATTTTTCATTTCTCTTTCTCCCCTTTTTACCTTTTATACTTCTATTGTATAGCTAAAAGTATGAATGGCTCAACTCGACATTTTTCTGAATATATATACAAATTTAAAAGGGACAAAAAAACCTCTAAACGATAGTTTAGAGGTGAATGATTTATGTAATTGGTGGAGCCTAGCGGGATCGAACCGCTGACCTCCTGCGTGCAAGGCAGGCGCTCTCCCAGCTGAGCTAAGGCCCCAACAAAAGCAAATAATAATAATTGGAGCGGAAGACGAGGTTCGAACTCGCGACCCCCACCTTGGCAAGGTGGTGTTCTACCACTGAACTACTTCCGCATATAAGAGTGAGCCATGAAGGACTCGAACCTTCGACCCTCTGATTAAAAGTCAGATGCTCTACCAACTGAGCTAATGGCTCTTAATGGCTGGGCTAGCTGGATTCGAACCAACGCATGACGGAGTCAAAGTCCGTTGCCTTACCGCTTGGCTATAGCCCAATAAAATGGTGGAGGGGGGCAGATTCGAACTGCCGAACCCGAAGGAGCGGATTTACAGTCCGCCGCGTTTAGCCACTTCGCTACCCCTCCAAAAACAATGGTGCCGGCAAGAGGACTTGAACCCCCAACCTACTGATTACAAGTCAGTTGCTCTACCAGTTGAGCTACACCGGCAACATGTTCATGGTGGAGGATGACGGGATCGAACCGCCGACCCCCTGCTTGTAAGGCAGGTGCTCTCCCAGCTGAGCTAATCCTCCAAAATTTCTTATATAAAAATAAGTGGTGACCCGTACGGGATTCGAACCCGTGTTACCGCCGTGAAAGGGCGGTGTCTTAACCACTTGACCAACGGGCCATAAATGGCTCCACAGGTAGGACTCGAACCTACGACCGATCGGTTAACAGCCGATTGCTCTACCACTGAGCTACTGTGGAATCTTATAAAGCCTGGCAACGTCCTACTCTCACAGGGACAAAGTCCCAACTACCATCGGCGCTAGAGAACTTAACTTCCGTGTTCGGCATGGGAACGGGTGTGACCTCTCTGCTATCGCCACCAGACATGAATTGAGATTATTCTCTCAAAACTAGATAACATTTTGCTGAGTACTAAGTTTACTGTCTAGCTACGGCTCCTTTCACAATTGAACAGTCGCCTTCGCTTTTCTAATTTGGTTAAGTCCTCGATCGATTAGTATCAGTCAGCTACACACGTCGCCGTGCTTCCACCTCTGACCTATCAACCTGATCATCTTTCAGGGATCTTACTAGCTTGCGCTATGGGAAATCTCATCTTGAGGGGGGCTTCATGCTTAGATGCTTTCAGCACTTATCCCGTCCACACATAGCTACCCAGCGATGCCTTTGGCAAGACAACTGGTACACCAGCGGTGTGTCCATCCCGGTCCTCTCGTACTAAGGACAGCTCCTCTCAAATTTCCTACGCCCACGACGGATAGGGACCGAACTGTCTCACGACGTTCTGAACCCAGCTCGCGTACCGCTTTAATGGGCGAACAGCCCAACCCTTGGGACCGACTACAGCCCCAGGATGCGATGAGCCGACATCGAGGTGCCAAACCTCCCCGTCGATGTGGACTCTTGGGGGAGATAAGCCTGTTATCCCCGGGGTAGCTTTTATCCGTTGAGCGATGGCCCTTCCATGCGGAACCACCGGATCACTAAGCCCGACTTTCGTCCCTGCTCGACTTGTAGGTCTCGCAGTCAAGCTCCCTTGTGCCTTTACACTCTACGAATGATTTCCAACCATTCTGAGGGAACCTTTGGGCGCCTCCGTTACTCTTTAGGAGGCGACCGCCCCAGTCAAACTGCCCACCTGACACTGTCTCCCAGCCCGATCAGGGCTGCGGGTTAGAATTTCAATACAACCAGGGTAGTATCCCACCGACGCCTCCACCGAAGCTAGCGCTCCGGCTTCTCAGGCTCCTACCTATCCTGTACAAGCTGTACCAAAATTCAATATCAGGCTACAGTAAAGCTCCACGGGGTCTTTCCGTCCTGTCGCGGGTAACCTGCATCTTCACAGGTACTATAATTTCACCGAGTCTCTCGTTGAGACAGTGCCCAGATCGTTACGCCTTTCGTGCGGGTCGGAACTTACCCGACAAGGAATTTCGCTACCTTAGGACCGTTATAGTTACGGCCGCCGTTTACTGGGGCTTCGATTCAGAGCTTCTCCCAAAGGATAACCCCTCCTCTTAACCTTCCAGCACCGGGCAGGCGTCAGCCCCTATACTTCGCCTTGCGGCTTCGCAGAGACCTGTGTTTTTGCTAAACAGTCGCCTGGGCCTATTCACTGCGGCTCTCTCGGGCTATACACCCTACCAGAGCACCCCTTCTCCCGAAGTTACGGGGTCATTTTGCCGAGTTCCTTAACGAGAGTTCTCTCGATCACCTTAGGATTCTCTCCTCGCCTACCTGTGTCGGTTTGCGGTACGGGCACCTCCCGCCTCGCTAGAGGCTTTTCTTGGCAGTGTGGAATCAGGAACTTCGGTACTATATTTCCCTCGTCATCACAGCTCAGCCTTATGATGAGCGGATTTGCCTACTCATCAGCCTAACTGCTTGAACGCGCATATCCAGCAGCGCGCTTACCCTATCCTCCTGCGTCCCCCCATTACTCAAACGGCGGGGAGGTGGTACAGGAATATCAACCTGTTGGCCATCGCCTACGCTTTTCAGCCTCGGCTTAGGTCCCGACTAACCCTGAGCGGACGAGCCTTCCTCAGGAAACCTTAGGCATTCGGTGGACAAGATTCTCACTTGTCTTTCGCTACTCATACCGGCATTCTCACTTCTAAGCGCTCCACCAGTCCTTACGGTCTAGCTTCGCAGCACTTAGAACGCTCTCCTACCACTGACATCAAAGATGTCAATCCACAGCTTCGGTGATACGTTTAGCCCCGGTACATTTTCGGCGCAGAGTCACTCGACCAGTGAGCTATTACGCACTCTTTAAATGGTGGCTGCTTCTAAGCCAACATCCTGGTTGTCTAAGCAACTCCACATCCTTTTCCACTTAACGTATACTTGGGGACCTTAGCTGGTGGTCTGGGCTGTTTCCCTTTTGACTACGGATCTTATCACTCGCAGTCTGACTCCCACGGATAAGTCTTTGGCATTCGGAGTTTGACTGAATTCGGTAACCCGTTGGGGGCCCCTAGTCCAATCAGTGCTCTACCTCCAAGACTCTCACTACGTGAGGCTAGCCCTAAAGCTATTTCGGAGAGAACCAGCTATCTCCAGGTTCGATTGGAATTTCTCCGCTACCCACACCTCATCCCCGCACTTTTCAACGTGCGTGGGTTCGGGCCTCCATTCAGTGTTACCTGAACTTCACCCTGGACATGGGTAGATCACCTGGTTTCGGGTCTACAACCACATACTAAACGCCCTATTCAGACTCGCTTTCGCTACGGCTCCGTCTCTTCAACTTAACCTTGCATGGGATCGTAACTCGCCGGTTCATTCTACAAAAGGCACGCCATCACCCATTAACGGGCTCTGACTACTTGTAGGCACACGGTTTCAGGATCTCTTTCACTCCCCTTCCGGGGTGCTTTTCACCTTTCCCTCACGGTACTGGTTCACTATCGGTCACTAGGGAGTATTTAGCCTTGGGAGATGGTCCTCCCAGCTTCCGACGGAATTTCACGTGTTCCGCCGTACTCAGGATCCACTCAAGAGGGAACGAAGTTTCAACTACAGGGTTGTTACCTTCTTTGACGGGCCTTTCCAGACCTCTTCATTTACCTCGTTCCTTTGTAACTCCGTATAGAGTGTCCTACAACCCCAAGAGGCAAGCCTCTTGGTTTGGGCTAATTCCGTTTCGCTCGCCGCTACTCAGGAAATCGCATTTGCTTTCTCTTCCTCCGGGTACTTAGATGTTTCAGTTCCCCGGGTCTGCCTTCAATATCCTATGTATTCAGATAAAGATACTGCTCCATTACGAACAGTGGGTTTCCCCATTCGGAAATCTCCGGATCAAAGCTTACTTACAGCTCCCCGAAGCATATCGGTGTTAGTCCCGTCCTTCATCGGCTCCTAGTGCCAAGGCATTCACCGTGCGCCCTTTCTAACTTAACCATTAGCGAATAAATGGTGCAACTTGCGTTGCGTTATTTATTGGTTTGATTAAAGAAAAGTTTCACTTTTCCTCAGCTATTACTGTTATCTAGTTTTCAAAGAACAATCGCACTCAAAATTCTTCTTATTAGATAAGAAGAAAGTGATGTACTTTCTATTAATGAGAGATTGAACTCTCAAAACTGAACAAAGCTTCAAAACGTACGTCTTGTAAAAATCCTTAGAAAGGAGGTGATCCAGCCGCACCTTCCGATACGGCTACCTTGTTACGACTTCACCCCAATCATCTGTCCCACCTTAGGCGGCTGGCTCCATAAAGGTTACCCCACCGACTTCGGGTGTTACAAACTCTCGTGGTGTGACGGGCGGTGTGTACAAGGCCCGGGAACGTATTCACCGCGGCATGCTGATCCGCGATTACTAGCGATTCCAGCTTCATGTAGGCGAGTTGCAGCCTACAATCCGAACTGAGAATGGTTTTATGGGATTGGCTTGACCTCGCGGTCTTGCAGCCCTTTGTACCATCCATTGTAGCACGTGTGTAGCCCAGGTCATAAGGGGCATGATGATTTGACGTCATCCCCACCTTCCTCCGGTTTGTCACCGGCAGTCACCTTAGAGTGCCCAACTTAATGCTGGCAACTAAGATCAAGGGTTGCGCTCGTTGCGGGACTTAACCCAACATCTCACGACACGAGCTGACGACAACCATGCACCACCTGTCACTCTGTCCCCCGAAGGGGAACGCTCTATCTCTAGAGTTGTCAGAGGATGTCAAGACCTGGTAAGGTTCTTCGCGTTGCTTCGAATTAAACCACATGCTCCACCGCTTGTGCGGGCCCCCGTCAATTCCTTTGAGTTTCAGTCTTGCGACCGTACTCCCCAGGCGGAGTGCTTAATGCGTTAGCTGCAGCACTAAAGGGCGGAAACCCTCTAACACTTAGCACTCATCGTTTACGGCGTGGACTACCAGGGTATCTAATCCTGTTTGCTCCCCACGCTTTCGCGCCTCAGCGTCAGTTACAGACCAAAAAGCCGCCTTCGCCACTGGTGTTCCTCCACATCTCTACGCATTTCACCGCTACACGTGGAATTCCGCTTTTCTCTTCTGCACTCAAGTTCCCCAGTTTCCAATGACCCTCCACGGTTGAGCCGTGGGCTTTCACATCAGACTTAAGAAACCGCCTGCGCGCGCTTTACGCCCAATAATTCCGGATAACGCTTGCCACCTACGTATTACCGCGGCTGCTGGCACGTAGTTAGCCGTGGCTTTCTGGTTAGGTACCGTCAAGGTACAAGCAGTTACTCTTGTACTTGTTCTTCCCTAACAACAGAGTTTTACGACCCGAAAGCCTTCATCACTCACGCGGCGTTGCTCCGTCAGACTTTCGTCCATTGCGGAAGATTCCCTACTGCTGCCTCCCGTAGGAGTCTGGGCCGTGTCTCAGTCCCAGTGTGGCCGATCACCCTCTCAGGTCGGCTATGCATCGTTGCCTTGGTGAGCCGTTACCTCACCAACTAGCTAATGCACCGCGGGCCCATCTGTAAGTGATAGCCGAAACCATCTTTCAATTTTCTCTTATGCAAGAAAAAATGTTATCCGGTATTAGCTCCGGTTTCCCGGAGTTATCCCAGTCTTACAGGCAGGTTGCCCACGTGTTACTCACCCGTCCGCCGCTAACGTCATAGAAGCAAGCTTCTAATCAGTTCGCTCGACTTGCATGTATTAGGCACGCCGCCAGCGTTCATCCTGAGCCAGGATCAAACTCTCCGAAGAAATGTTTGACTTGCTCATAAAAGTTTAAAAAATTAACGTTGACGTTTGTCGCTTTGTTCAGTTTTCAAAGTTCAACCGTCGCCCAGAAGCGACTTTTTTATATTAACAAGTTACAATCAACTTGTCAACACTTTTTTATATTTTGTTATCGCTCACTTGCGACATTTAATAATTTAACAGATATAAATAAAAAGGTCAATACTTTTTCAAAACTTTTTTTATAAACCCTCTGGTTATTTAACTGGTACGCATTAATAAACGAGTTAACAGTGCCTTTCTCTCCTTAATAACACGGGCAATAAACGGGTTAGATTGATATGTATCAGCCTGTATCGATAAATCCTTTAATTCTTTTAATAAAATAGTGTGCATCTCTACTATTTCTTGTTCATTCAACGATAATCTTCTCACGTACAGCACCTTTTCTTTTTTATTCTAACCATTGCTAGCAACTTTATATCACCTTTTATAAGAACTGATGATTATTTGTTATTTATCTTTCACACATTGCATAGAAATTAGACAAGTACTACTTAATTAAATGAGGTGAAAATGTGAATGGATTTTATACAATAAAAGCGAAGCGCTTAAAACAAACCATGATTATCGTTTTATCCGCTTTGTTTACAAGCTTCTTTCTCTATGCTCAACATATGTTTGACTATCCAGTGTTCTCAACTGACGATGGCCCGCGCGCTGTTTATAAGGCTGAAGAAAAAGATTTAGAAGTAGCCTTAACTTTTAATATCAGCTGGGGAGATGAACGCGCTGTTCCTATTTTGGATGAGCTAAAAAAACAAAAAATTAACCACGCCACGTTCTTTTTATCCGCTTCCTGGGCAGAACGTCATCCAGATGTTGTTGAAAGAATTAAAAAGGAAGGCCATGAAATCGGAACCATGGGATATGATTATAACTCATATACTTCTATGGAGCCAAATGAAATTAGACAAGACTTAGCCAAATCACAGAAAGTTTTTACCTCTTTAGGTATTAAAGACGTAAAGCTTTTACGCCCACCTAATGGACATTTCAATAAAGACATTCTAAAGCTTGCGAACAAGATGGGTTATACAATTATTCACTGGAGCATTGATTCAAAAGATTGGACAAATCCAGGTGTTAAAGAAATTGTATCAAATACAACTAAACCATTACATGGTGGAGACATTGTATTACTGCACGCATCAGATTCGGCTCAACAAACTGCAAAAGCACTTCCTTATATTCAACATGCTTTACAGTCTAAAAAGATATCTAATGTGACCGTATCCACTCTTATTTCTAATACAAAAAGCGAAATTCAGGATGTAAAATAAAAAACAACCGGGGGCTATTAGCCGCTGGTTGTTTTCACTACTTTTTTATTTGTTGTCAATTTCGGTAAAATCAACAACTGATATGTATTACAAATTAATAAGGGAAATAGCATTAAATATAGCCAGCTTTCTTCATTGGTACGAAGTGCAGGAAACCATTCCACTGTTGTAATCACAATGATAAAAAACAGAGCCGGTATAAAAGCTTCTTTCTTCGTACTTCTAGCCTTTAAGTACGCTACCACTAAGCCATAAGCTAAAACAAAAATACTAACTAAAAGATAGCCCAGCATAGATTCTCCTTCTTCAGCAAAAAATCGATAGCGAAAATAAACTAAATCAAATAGTACAAAAACAATTAATACCGATTGTACACTTGACCATAAGGATAATGAACGAAAAATTCCAATCCCAAATCGATGGATTGTTAAATATGCAAAGAACCCCATCTGACTAATAAGGCTAAAAATAAAACCTACACCTATTAGCCATGTTAAAATTGATAAGATTTCTGTTACTTCTCCACCAGCAAATAACTCTTTATACTCATTCCATCTAACCGCAAAGCCAACGATAGATGTGCTAAGCCCACCTACTATTAAGGTTGATAAAAAGAGTCGAACCCAATTTCGACTATTCACGTTCATCCTCCCCCCCATAAAACCGTTAAGTAATCCCTTTCATAAATTGTACCAATCGTTTTTTAAAAAATCTAGAGGTGAGCAATGAATAAAAAATGCTCATTATCTCATATTAAGCGTAAGCGTATGTTGAAAGGAGCCCATCATCCATGAAAAAGCTACTCTTGCTCCTCTCTTATGTAGGGATATGCATGTTTTCATTAACTGCCTGTGCCCCTCAAGACGAGGAAAGTAACGGGATGGATTATGATCAAACAAAGAAAATGGTTGTTGATATTTTAAAGACTGATGAGGGAAAGAAAGCCATTGAAGCTATTATGGATGATCCTGCACTTCGAGAAGACCTCGTAATGGATCAAGCAATGGTTAAAGAAACAATTTCTGAAACGTTAACTTCAGATACTGGCGTTGAATTTTGGAAAAAGGCCATGAAAGATCCAAAATTCGCTGAGAGCTTCGCTAAAAGTATGGAAGCAGAGCATGAACGAGTATTAAAGCAACTTATGAAAGACCCTGACTACCAAGCTATGCTACAGGACGTTTTAAAAGATCCAGCAATGGAAAAAGAACTGTTAACTGTACTTAAGAGTAAAGAATATCGCACTCATTTACAAAAAGTAATGAACGAAACGTTTGAAAGTCCTCTCTATCAATCAAAGATTCAGGATATTTTATTAAAAGCTGCTGCAGAAAATTCTGAACAGCAAGGTCAAAAAGGTGAAAATAGTGGCGAAGGATCTTCAGAAGAAGCATCCGCTGACGGTGAAGAACAACAACAAGAACAAGGATAAGGATAAAAAAACCCAAAGATACTTTTGTATCTTTGGGGTTTTTTTAATTATAGACGTTTTGTTCGCAAATATCCGCTACTTTTTGAGCAATTTCTTTATACACTTTCCCTAAACGATGGGACTCGTCATACACAGACGGAGCAAAGTCTTCTTCATTCCAGTCTGGTTGACTTAAAGGAAGCTGGCCTAATAGCTTGGTTTGAAGTTCTTCAGCTAATTTTTGGCCGCCACCTTTTCCAAACACATATTCCTTCTCACCAGTTAATTTACTCTCAAAAAAGGACATGTTTTCAACGACTCCAATTACTTCATGATCCGTCTTCAATGCCATTGCACCAGCTCTCGCTGCAACAAATGCTGCAGTTGGATGCGGTGTAGTAATAATAACTTCTTTACAAGATGGAAGCATTGAATGCACATCTAGCGCAATGTCACCTGTGCCCGGAGGTAAATCTAATAATAAGTAATCTAACTCTCCCCATTCAACTTCTGTGAAGAAGCTTGTCAGCATTTTACCAAGCATGGGACCACGCCAGATAACTGGTGAATTGTCCTCAACAAAGAATCCCATTGAGATTACTTTAACCCCTAATCTTTCTACAGGGATAATACGTTCCCCTTGTACCGTAGGGCGCTGAGTAATCCCCATCATATCCGGAACGCTAAATCCGTAGATATCAGCGTCAATTAAGCCTACTTTTTTCCCTAAACGTGCTAGAGATATTGCTAAGTTTACAGAAACCGTTGATTTTCCTACGCCACCCTTACCACTCGCAACAGCAATAAATTGCGGAGGATTAAGACTCGTAAGTAAATTACCATCGCTCTTTTGCTCAGCGCGAAACGGTGCTAATTCTTCAGGAGTAAATTCAATAAACCGAATTCCTACTGTCGCAGCACCGATTTCTTTTAGTTTTTCAACGAGAGTTGATTGTAATGAAAGCTGTTCGCTCGTACCAGTTTTAGCTACGGCAACTTTTACACTAATATGCTTTTTCTCTTCTTTGATTGAAATTTCTTTAATTGCATCTGTTTCGTTTAATGATTTGTTTAAAAATGGATCTACAATTTCCCCTATTGCATCTTTTACCTGTTGTTCCGTAAGCATATTCCCACCACCATGTTAAAAGTCATTTTCCACTTTTAGTATACCATACTCTAATACATACAAGGTTATATGTTACTCTATTTTGGTCTTTCACCTGCAAAATAGCGGCTTATTCCTTCGTAGATAGATTCGGATACCTTTTGTTGATACTTTTCAGTTTCTAACAGTTCACGCTCAGAAGGATTGGATAAAAAGCCAACTTCAACTAAGGCACCTGGTGGATCTGCATGCTTTAATAAGTAGAGAGTTTGCATGACTTTAGCTTCTCTAGTGGTGTTCGCTAGGTTTGCTTTTAGTTCATTTTGAATCAATTTCGCTACTTGTTCATTCTCTTTTAAAGAACCATGATAAAAGGTTTGAGCACCTCTCCAAGCCGGAGATGGGATAGCATTAAGGTGTATAGTTAAATACAAATCTGCATTAGATTCATTAATGATATCAAGTCGCTTTTTTAAATCTTCAACCTTACGCCTGCTATATCCTTTTGTTTCTTTTTTAGCTAAGTCTTTGTCTGTTTCTCGCGTCAAAATAACCAAAGCACCTTGTTCTTGAAGGTAGTCTCTAAGTTCAAGTGACATTTTTAACGTAATATCTTTCTCTAAGGTTTCTTTCCCACCAACAGCTCCACCATCAGGCCCTCCATGACCAGGGTCAATTACAATGATTTTCCCGCTTAGAGGTAAAGAGAAAGAGCCCGACGATATCTTGGTACCAAACTGATATTGAATGATAAATGCAATAACAACAAACGCTAATAGCCCGCTTATAATTTTTGCTTTAGACAAAAAATCCCCTCCCATTCCCACATATCTATTTACTTCTATATGGGACAAGGAGTGAATTTATGATTGTTTTTTAACTGAGGCGAAGACGATGTCTACGAATACCTGTTTCGTACCCTTCGTTCCACCACTCTTCTACATAAGACTGGCACAGATAATAAAGGCTATCTTTAGACACTTGATTTGAAGCGGAACATAGCACTTCAAATAGTGTATCGGCTAACAGCTTCTCTTCATTTACACTGCGAAGTTTTGATTGTTCCAATGTTTCTCCCCAAGTGAAGAACTTACTTGTTCGTGCTCCTAGCAAAAATGATTCAATAGCAATATCCATACAGTACTCTTCAACATGGTATTCACTCATCACATGCCACTGAAAAATAGGTCGGAATGTTTTATCAGCTTTTCTGTGTAGTTCCTCAATGGACAAATCTCGTAAAACTTTGCGCTCATACTTCATTTCTCTTTCGTATCGCTTCTCTTTAAACGTGTTCGCTTCATACATAAATATACAAGACTCCTTTTTCTCATATTGTCTACACAACCTTTAATCTCATTCATTAAAAACATAGACAACATAAAAAAACCCTCGGTCTTTGAGACCAAGGGTTGAAACGATAATAAAATTAACGTTTTGAGAATTGTGGTGCACGACGAGCGCCTTTAAGACCGTATTTTTTACGTTCTTTCATACGAGCGTCACGAGTTAATAGACCAGCGCGTTTTAATGTTACGCGGTATTCTGGATCAGCTTCTAATAAAGCACGAGAAATACCGTGACGGATAGCGCCAGCTTGACCTGCATAACCTCCACCATCAACGTTTACAAATACGTCATAGTTACCTACAGTTTCAGTTAAAGCAAGTGGTTGCTTTACTACTTCACGTAGTGCAGCGAATGGGATGTACTCTTCGATTTCACGACCGTTAATTACAACGCGACCGTTACCTGGTACTAAACGTACACGAGCAACAGAGCTTTTACGACGACCAGTTCCATAATATTGTACCTGTGCCAAGATAATAACCTCCTTATTAATTATCCGCGAAGTTCGTAAACTTCTGGTTTTTGAGCTTCATGTGGATGTGTGTTACCAGCATATACATGAAGTTTTTTGAACATTTGACGACCTAAGCTACCTTTTGGAAGCATGCCTTTGATTGCTAATTCAAGCATTTTTTCAGAGTAGTTAGTACGCATTTCTAATGCTGTACGTTGCTTTAAACCACCTGGGTGCATGCTGTGACGGTAGTAAATCTTGTCAGTTAATTTCTTACCTGTTAATTCGATTTTCTCAGCATTGATAAGGATAACGTTATCACCTGTATCAACGTGTGGTGTAAAAGTTGGTTTATGTTTACCGCGTAAGATAGATGCTACTTCACTAGCAAGACGACCTAAAGTTTTACCTTCAGCATCAACAACATACCATTTACGCTCTACTTCGTTTGCTTTCGCCATGAAAGTTGTACGCATGAGTTTCCCTCCTAATTTTCATCAATAATAAAATTATTTCAACCTTATATTTCAACACGATTAATTTCCGGGGCTAACCGTGGGGTTAAAATACATACCATATGATATATTATATGTTTACACTACTAATGTCAAGAAAATGTTACACCAGGTTTAGTTGTCATAGAAAACTTGCCACAAATAGAGCCCTTCCGCTGGAGCTGTTTTCCCCGCTAAAGGCCGTGACTTGCTCTCTAATACTGCTTTTATATCAACAGGATCTATTTTACCTTGTCCTACATCTAACAATGTACCAACAAGGATACGTACCATATTGTATAAAAAGCCATTTCCCTTAAACGTAAGTACAAGCTGGTTATTCTCTTCGACCAAACCTATATCATAGATTGTCCGCACTTTATCCTCTACTTCTGTTTTTGCAGAGCAAAAACTCGTAAAATCATGAGTGCCGGTGAGATAGTGACTTGCTTCTTTCATCTTCATGTAATCAAGTTTATAAGGATAGTGGTATGCATAATAACGAGTGAAAGGATTGCGATTTTCCTGCCTATCAATATAATAACGATACTCTTTCGCCTTCACATTGAAACGAGCGTGAAACTCAGAATCGACTTCACTTACATACTTAATTACAATATCATCTGGGAGCATTGAATTCAATGCTTTTTTCCACTTATTGAGTGGAATATTTAGGTCTGTGTCAAAGTGAATAACTTGACCTTGAGCATGAACCTGTGCATCCGTTCGACCAGATGCATAAATGGTTATTTTCCTCTTATGCATCTGGGTTAAAACCTTCTCTATTTCACTTTGGACTGTTCTTTTTGCTGGCTGTACCTGATAGCCAGCAAAAAGAGAACCGTCATACGCTACGATACATTTTAAGCGTTTCATTTTATTCACCAAACCAGTTTAATTTCGAATAAATAATAGACCAACAGCTAAACAAATGAGGGTAATTAGCATAATGGTATCAACTGCTCCCCAGGTTAGCTGTCGATATTTTGTACGCCCTTCGCCCCCTCTGTATCCTCTAGCTTCCATCGCGATGGCTAGCTCTTCAGCTCGCTTAAATGAGCCAATAAAAAGAGGGACCAACAGCGGAACTACTGCTTTTAGTCGCTCCATGATAGGACCGCTACTAAAGTCTACACCACGGGCTGTTTGAGCTTTAATAATCTTATCTGTTTCATCCATTAAAGTTGGGATAAAGCGTAATGATATAGACATCATTAATGCTAGTTCATGAACAGGAAATTTTAGCTTCTTTAAAGGAGCTAGTAAACTCTCAATACCATCTGTTACTTGAATTGGCGTTGTTGTCAACGTTAGCAAAGTAGTAATTAAGATTAAAAATAAAAAGCGCAGGGATATTAATAACCCCTGAATAACTCCTCCTTGATGGATAGATAAGAAACCTAATTCAAACAGGACAGGCCCTTCTTTGGTCATAATGATATGCAAGATAAACGTGATAATAATAATCCATATAACCGGCTTTAAACCTCGTAAGATAAATGAAAATGGAACCTTGCTCATAAAGACCAAGACAGCCGTATAGACCCCTAGTAACAGGTAACCACCTGCATTATTAGCTAGGAATACGATTAGAATATAAGCAAATACGAGTAAAAGCTTAGCTCGAGGGTCCATTCTATGAACAACTGACTCCCCCGGGACATACTTCCCTATAATCATGGAATTCATCATGGCTTCTCACCCTTTAACATTAATCCTTGTACCTGGTGAATAACCTCTTGAAAAGTGAGGGGAACCTGATTATCCTTATGCATGAATTTCTCTTGTAGCTTTAAAGAAAAACGAAGCGTCTCCGGAACCTGTAGGCCGTATTCATTCAATTTCTCATACTGACTGAATACTTCTTTAGGAGTACCCTTGATAGCAATAGTCCCTTTATTCATAACCAAGACTTCATCTGCATACATTGCAGCATCTTCCATACTATGAGTAACGAGAATTGTTGTAAGGCCTTTTTCCTTATGAAGCGTATAAAGCATATCCATAATCTCTTTTCGACCTCTTGGATCTAAACCTGCTGTTGGCTCATCTAGCACCAGAACTTCAGGCTCCATTGCTAGAATTCCCGCAATAGCTACCCTTCTCATTTGTCCTCCACTCAAATCAAATGGAGAGCGCTGAAGCATATCTTGTGATAAACCTACCAATTCAATTAACTCTCTTGCTTTTTTCTGTGAATCTTCCAAGCTTGCCCCGTAATTCATTGGCCCAAAGCATATATCCTTCTCAATTGTTTCTTCAAACAGTTGATGCTCTGGAAACTGAAAAACTACTCCTACCTTTTGACGAATTGGCTTCAATTGCTTTTCTTTACGGTTAGACTCTATGGTACGATCGCCGATTTTAATGGAGCCAGACGTAGGCTTTAAGAGAGCATTTAGATGTTGAATAATCGTTGATTTACCAGAACCTGTATGTCCTATTACTGCTAGAAACGTCCCTGATTTAACAGTGAGGTTTAAATCATGGAGTGCCAAACGTTCAAAAGGAGTATTTAGTTGATAACGATGCTCTACGTCTTTGAATATAATGTCCATAGTTCGTTCACCAAATCCTCGTCCGTTAAATGAATTTTTGATAGCGGAATTCCTAAAGATGCAATCTTTTCACTTAGCTTCACTGAAAATGGTAAGTCTAAGCCAATTCTTGTTAATTCAGAGCCTAAAGCAAAAATCTCACTAGGTTCTCCACTCGCAAAAACTTTTCCTTTGTTTAAAACAATTACACGATCAGCCATAGCTACCTCATCTAAATCATGAGTAATTGAAATAACTGTGAGTTTTTTTTCTTCTTTTAATTTTCGAACAGTTTCAAGCACTTCTGTTCTTCCTATTGGATCTAACATTGAAGTAGCTTCATCTAAAACAATAATATCTGGTTGCACTGCTATGATGCCTGCAATTGCCACACGCTGCTTTTGACCTCCAGATAAGGAATGAGGCTCTTGATTAACATAATCGCTCATATTGACGAGCTTAAGAGCTTCAGGAATACGCTGAGCCATTACCTCGTACGGAATACCGTTATTCTCTAATCCAAATGCAATATCGTCTTGTACAGTAGAACCTACAAATTGATTATCAGGATTTTGAAACACCATACCAATTTGTTTACGAATTTCCCAGATAGTATCAGCATCAAGAAACGTATCCATTACTTTAACATGTCCAGATTCAGGAAGAAGCAAACCATTTAAAATTTTTGCCAGCGTTGATTTACCAGAGCCATTATGCCCCGCAATTGCCAACCATTCACCTTTATAAGCAGAGAAACTAATTTGATCGAGTGTTAGATCATCATTGGACTCATAGCGAAAACATAAATCCTTTACTTCAAGTGATGTCTCTTTCAACGTAACGATCCCTCTAATCTTTACTCTTCATATAAAAAGGTTGAAGAGTTAATGGTATAAAAAAAGGGCAACGACTAGTTTCAAACTGTCTCGCCCTTTTCCACATGTATAAATTATTAAACTAATTCAATGATAACGACTGGAGCACCGTCACCACGGCGTGGTCCAACTTTTAAGATACGAGTGTAACCGCCTTGGCGATCTTCATATCGAGTAGCGATATCGCTGAATAGTTTTTGTAATGCGCTTTGGTTAGCTTCTTCGTTAGCTACTTCGTTACGGATGTAAGCTGCAGCTTGACGACGAGCATGTAAATCTCCACGTTTACCTAAAGTAATCATTTTTTCAACAGTTGAACGTAACTCCTTAGCGCGAGCTTCAGTAGTTTCGATACGCTCGTTGATGATTAAATCAGTTGTTAAATCACGAAGAAGCGCCTTACGTTGTGCGCTTGTACGACCTAATTTACGGTAAGACATGTGAGGTCCCCTCCTTTGTTAAGTAGTTAAACAGATTAGTAAGATATCAATCGTCTTTTCGTAAGCCCAAGCCTAGCTCTTCAAGTTTAGCTTTCACTTCTTCTAAAGATTTACGGCCTAAGTTACGAACTTTCATCATATCTTCTTCTGTTTTGTTAGCAAGCTCTTGTACAGTATTAATGCCTGCACGTTTTAAGCAGTTATAAGAACGAACAGATAAATCTAGTTCCTCGATAGTCATCTCAAGAACTTTTTCTTTCTGATCTTCTTCTTTTTCTACCATAATCTCTGCTTTTTGGGCTTCATCAGTTAAGTTAACAAAGATGTTTAAGTGCTCAGTTAAAATCTTTGCACCTAAAGCTACTGCTTTTTCTGGCTCAATGCTTCCATCAGTCCATACATCAAGTGTTAACTTATCATAATTCGTCATTTGACCCACACGAGTATTTTCTACATAATACGAAACACGCGTAACAGGAGTATAAATAGAATCAATCGGAAGAACTCCAATTGGTTGGTCTTCACGCTTGTTTGCATCGGCAGGATTATAACCTCGACCAGTGCGAGCAGTTAGTCTCATACGGAAATGAGCATCTGATTCAAGTGTAGCAATATGAAGATCTGGATTTAGAACTTCAATATCACTATCTGCTTGAATATCAGCAGCCGTGACAGTACCAGGACCTTTAACATCAATCTCAAGAGTTTTCTCTTCATCAGAGTAAATCTTTAACGCTAATTTCTTAACGTTTAAAATGATGTTTGTTACATCTTCAACAACCCCAGGGACTGTTGAGAATTCATGTAATACACCTTCAATTTGAATAGATGTTACAGCTGCACCAGGGAGTGAGGATAATAGGATACGACGTAAGGAGTTACCCAAAGTAGTACCATATCCACGCTCAAGTGGTTCGACGACGAATTTACCGTACTTTCTATCATCGCTGATTTCTACCGTTTCGATTTTTGGCTTTTCAATCTCTATCACAATAAACCCTCCTTCAAAACGTCGAAACCTCGGCTAGACTGAGTGTTCTCAAGGCCTAACCGAAATTCCCTATTAGACAGTTCCCGAATGTGCACAACAAATGAAAAAACATTTCGTTGCATGAATAAATTCTATACCATCATCATTATCGACAATTGTACAGAATCTATACATATTAATTATACACGACGACGTTTTGGCGGACGGCATCCGTTATGAGGAACAGGAGTAACATCTTTAATAGCTGTTACTTCTAAACCTGCAGCTTGAAGAGCACGGATTGCAGCTTCACGACCTGCACCAGGGCCTTTTACTGTTACTTCTAAAGTTTTCATACCATTGTCCATTGATACTTTAGCAGCTGTTTCAGCAGCCATTTGAGCAGCAAATGGAGTAGATTTACGAGAACCTCTGAAGCCAAGTGCACCTGCACTAGACCAAGCGATCGCATTACCGTGAACATCTGTAATAGTTACGATAGTGTTGTTAAACGTAGAACGAATGTGAGCAACACCAGATTCAATATTCTTTTTCACGCGACGTTTACGTGTATTAGTTTTACGTGCCATCTGTTAATGACCTCCCTTACTAATTATTTCTTCTTGTTCGCTACAGTACGGCGTGGGCCTTTACGTGTACGAGCATTGTTTTTACTGTTTTGACCACGAACTGGTAAACTACGACGGTGGCGGATACCACGGTATGAACCAATCTCAATTAAACGTTTGATGTTTAAAGAAACTTCACGACGAAGATCGCCTTCTACTTTATAGCTATCTAAAATATCACGAATTTTACCTAATTCTTCTTCTGTTAAGTCACGAACGCGAGTATCTTCAGAAACTCCAGCTTCAGCTAGAACTTTTTCAGCAGTTGGACGACCAATACCGAAAATGTATGTTAAAGAAATGACTACGCGTTTGTCACGAGGAATATCAACACCAGCAATACGTGCCATGTGAACAGTGCACCTCCTTATGATTAACCTTGTTTTTGTTTATGCTTAGGGTTTTCACAAATTACCATTACTTTACCTTTTCTGCGGATTACTTTACACTTTTCGCAGATCGGCTTTACCGATGGTCTGACTTTCATGTTTCATACCTCCTTGATAGTACGGAGTGCATAGGTTTTATTTGAAACGGTACGTAATTCTACCGCGAGTTAAATCGTATGGTGATAATTCTACAGTTACTTTGTCTCCAGGTAAAATGCGAATGAAGTGCATACGAATCTTACCAGATACATGAGCAAGTACTGTATGACCATTTTCTAATTCTACCTTGAACATTGCATTAGGTAAAGTCTCTAGGACTGTACCTTCTACTTCAATTACATCGTCTTTTGCCATTAAAGTGCTCTCCTTTCTTTGCAACAGTAACAAGCTATCATTAATTGACTTAAAAAGAACCTGTTCTGAACATCCGGAGATCGTAATCATTAAATTCATGATGGATCACGTTTGTAATATACATCTTTACCATTTTAACAGCAATTCAGACGAAAAACGAGCACCGTGAATTTAGATAATTACTGTTTAACTGTCCAGTGCATCTAGCGAGGAATGGATAGAGATAACCTTAACTACCAACTACAGCGTTGTTAGAATTTCATATCCCGTCTCAGTGATTGCAATTGTATGTTCGAAATGCGCACACATCTTTCCGTCGACTGTTACAACAGTCCAGTTATCAGATAATGTTTTTACATATCGAGTTCCAGCGTTCACCATTGGCTCTACTGCCAACACCATGCCTGGACGTAGACGCGGTCCTTTGTTTGGTGGACCATAATGTGGAATCTGCGGATCCTCATGTAAATCTTGGCCAACACCATGACCAACATATTCTCTTACAATTGAAAAGTTTTGAGATTCTGCATACGTTTGAATAGCATGTGAAATATTCGATAATCGATCGCCGGGCTTAGCTTGCTCTAAGCCTTTATAAAGAGATTGCTCTGTAACATCTAGAAGTCGTTGATTTTCTTCTGAAATCTTTCCGACCCCGTACGTCCAAGCAGAGTCACCGTGATAGCCATTGTATTTAGCACCAATGTCAATACTGATGATATCTCCCTCTTGCAGCTTTCTGTTTCCTGGAATACCATGAACTAATTCTTCGTTTACAGAAGCACAAATACTACCGCGAAAACCATTATACCCTTTAAAAGACGGAATTGCATCATGTTGACGAATAAATTTTTCAGCAATTGCATCCAATTCTTCCGTCGTAATACCAGGTTGAATATGTTTTTTTAACTCTTGATGAGTTAAAGCAACAATTTTCCCTGCTTCACGCATGATTGCAATTTCACGCTGCGTCTTGCAAATGATCATTGCTTGACTCCCCCGAGTAAATTACGGATGTCGTCAAATACAACGTTAATATCTTGATTACCATTAATATTGCGTAAATAACCTTTTTCTTCATAGAAATGAAGTAACGGCTTTGATTGTTCAACGTTGACTGAAAGTCTAGTTGAAACAGTTTCCTCATTATCATCTGCACGCTGGTATAGCTCTCCTCCACATTTGTCACAAACGCCTTCTTTAGCAGGAGGGTTGAACACAAGGTGGTAAGTAGCTCCACAGTCTTTACAGATGCGACGCCCTGTTAGGCGTTCCATAAGGATACTTTCATCTACATCAATATTAATAACATAATCAATCTTTTTGTTTAATTCTTCTAAGATTGTTTCAAGAGCGTCTGCCTGTGCTACTGTTCTTGGGAATCCATCAAGTAAAAAGCCATTTTCACAATCTTGCTTGTTTAAACGTTCACGAACAATACCGATTGTTACTTCATCTGGCACAAGATTACCTTGATCCATAAATGATTTAGCTTTTAAGCCTAGAGGAGTTCCTTCTTTAATTGCAGCTCGGAACATATCTCCTGTTGAGATATGAGGGATATCGTAATGCTCAACGATCTGTTCTGCTTGAGTACCTTTCCCAGCACCAGGAAGGCCCATTAACACTAAATTCATTTCTTGCTTCCCCCTCAGTATCTATCTGTTTAATGGGAAAGCAAGCTGCTTCCCACTAAACCTTTTATTTAATAAACCCTTTATAATGTCGTTTCACTAATTGACTCTCAAGCTGTTTCATTGTCTCAAGAGCTACACCGACAACGATTAACAAACTAGTACCACCAATCTGTGCAGACTGAGGTAAATTTGCGACCTGGATAAAAATCACTGGCAATACAGCAATTAACGCAAGGAAAATTGAACCGATTAATGTTAAGCGGTACAACACTTTTGTTAAATATTCTTGTGTACTTTTACCAGGGCGAATACCTGGAATGTATCCACCTTGCTTCTTCAAGTTTTCTGCTACTTGCTCTGGATTAACCTGAACAAATGTATAGAAATATGAGAAAGCAATGATCAACGCAACATATACTATCATACCAATTGGCTGAGTATAGTCAAACGTCTTTTGTATCCAATCTGTCACATCATTCGGACCGAAGAATGATGCAATCGTTGGTGGAGTAATAATGAATGAAACTGCAAAGATAACAGGGATAACCCCAGCAGCATTTACTTTTAACGGTAAATGTGTGGACTGACCACCAACAGGATTACGACCGGCTGAACCCTTTGCATATTGAATAGGTATTTTTCGTAATGCTTGTTGGAAGTAAATAACACCAACGACAATAGCTAATACAGCAAGTGCAATTAAAACAACTGTCACAATACGAATAAATAACTGATCCCCAACATCTTCAAATTGCTGAGCGTAGATCTGGTTGAGTGTTGTAGGAATCCCAGCAGCGATACCAGCAAAGATAATGATAGAAATACCATTACCAACGCCTTTTGCTGTAATCTGTTCGCCTAACCACATTAAGAACGCTGTTCCTGCCGTTAATACGACAGCAATTAAAAGATAAGTAGCGACTCCGGGATTAGCAATTAATTGCCCACCCGACATATTGTTAAATCCTATAGACATACCTAATGCCTGGATAAATCCAAGCACAATTGTTCCGTAACGAGTTACTTGAGCAAGTTTACGACGTCCAACTTCTCCTTGCTTTGACCATTCCGTAAACTTAGGTACAACATCCATCTGCAATAATTGAACGATGATGGATGCTGTAATATAAGGCATAATGCCCATTGCAAGAATAGAGAAGTTTTGAAGAGCCCCACCGCCAAATGTATTTAGAACTCCAAATACATTTAACTCGTCTTGCAACTTCAGTACATCCGTATTAACACTAGGTACAGGAATAAAAGTACCGATTCGGAAAATAACTAACATTAACAATGTGAAAAAGATTTTTTGTCTAATTTCACGTACGCGCATTAAATTGGAGATTGTTTGAAACATTATTAGATCACCTCTGCAGTTCCGCCAGCAGCTTCAATAGCTTCTTTAGCAGATGAGGAGAACTTAGCAGCTTTAACAGTTAGCTTAGTAGATAATGTACCGTTACCAAGTACTTTAATACCAGCCTTCTCTTTGCTTACTAAACCAGTTTCGATTAATAGTTCTGGTGTTACTTCAGTTCCATCTTCAAAACGATTTAAAGCTTCAAGGTTAACGATCGCATATTCTTTGCGATTGATGTTAGTGAAGCCACGTTTTGGAAGACGACGGAATAAAGGAGTTTGACCACCTTCGAATCCAGGTCTTACGCCACCGCCAGAACGAGCGTTTTGCCCTTTGTGACCTTTACCTGAAGTCTTTCCGTTACCTGAACCAGTACCACGACCTACACGGTTACGCACTTTACGTGAACCTGCAGCTGGTTGTAATTCATGAAGTTTCATTCCGGAGCACCTCCTTAGAGTGACAATTTATAATTATTGCTCTTTTACTGTAACAAGGTGAGCTACTTTGTTAATCATACCGCGAATTGCAGGATTATCGTCTTGAACGACAGTTTGGTTTACTTTACGTAAGCCAAGTGTACGAACAGTTACACGTTGATCTTCTGGACGACCAATTACGCTACGAGTGAGGGTAATTGCTAATTTGTTTGCCATTCTGTGTCCCTCCTTATCCTAACAGTTCTTCTACAGACTTACCACGTAGTTTTGCAACTTCTTCTGCACGCTTTAGGTTAGCTAAACCGTTAAGAGTTGCACGTACCATGTTAATTGGAGTATTTGAACCTAAAGATTTAGATAGAATATCACTTACGCCAGCTAATTCTAATACCGCACGAACTGGACCACCAGCGATAACTCCCGTACCTTCAGAAGCAGGTTTCAAGAAAATTTGACCTGCACCAAATTGTCCAAGGATTTCGTGTGGAATTGTAGTACCAACCATAGGTACAGTGATTAAGTTTTTCTTCGCATCTTCAATTGCTTTACGGATTGCATCTGGTACCTCTTGTGCTTTACCAGTACCAAATCCAACATGACCGTTTTTGTCACCAACTACTACTAAAGCAGCAAAGCGGAAACGACGTCCACCTTTAACAACTTTAGCTACGCGGTTAACGGTAACAACACGTTCTTCAAGCTCTAATTTATTTGGATCAATACGACGCATGATTTTCCCTCCTTTTACAATTAGAATTGTAATCCAGCTTCACGAGCAGCGTCAGCTAAAGCTTTTACGCGACCATGATATAAATAACCGCCACGATCGAATACTACTTCTTTCACGCCATTTTCTACTGCGCGCTTAGCAACTAATTCGCCAACTTTTGTAGCAGCTTCAACGTTACTAGTACCTTCTAAAGAAAGATCTTTATCTAGAGTAGACGCACTAGCGATTGTTACTGAATTTAAATCGTCAATGACTTGTGCATAAATATGTTGGTTAGAACGGTACACGTTTAAACGTGGACGAGTTGCAGTACCAGACAATTTAGCACGAACACGAGCATGTCTTTTCTTACGAACCTTGTTCTTATCTTGCTTCGTGATCATTTCGGTCACTCCTTTCTTTTACCTAACTGGCATTACTTCTTAGCAGTTTTACCTTCTTTACGACGAACATATTCACCTTCATAACGAATACCTTTACCTTTGTAAGGCTCTGGTGGGCGAACGTCACGGATATTTGCAGCTAATGCACCTACACGCTCTTTATCGATACCTTTAATAACAATTTTAGTTTGAGAAGGAACCTCAACCTCGATACCTTGCTCTGGAGTAATCTCAACTGGATGAGAGTATCCAACGCTCAATACTAATTTGCTACCAGATTTTTGCGCACGGTAACCAACACCGACTAATTCTAAACCACGTTCGAAACCATTTGTAACACCTTCAACCATGTTACCTAATAGGCTACGAGTAGTTCCGTGAAGAGCACGGTGCTCCTTGTTGTCGCTAGGACGAGTTACAACTAATACGTTATCTTCAACTTTGATTTCAATCTCAGGGTGGAATGTACGAGTCAATTCACCCTTTGGCCCTTTTACAGTTACAGTGTTGTTTTCGTTTGTAACTGTAACACTTGCAGGAAGTTCTAAAGGCTTTTTACCAACACGTGACATAACTTACACCTCCATTCACTTTAAAAACTTATTACCAAACGTATGCTAATACTTCTCCACCTGTTTGTTTTTGACGAGCTTCTTTGTCAGTTAAAACACCTTGAGAAGTAGAAACGATTGCAATTCCTAAACCGTTAAGTACACGAGGTACTTCGTTTGTTTTTGCATATACACGTAGACCAGGTTTACTGATACGTTTTAAGCCTGTAATTACACGCTCATTGTTTGCACCGTATTTTAAGAAGATACGGATGATACCTTGTTTGTTATCTTCGATGTATTCTACATCACGCACAAAACCCTCACGCTTAAGGATTTCTGCAATTTGCTTCTTAATGTTTGAAGCAGGAACTTCGATTTTTTCATGACGAACCATGTTCGCATTGCGGATACGAGTTAGTAAATCTGCAATAGGATCAGTCATTACCATATTAATTTACCTCCTTCCCAAACTTGGGTTTTACCAACTAGCTTTTTTAACACCAGGAATTTGACCTTTATAAGCAAGCTCACGGAAACAAATACGGCAAAGCTTGAATTTACGTAGTACTGAGTGTGGACGTCCACAACGTTCGCAACGTGTGTACTCTTGTACTTTGAACTTCTGCTGGCGTTTTTGCTTCGCAATCATTGATTTTTTAGCCACATTTTCGCCTCCTCTGCTTAACGTTGGCAGTTATTACTTCTGGAATGGCATACCGAACTGAGTTAAAAGCTCACGAGCTTCTTCATCAGTGTTTGCTGTTGTAACAATAACGATATCCATACCACGAACTTTACTCACTTTATCATAATCGATCTCTGGGAAGATCAATTGCTCTTTAACACCTAATGTGTAGTTTCCACGACCATCAAATGCTTTTTTAGATACTCCACGGAAATCACGTACACGTGGAAGTGAAACTGAAACTAATTTATCGAAGAACTCATACATGCGCTCGCCGCGTAAAGTTACTTTAGCACCGATTGGCATACCTTCACGTAGACGGAAACCTGCAATAGATTTCTTAGCACGAGTTACGATAGGTTTTTGACCAGTGATTTCTGCTAATTCTTCAACAGCGTTATCTAGAGCTTTTGAGTTAGAAACAGCTTCACCGATACCCATGTTAATAACGATCTTTTCGATCTTTGGCACTTGCATTACAGATTCATAATTAAACTTGCTCACTAGAGCAGGTGTAATTTCTTTTGTAAACTTCTCTTTAAGACGGTTCATGTGAACTATACCTCCCTTCACATTTCAATAATTATTTATCTAAAGTTTCACCAGATTTTTTTGCTACACGTACCTTTTTGCCGTCGATTACTTTGTAACCAACACGTGTTGGCTCACCAGATTTCGGATCTAATGGCATTACGTTAGATACGTGGATAGGTGCCTCTTGGCTAACGATTCCACCTTGTGGATTTACTTGAGAAGGTTTAGAGTGTTTTTTCACTACGTTTACGCCTTCTACAAGTACACGGTTTTTCTTTGGAAAAGCAGCAAGTACTTCGCCTTGTTTGCCTTTATCTTTACCAGAGATAACCACTACTTTGTCGCCCTTTTTTACATGCATCCTATTCGCACCTCCTTAAAAGGCATTTTGTTTTTATTCATTAATATATAATTAGATAACTTCTGGAGCTAAAGATACGATCTTCATGAAGTTGTTGTCACGTAATTCACGAGCAACTGGTCCAAAGATACGAGTACCACGTGGACTCTTATCGTCACGGATGATTACGCAAGCATTTTCGTCGAAACGGATGTATGAACCGTCGTTACGACGAACACCACGTTTTGTACGTACTACTACTGCTCGAACAACGTCACCTTTTTTAACAACGCCTCCTGGTGTTGCTTGTTTCACCGTACAAACGATAACATCACCAATATTAGCTGTCTTACGACCAGAACCACCTAATACTTTGATAGTAAGTACTTCACGCGCACCAGAGTTGTCTGCAACTTTTAAACGAGATTCTTGTTGAATCATGTACGAAACCTCCCTTCGGATGAATCATTCTTATCCGATCTGTCTTTCACTATTAGATAATAACAGCTTCTTCTACAACTTCTACTAGACGGAAACGTTTAGTAGCTGATAACGGACGAGTTTCCATGATTTTCACGATATCGCCCACTTTAGCTGTGTTATTCTCATCGTGAGCTTTGAACTTTTTTGAGTACTTTACACGTTTACCGTAAAGCGAATGCTTTTTGTAAGTTTCTACAAGAACAGTAACAGTCTTATCCATTTTGTCAGAAACTACGCGGCCAGTGTAAACTTTACGTTGATTGCGTTCACTCATTCTGAAAGCCTCCTCTCAGACTTATTATTTATTAGCAGCGATCTCTCTTTCACGAACTACAGTCTTCATGCGAGCAATCGCTTTGCGTACTTCGCGAATACGAGTAGTATTCTCTAATTGTCCAGTCGCTAATTGGAAACGAAGGTTAAATAACTCTTCTTTTAAAGCTTTAACTTTTTGTTCAATTTCGGCAGTGGTAAGGTCACGAATTTCATTAGCTTTCATTAGATTCACCACCAATTTCTTCACGTTTTACAAACTTACACTTTACTGGTAGCTTGTGAGCTGCTAAACGTAATGCTTCACGAGCAACTTCTTCAGATACACCTGAGATTTCAAACATTACTTTACCAGGCTTAACAACAGCTACCCAACCTTCAGGTGCACCTTTACCAGAACCCATGCGCACTTCTAGTGGTTTAGCAGTATAAGGTTTAGAAGGGAAAATTTTAATCCATACTTTACCGCCACGTTTCATGTAACGAGTCATAGCGATACGAGCAGATTCGATTTGACGGTTTGTAATCCAAGAAGCTTCTAAAGCTTGTAAACCGAACTCACCGAAGTGTACTTCAGTACCACCTTTTGCACGTCCTCGCATTTTTCCGCGGTGTTCGCGACGATATTTAACGCGTTTTGGCAATAACATTATTATTTTCCTCCTTCCTCAGATTTCTTTTTAGTAGGAAGGACTTCTCCACGATAGATCCATACTTTCACGCCAAGCTTACCGTAAGTTGTATCTGCTTCAGCATGAGCATAATCGATATCAGCGCGAAGTGTATGAAGTGGAACTGTACCTTCACTATAGTATTCAGAGCGAGCAATGTCAGCTCCGCCTAGACGACCAGATACCATTGTTTTGATACCTTGTGCACCAGCACGCATTGTGCGTTGAATTGATTGCTTTTGCGCACGACGGAATGATACACGATTTTCAAGTTGACGAGCGATGTTTTCAGCTACAAGCTTAGCATCTAAGTCAGCTCTTTTGATTTCTAAAATGTTGATGTGTACACGCTTGCCTGTTAATTGGTTAAGAGCTTTACGAAGTGCTTCAACTTCAGTACCACCTTTACCAATTACCATACCAGGTTTTGCAGTGTGGATCGTTACGTTTAAACGGTTAGCAGCACGCTCGATTTCTACTTTAGAAACAGCTGCATCGTTAAGACGTTTAGCGATATATTCACGTACTTTTAAGTCTTCATGTAATAAGTCAGCATAGTCTTTACCAGCGAACCATCTTGATTCCCAATCACGGATGACGCCGACGCGTAGACCAACTGGATTTACCTTTTGACCCATGAATTATCCCTCCTTCTTTTCTGATACCACGATTGTAATGTGGCTTGTGCGTTTGTTAATTTGGCTTGCACGACCTTGAGCACGTGGACGGAAACGTTTTAAAGTTGGACCTTCGTCAACAAAAACTTCAGAAACAACTAAGTTGTTAGCGTCCATTTCATAATTGTGTTCTGCATTGGCAATAGCAGATTTTAATAGTTTCTCAACAACCGGAGAAGCAGCCTTAGGCGTGTGAAGTAGCACTGCTAATGCTTCACCCACTTGCTTACCTCGAATTAAATCTACAACTAAACGAACTTTACGAGGAGCAATACGTACTGTTCTCGCAACAGCTTTAGCTTGCATTTAAAAGCCTCCTCTCATATTAGCGTCTTGTTTTCTTATCGTCACTTGCGTGACCTTTATAAGTACGAGTTGGTGCGAATTCACCAAGTTTATGACCTACCATATCTTCAGTTACATAAACAGGTACATGTTTACGACCGTCATATACAGCAATAGTGTGACCGATGAATTGAGGGAAAATAGTTGAACGACGAGACCAAGTTTTAACAACTTGTTTGCTGTCTGTTTCGTTTAACTTCTCAATTTTATTAATTAAGTGTCCATCAACAAAAGGTCCTTTTTTTAAGCTGCGACCCATAAGTGAACCTCCCTTCGTGATTGTTCTACGGTTCGCTTGAACCGTAGCTCAATCCCGTTATTTTTTACGACGACGAACGATAAATTTATCGGATTTATTTTTCTTCTTACGAGTTTTAAATCCAAGTGTTGGTTTGCCCCATGGACTCATTGGAGACTTACGTCCGATAGGTGAGCGTCCTTCACCACCACCGTGTGGGTGATCATTAGGGTTCATTACAGAACCACGAACAGTTGGACGAATACCTAACCAACGAGAACGACCAGCTTTACCAATGTTGATTAGTTCGTGTTGCTCGTTACCTACTTGACCTACAGTAGCGCGGCAAGTAGCAAGAATCATGCGAACTTCACCAGAAGTTAAACGTACTAATACGTATTTACCTTCTTTACCAAGTACTTGTGCAGAAGCACCAGCTGAACGTACTAATTGTCCACCTTTACCTGGTTTTAATTCGATGTTGTGTACTACTGTACCAACAGGAATGTTTGCTAGTGGAAGAGCGTTACCTACTTTAATGTCAGCTTCAGTACCTGACATAACTTCCATACCTACTTTAAGGTTTTTAGGAGCAAGAATGTAACGTTTTTCACCATCAGCATAATTGATTAATGCGATGTTTGCTGAACGGTTTGGATCATACTCGACTGTAGCAACGCGTCCAGGTATTCCATCTTTATCGCGTTTAAAGTCGATGATACGGTATTGACGTTTGTGCCCACCACCTTGGTGACGAACAGTGATTTTACCTTGGTTGTTACGACCACCTTTGCGTGTAACAGGTGCAAGTAACGATTTTTCTGGTTTGTCAGTAGTGATTTCAGCGAAATCTGAAACAGACATACCACGACGACCATTTGAGGTTGGTTTGTACTTTTTAATCGCCATCTCAATTTCCCTCCTTCTCTATTAATCTTAAGCTTCGAAGAATTCGATTTCGTTGCTTTCTTGAGTTAGCGTTACTACCGCTTTACGACGACGGTTTGTAAGACCGCTATAACGACCTACACGTTTGAATTTACCTTTGTAGTTCATGATGTTTACTTTTTCAACTTTTACGTCAAAGATTCTTTCGATCGCATCTTTAACTTCAGTTTTATTAGCTTTAACATCAACTTCAAAAGTGTATTTCTTCTCAGTCATTAAGTCTGTTGAACGTTCTGTAATTACGGGGCGCTTAATAATATCACGAGGATCTTTCATTATGCAAGCACCTCCTCTACTTTTTCAACTGCGTCTTTAGTAATTACAAGCTTATCGTGATTAATAACGTCTAATACGCTTAATCCGTTAGCTGTAACAACTGTTACACCAGGAATGTTACGTGCTGAAAGTGCAACATTTTCATTAAGATCAGCAGTTACTACTAATGCTTTGCGCTCTACTGTTAGGTTTTTAAGAACTGCTACCATATCTTTTGTTTTTGGAGCATCAAAAGATAAAGCTTCAAGTACAACAATGCTGTTATCTTGAACTTTTGTAGATAAAGCAGACTTAATAGCTAAACGACGAACTTTTTTAGGTAACTTGTAGCTATAGCTTCTTGGAACTGGACCAAATACTACGCCACCACCACGCCATTGTGGAGAACGGATAGATCCTTGACGCGCACGACCAGTACCTTTTTGACGCCATGGCTTACGACCACCACCACGTACTTCAGAACGATTTTTTACTTTAGAAGTACCTTGACGCATCGCTGCACGTTGCATGATGATTGCATCAAAAAGTACTTTGTTATTAGGTTCGATACCGAAAACGGCATCTTGTAATTCGATTTCACCAACGTTTTTACCGTCTTGGTTAAACAATGCTACTTTTGGCATTGGTTATTCCTCCTTTCTCGAAGAATTATTATTTAGATTTAACCGCAGATTTTACAGTTACTAGAGATTTTCTAGCTCCTGGCACGTTACCTTTTACTAATAAAAGGTTGCGTTCTACGTCAACTTTTACGATTGATAAGTTTTGAACTGTAATGCGCTCTCCACCCATGCGTCCTGGTAATAATTTACCTTTGAATACGCGGTTTGGAGCAACAGGACCCATTGAACCTGGGCGACGGTGGTAACGAGAACCGTGAGACATTGGTCCACGAGATTGTCCGTGGCGTTTAATAGCACCTTGGAAACCTTTACCTTTTGAAACTCCTGTTACATCGATTACATCGCCTTCTGCGAAAATATCAACCTTGACTTCTTGACCAACTTCATATTCTGAAGCGTTCACTCCGCGTAACTCACGGATGAAGCGCTTAGGAGCAGTATTAGCTTTAGAAGCGTGTCCTTTAGCAGGTTTGTTAGATAATTTCTCACGAATATCTTCAAAACCTAATTGGATTGCTTCGTAACTGTCTGTCTCAGCGTTTTTAACTTGAAGAACTACGTTTGGAGTAGCTTCAATTACTGTTACAGGGATTAAATCACCGTTTTCAGCGAATACTTGAGTCATACCGATCTTTCTTCCTAAGATTCCTTTGGCCATTAGTCACACCTCCTAAGTATGTCTTCATTCTTTATTTTAAATTAAAGTTTAATTTCGATATCTACACCAGATGGTAAATCTAAACGCATTAATGAATCAACAGTTTGTGGTGTTGGATTCACGATATCAATTAAGCGTTTATGCGTGCGCATTTCGAATTGCTCACGAGAATCTTTATATTTGTGCACAGCACGTAGAATTGTATAAACTGATTTCTCAGTTGGTAACGGAATCGGACCAGATACTGTAGCGCCAGAGCGTTTAGCAGTTTCTACGATTTTCTCAGCTGATTGATCAAGAATTCTGTGATCGTATGCTTTTAAACGAATGCGAATTTTTTCTTTTGCCATTATTTTCCCTCCTTTTTCGCCTATCTTTCTAAATAGACATTCTCCGCGGAAATTTCCCCACACTCGCCATGGCAAAGCGGCCGGGTGTGTCGGCAACCTTCCGCATCATCGCAGTCAAAGACCAACATTCTTATTGTACTAAAAATGGGCCGGTATTGCAACAGTCTTTATAAAAAATATAAAACTTTTTTTCTGTTGCGCACTTTTCTCATTATATATAAAACAAATACACAATGCAAGTGTAATAATAAAATCTCTATTTACCTTTTATGACCAAAAAAAAGAAGCAGGAGATCCTGCTTCTTTTTTAAGAGTAAGAGATTACTCAGTGATTGTAGCTACAACGCCAGCGCCTACTGTACGTCCACCTTCACGGATTGAGAATTTAGTTCCTTCTTCAATCGCGATTGGAGCGATAAGTTCAACAGTCATTTCGATGTTGTCGCCAGGCATTACCATTTCTACGCCTTCAGGTAGGTTACAAATACCAGTTACATCAGTTGTACGGAAGTAGAACTGAGGACGGTAGTTGCTGAAGAATGGAGTGTGACGTCCACCTTCTTCTTTAGAAAGAACGTATACTTCAGCTTTGAATTTAGTGTGTGGAGTGATTGTACCTGGCTTAGCAAGTACTTGTCCACGTTGGATATCTTCACGAGAAACACCGCGAAGTAAAGCACCGATGTTGTCACCAGCTTCAGCATAATCAAGAAGCTTACGGAACATTTCTACACCAGTTACAGTAGTAGATTTTGATTCTTCAGCTAAACCGATGATGTCTACAACGTCACCAACTTTAACTTGTCCACGCTCAACACGACCAGTAGCAACTGTACCACGACCAGTGATTGAGAATACGTCCTCAACTGGCATCATGAATGGCTTTTCAGTGTCACGCTCTGGAGTTGGGATGTACTCATCAACAGCGTCCATAAGCTCGATGATTTTAGCTTCCCAATCAGCATCTCCTTCAAGAGCTTTAAGAGCAGAACCTTTGATTACAGGTACATCGTCACCTGGGAAGTCGTATTCAGAAAGAAGGTCACGTACTTCCATTTCTACTAATTCAAGTAACTCTTCGTCGTCTACCATGTCACATTTGTTTAAAAATACAACTAGGTATGGAACACCTACTTGACGAGAAAGAAGGATGTGCTCACGAGTTTGTGGCATTGGGCCGTCAGCAGCAGATACTACTAAGATACCGCCGTCCATTTGTGCAGCACCAGTGATCATGTTTTTAACGTAGTCAGCATGTCCTGGGCAGTCAACGTGTGCGTAGTGACGAGTGTCAGTTTCGTACTCAACGTGTGCAGTTGAGATTGTGATTCCACGCTCGCGCTCTTCTGGAGCAGCATCGATCATGTCGTAAGCCATAGCTGCACCTTTACCACTTTTCTTAGCAAGTACAGTAGTGATAGCAGCTGTTAAAGTTGTTTTACCATGGTCAACGTGACCAATTGTACCAATATTGGCATGTGTTTTTGAACGGTCGAATTTTTCTTTACCCATTCGTAACGCCTCCTTAATTTCTTATAATGTAAATTTATGAGGCCGTGAAAGGGAATCAACTCCACTTTCACAGCGTACATAAGTAGTTATACTTTAATAAAGGGTGAAAATCAATTATTCACCTTTATTTTTTTTAATAATTTCTTCTGAAATTGATTTTGGTACTTCTTCATAGTGATCAAAGTGCATAGAGTAGTTTCCACGACCTTGAGTATTAGAACGTAATGCAGTTGCATAACCAAACATTTCAGAAAGTGGTACGAATGCGCGTACTACTTGAGCGTTTCCGCGAGCTTCCATACCTTCTACACGTCCACGACGAGAAGTGATGTCACCCATGATGTCACCTAAGTACTCATCAGGAATTACAACTTCAACTTTCATCATTGGCTCAAGAATAACTGGGTTACATTTTGAAACTGCGTTTTTAAGTGCCATAGAAGCGGCAATTTTAAACGCCATCTCACTTGAGTCAACGTCATGGTAAGAACCGTCTACTAAAGCAGCTTTAACGTCGATTACTGGGTAGCCTGCTAATACACCATTTTGAAGTGCATCTTCAAGACCAGCCTGAACTGCAGGGATGTATTCACGTGGAACTACACCACCAACAATTTTGTTTTCGAATTCGAAGCCTTTACCTTCTTCGTTCGGTTCAAATTCAATCCAAACGTGACCGAATTGTCCACGACCACCAGATTGACGTGCAAATTTACCTTCAACTTTCGCAGAACCACGGAAAGTCTCACGGTATGCTACTTGAGGAGCACCAACGTTAGCTTCTACTTTGAACTCGCGACGCATACGGTCAACGATAATATCTAAGTGAAGTTCACCCATACCAGAGATGATAATTTGACCAGTCTCTGTGTTAGTTTCCGCACGGAAAGTTGGATCTTCTTCTTGTAGCTTTTGAAGAGCAGTTGTCATCTTATCTTGGTCAGCTTTTGATTTAGGCTCAACAGATAATGAAATAACTGGCTCTGGGAACTCCATAGACTCAAGAATAACAAGATTCTTTTCATCACATAAAGTATCACCAGTAGTAGTATCTTTCAAACCTACAGCAGCAGCGATATCTCCAGCATGTACAGATGAAATCTCTTCACGAGAGTTAGCATGCATTTGTAGGATACGTCCTACACGCTCACGCTTACCTTTTGTAGAGTTTTGTACGTATGAACCAGAGTTAAGAATTCCAGAGTATACGCGGAAGAATGTTAATTTCCCTACGTATGGATCTGTCATTACTTTAAACGCTAAAGCTGAGAATGGAGCATCGTCGCTAGATGGACGTACAACTTCTTCATCAGTATCAGGAGTGATACCTTTAATTGGTGGTACATCTGTTGGAGCTGGTAAGTAATCAATTACCGAGTTCAACATTAATTGTACACCTTTGTTTTTGAACGCTGATCCACAAAGAACTGGGTAGAATTCAACGTCACAAGTACCTTTACGGATAGCAGCTTTTAGTTCTTCAACGCTAAGCTCGCCTTCTTCAAGATACTTCATCATTAATTCTTCATCAAGTTCTGCAGCAGCTTCTACAAGTTTAGCATTATATTCTTCAGCTAATTCCTTGTATTCTTCTGGAATCTCGATTTCTTGAATATCAGTTCCTAGGTCATTACCATAGTGGTAAGCTTTCATTTCCACTAAGTCAATGATTCCTGTGAATTGATCTTCAGCACCGATTGGCAATTGGATTGGGTGCGCATTTGCACCTAAACGATCATGGATCGTTTTAACAGAGTACAAGAAGTCAGCACCAATTTTGTCCATTTTGTTTACGAATACTACACGCGGTACACCGTATGTAGTAGCCTGACGCCATACAGTTTCTGTTTGAGGCTCAACACCAGATTGAGCATCAAGAACTGCCACCGCACCATCAAGTACACGAAGTGAACGTTCAACTTCTACAGTGAAGTCTACGTGTCCAGGAGTATCGATGATGTTAACACGGTGACCTTTCCAAGAAGCAGTTGTTGCAGCAGACGTGATTGTAATACCACGCTCTTGCTCCTGCTCCATCCAGTCCATTTGTGAAGCTCCTTCGTGAGTTTCACCAATTTTATGGATACGACCAGTATAATAAAGAACACGCTCAGTTGTTGTTGTTTTACCAGCATCAATATGAGCCATGATACCAATATTACGAGTGTTTTCTAAGGAGAACTCTCTTGCCATGTTAGGTATTTCTCCTTCCATATTATAATTAGTTTTTTTAGTTGATTCGTTAAAAGATTACCAACGGTAGTGAGCAAACGCTTTGTTCGCTTCTGCCATTTTGTGAGTATCTTCACGTTTCTTAACTGCAGCACCAGTGTTGTTAGCTGCGTCAAGGATTTCGTTAGCTAAACGCTCTTCCATCGTTTTTTCTCCACGAAGACGAGCATAGTTTACTAACCAACGAAGACCTAGAGTTGTACGACGCTCTGGACGTACTTCTACAGGAACTTGGTAGTTAGAACCCCCTACACGGCGTGCTCTAACTTCTAATACAGGCATGATGTTTTTAAGAGCTTGGTCGAATACTTCCATAGCTTCTTTACCACTGCGCTCTTGTACTAGATCGAATGCTCTATAAAGAATAGCTTGTGACTTACCGCGCTTTCCATCAAGCATCATTTTGTTGATTAAGCGTGATACAAGCTTTGAATTGTAAATTGGATCTGGTAATACGTCTCTCTTTGCGACTGGACCCTTACGTGGCATTCTAATTTCCTCCTTTCACTTATGAGAATAGTTCTATTTGTTGTTTATATTATTTTTTAGCTGCTTTTGGTCGCTTAGTACCATATTTAGAACGACCTTGCATACGGCCATCCACACCAGCAGTATCTAACGCACCACGTACGATATGGTAACGTACCCCTGGTAAGTCTTTTACACGTCCACCGCGGATAAGTACCACGCTGTGTTCTTGTAAGTTGTGACCGATACCTGGGATATAAGCAGTAACCTCGATACCGTTAGTTAAACGTACACGAGCATATTTACGAAGAGCCGAGTTCGGTTTCTTCGGTGTCATAGTACCCACACGTGTACATACACCACGTTTTTGTGGAGAAGATAGGTTAGTTTGAGCTTTTTTGAAGCTGTTGTAACCTTTGTTTAAAGCAGGTGAGTCAGATTTTTGAACCTTGCTCACACGACCTTTACGGATTAATTGATTAATAGTAGGCATTTGAATTTCCTCCTTTCGGCTTTTGTAAGACCACACATCCAGGTGGTTCATTTTTTAGCAAAAAACAAAGTCTTTGAACACTAGTCCAAAAACGTGTTAACTAATAATTGCAACAGCTGCCGCATCTACTTCTATTCCACAAGCTTTTCCAAGCTCTTTCATAGAATTAACAAAACTGTAGGGAGTGTTTTCTTGCACAGCAACTTTCACTACCAAGTCGGTAATGTAGGTGTCTGCATTATCCGCAAGTATAACTTCCTTTACAATTCCTTTTTTTAAAGCTTTCACTGTCTGCTTAGTTCCTACAATAATATGATCAGCCTGTGATACTTTTTCATAAGACATTATCATATCCTCCAAAGCAACAGGTAGTTTATAGGAGCACCTTTGATATAGTATCATTCCCTAGAATGGATGTCAACTACACGATGCAGTTTTTTTAAAAAAACATCCATTCTAGAAAAATGATTACTTATTAATCGATTGTTACTGGCTCTTCAACTTGATTCTTAACTGGTTCAGCATTACGATATCTCGTCATACCAGTACCAGCAGGAACAAGTTTACCAATAATAACGTTCTCTTTAAGACCTAATAACTCATCACGTTTTCCTTTAATAGCTGCATCTGTAAGAACACGAGTTGTTTCTTGGAATGATGCTGCTGATAAGAAGGAATCTGTTTCAAGAGATGCTTTTGTGATACCAAGTAGTACAGGGCGACCAGTAGCTGGACGATTACCCTCTAGTAATACTTTTTCGTTAGCATCTGTAAATTGGTGGATGTCCAGTAGTGAACCTGGTAATACATCTGTATCTCCAGAATCCATTACTCTCACTTTACGAAGCATTTGGCGTACCATTACTTCAACGTGCTTATCACCAATTTCTACCCCTTGCATACGGTATACTTTTTGTACTTCACGCAGTAGGTATTCTTGAACAGCAGTGATATCTTTTACTTTTAATAATTCTTTCGGATCAATTGAACCTTCTGTCAACTCTTGACCACGAGCGATCTCTTGGCCTTCAGTTACCTTCAAGCGTGCGCTATAAGGAGCTGTGTAAGAGCGCGTTTCAATGTCACCTTGAACTGTAATTTCATGTTGACGGTCACGTCCTTCAGTAATTGAAGTAACGGTACCTTCGATTTCTGAAATAACAGCTTGCCCTTTAGGATTACGAGCTTCGAAAATCTCTTGGATACGAGGTAAACCTTGAGTGATGTCATCTCCGGCAACCCCACCAGTATGGAATGTACGCATTGTTAACTGTGTACCTGGCTCACCGATTGATTGAGCAGCGATGATACCAACTGCTTCACCAACTTCAACTTCTGAACCAGTCGCCAAGTTACGTCCGTAACATTTTTTACATACTCCATGACGAGTGTTACAAGTAAATGCAGAACGAATCCATACTTCTTCAACACCAGCATTTACGATTTCTTCAGCTAGATCTTCTGTAATTAATTCATTTTCTGCTACAAGTACTTCGTTTGTTTCTGGATGAACAACAGTTTTACGTGCATAACGTCCAATTAGACGCTCATCCAGCTTTTCGATTTCCTCCGTACCTTCTTTGATTGCAACAGCCAAGATTCCTCGGTCTGTACCACAATCATCATCACGAACGATAACATCTTGAGCCACATCAACAAGACGACGAGTAAGGTAACCTGAGTCAGCTGTTTTAAGGGCTGTATCGGCAAGACCTTTACGCGCACCGTGAGTAGAGATAAAGTATTCTAATACTGTTAAACCTTCACGGAAACTTGATTTGATCGGTAACTCAATGATACGTCCAGACGGGTTAGCCATCAGACCACGCATACCAGCAAGCTGCGTGAAGTTAGATGCGTTACCACGGGCACCAGAGTCACTCATCATAAAGATTGGATTTCGTTTATCTAAGGATTCCATCAGCTTACCTTGGATAACGTCTTTCGCACTACTCCAAATTGAGATTACGCGATCATAACGCTCATCTTCAGTAATTAAACCACGACGGAACTGTTTTAGAACATTATCTACTTTAGCTTGCGCTTCTTGTAAGATAACCTCTTTTTCACCTAATACAACGATATCTGCTACACCAACTGTAATACCAGCTTTAGTAGAATATTTGAACCCTAGGTCTTTCATGCGATCAAGCATTTTAGACGTTTCAGTAATCTTGAAGCGTTTGAATACTTCAGCAATGATATTACCTAAGATTTTCTTCTTAAATGGTGCAATTGCAGGTTGATTTTTAATAAATTCTTTTACGTTAGCACCTTTTTCAACAAAGTATTTATCCGGTGTCTTAACTTCAAGATTTTCTCTTGTTGGTTCGTTAATGTACGGGAACGATTTTGGTAAGATTTCGTTAAATACAAGCTTACCTACAGTCGTCACTAATAATTGTTGGTTTTGTGCTTCGGTAAATGTTTGGTTATTTAAAGAACCAGCGTAGACACCAACACGAGTATGTAAGTGTACATATCCGTTTTGGTATGCAAGCAATGCTTCGTTTGTATCTTTAAATACCATACCTTCACCCACTGCGTCTTCACGCTCAAGTGTTAAGTAATAGTTACCTAATACCATATCTTGAGATGGTGTAACAACTGGTTTACCATCTTTTGGATTCAGGATGTTTTGTGCAGCTAACATTAGGATACGAGCTTCTGCTTGTGCTTCCGCAGATAGCGGTACGTGAACGGCCATTTGGTCACCATCAAAGTCCGCATTGTATGCTGTACATACAAGTGGATGTAGACGGATTGCACGCCCTTCTACTAATGTAGGTTCAAATGCTTGGATACCTAGTCTGTGAAGCGTAGGTGCACGGTTTAAAAGAACTGGATGCTCTTTAATAACCGATTCTAATACGTCCCATACCTCAGGTTGGACACGCTCAATCTTACGTTTCGCACTCTTAATATTATGAGCTAAACCACGCTCAACTAACTCTTTCATAACAAATGGCTTAAATAACTCTAACGCCATTTCTTTTGGTAAGCCACATTGATACATCTTTAAGTTCGGTCCTACAACGATTACAGAACGTCCAGAGTAGTCAACACGTTTACCCAGTAAGTTTTGACGGAAGCGTCCTTGCTTACCTTTTAACATGTGTGAAAGAGATTTTAACGGACGGTTACCAGGACCTGTTACAGGGCGACCACGACGACCGTTATCGATTAAAGCATCTACAGCTTCTTGAAGCATACGCTTTTCGTTTTGAACGATAATGCTAGGAGCTCCAAGATCAAGTAAACGTTTTAAGCGGTTGTTACGGTTAATTACACGGCGATATAAATCGTTTAAGTCAGATGTTGCAAAACGTCCACCATCTAATTGAACCATTGGACGAAGTTCCGGTGGGATAACCGGTAAAACATCTAAAATCATCCAAGAAGGTTCATTACCAGAATGACGGAAAGCTTCCAACACTTCTAAACGCTTAATTGCGCGCGTACGACGTTGACCTTGAGCAGTTTTAAGCTCTTCTTTTAGAGCATCTACTTCTTTGTCAAGATCGATGTCTTGTAATAATTTCTTAACAGCTTCCGCACCCATCGCAGCATGGAAAGTTTTTCCGTACTTTTCACGATATGCACGATATTCTTTTTCAGATAACAGCTGTTTCTTTTCAAGCGGTGTATCACCAGCATCTGTCACAACATATGAAGCAAAATAGATAATCTCCTCTAGCGCACGAGGGGACATGTCTAAGACAAGTCCCATGCGGCTAGGGATACCTTTGAAGTACCAAATGTGCGAAACAGGTGCAGCTAGTTCAATATGTCCCATACGTTCACGACGTACTTTTGCTCTTGTTACTTCTACTCCACAGCGGTCACATACTACGCCTTTGTAACGAACACGTTTGTATTTACCACAGTGGCACTCCCAGTCCTTTTGTGGACCAAAGATACGCTCACAAAACAAACCATCTTTTTCAGGCTTTAATGTACGATAGTTGATCGTTTCCGGTTTTTTTACCTCACCGTATGACCAAGAGCGAATTTTATCTGGCGAAGCTAGACCAATTTTCATATACTCAAAGTTATTTACATCTAGCAAGGAGCCTACCTCCCTTTTAATCTACAGGTTTTTTCCCTTAACGTGCGTATAGCTTTTATATGAAAGTAATTCCTTACTCTTTAATAACAGGGTCTTTTTGACCTTCAGAAATTCCTTCTGGTTCTACATCAGACATAATAGATTCCGACTGCTGTTCTTGATCATCCTCTGAATCTACAATGTCAATCTCTTGCTCGTCAGCTGAAAGCATTTTTACATCCATACCTAAACTTTGTAACTCTTTAATTAATACTTTAAATGATTCAGGTATACCTGGCTCTGGAATGTTTTCACCTTTTACGATGGCTTCATATGTTTTCACACGACCTACAACATCATCCGACTTCACAGTTAGGATCTCTTGTAGTGTATAAGCAGCACCATATGCTTCCAGTGCCCATACTTCCATCTCTCCAAAACGTTGTCCACCAAATTGCGCTTTACCACCTAATGGCTGTTGCGTAACAAGTGAATATGGTCCAGTAGAACGTGCATGAAGCTTATCATCTACCATGTGAGCAAGTTTAATCATGTACATAATACCTACTGACACACGATTATCGAAAGGCTCACCTGTACGACCATCGTATAATACAGTTTTCGCATCACGTGACATACCTGCCTCTTCAATCGTAGCCCAAACATCTTCTTCACGAGCACCATCAAATACTGGAGATGCAACATGAATTCCAAGTTTACGAGCCGCCATACCTAAATGAAGCTCTAATACTTGCCCGATGTTCATACGAGAAGGTACCCCTAATGGGTTTAACATGATATCGATTGGCGTTCCATCTGGTAAGTAAGGCATATCTTCCTCTGGTAAAATACGCGAAATTACACCTTTGTTACCGTGACGACCGGCCATTTTGTCACCTTCAGAAATTTTACGCTTCTGAACGATATATACGCGAACAAGTTGGTTAACACCTGGTGGTAATTCATCGCCATCTTCACGATTGAAGACTTTAACGTCAAGGATAATTCCGCCTCCACCATGTGGTACACGTAATGAAGTATCACGAACCTCACGTGCTTTTTCACCAAAGATCGCATGTAATAAGCGCTCTTCAGCAGTTAGTTCCGTAACACCTTTAGGCGTTACTTTACCAACTAAAAGATCACCATCTTTAACTTCGGCACCAATGCGAATGATACCACGCTCATCTAGGTTACGAAGAGCGTCTTCACCCACGTTTGGAATATCGCGTGTGATTTCTTCTGGTCCTAGTTTTGTATCACGAGACTCAGATTCATATTCTTCAATATGAACAGAAGTATATACATCGTCTTTTACAAGACGTTCACTCATGATAATAGCATCCTCATAGTTATATCCGTCCCAAGTCATGAAACCTACTAAAACGTTACGTCCTAATGCAAGCTCTCCTTTTTCCATAGAAGGGCCATCAGCTAGGATTTCACCTTTTACAACTTCATCGCCAACTGAAACAATTGGACGTTGGTTGTAGCAAGTACCTTGGTTAGAACGAATGAACTTAAGAAGCTTGTATTTATCTAAGTTTCCTTTAACCTTTTGTCCATCTACTTCTTCATAACGACGAACAAAAACTTGTTTTGCTTCTACGCGCTCAACAACACCAGGATGCTTACAGATAACTGCAGCCCCTGAGTCTTTACCAGATACATATTCCATACCTGTTCCGACAAGTGGTGCTTCTGGATTTAACAACGGCACTGCTTGACGTTGCATGTTGGCACCCATTAATGCACGGTTTGAATCATCATTCTCTAAGAATGGAATACAAGCTGTTGCCGCAGATACTACTTGCTTTGGCGATACATCCATGTAATCTAAACGATCGCGACGGATAACTGTATTTTCACCACGGAAACGAGCCACAATATTTTCATCTAAGAAAGAGCCGTCTTCGCCTAGGCGTGCATTTGCTTGGGCAACTACATAGTTATCTTCTTCATCAGCAGTTAAGTAATCAATTCTTGACGTAACTTTACCTGTTTCAGGATCGATACGACGATATGGCGTTTCAATAAAGCCAAATTTATTCACTTTTGCATAAGAAGATAATGAGTTGATTAACCCAATGTTTGGTCCCTCAGGCGTTTCAATCGGACACATACGGCCATAGTGAGAGTAGTGAACGTCACGAACTTCGAATCCAGCACGCTCACGAGTTAAACCACCTGGTCCTAATGCAGACAGACGACGCTTATGTGTCAATTCAGCTAACGGGTTTGTTTGGTCCATAAACTGAGAAAGCTGAGAACTACCAAAGAATTCTTTAATAGCAGCAATTACAGGGCGAATATTGATTAACTGTTGAGGAGTAATTGTATTCGTGTCTTGAATAGACATTCTCTCACGAACAACACGCTCCATACGAGATAACCCAATACGGAATTGGTTTTGTAACAATTCCCCTACAGAACGAAGGCGACGATTTCCTAGATGGTCGATATCATCTGTATCTCCTACTTGATGAAGCAAGTTAAAGAAGTAGCTAATTGATGCTAGAATATCAGCAGGTGTAATATTCTTCACTTCTTCTGTTACGTAAGCATTACCTGAAACTGTAATTACTTTTTCTCCATCCGGATCGTTTGGAGCATAAATCTTAATAGATTGTAACGTAACATCGTCTTCTAAAACTCCGCCAACCGGGCTATAAGTTTTGAAGTTTACTCCACTTTCAAGCATTGGAATTAAGCGATCTAACGTACGGCGGTCAATCATTGCACCTTTTTCAGCAATAATTTCGCCCGTCTCATGATCAACTAATGTTTCTGCTAATTTTTGATTAAACAAACGATGTTTAATATGAAGCTTTTTATTAATCTTGTAACGACCAACATTTGCTAAATCATAGCGCTTTGGATCAAAGAATCGAGATACAAGCAGTGATTTTGCATTTTCTACAGTTGGTGGCTCACCTGGACGTAAGCGCTCATAGATTTCTAGCAACGCTTTTTCAGTACTTTCCGTGTTATCTTTTTCAAGCGTATTACGGATGTACTCATTATCTCCAATTAAATCAATAATCTCTTGGTCTGAACCAAAACCTAATGCACGTAACAATACTGATACTGGAAGTTTACGAGTACGATCAATACGCACGTAAACAACGTCTTTTGCATCAGTTTCATATTCTAACCATGCTCCACGGTTAGGGATAACAGTAGCTGTATATCCTTTTTTACCGTTTTTATCTACTTTTCCACTGTAGTAGACGCTTGGTGAACGTACCAATTGTGATACGATAACGCGCTCAGCACCGTTAATAACAAACGTACCAGTTTCCGTCATCAATGGGAAATCACCCATAAACACATCTTGGTCTTTTACTTCACCTGTTTCTTTATTAATTAAACGCACCTTAACACGAAGAGGTGCTGCATAAGTTACATCACGTTCTTTAGATTCTTCTACTGAATACTTTGGCTCACCTAAGCTGTAGTCAATAAATTCTAGTGATAAATTACCAGTAAAATCATCGATTGGAGAAATATCCTGGAACATTTCTCTTAATCCTTCATCTAAAAACCATTGGTATGAAGCCGTTTGAATCTCGATTAAGTTTGGTAATTCTAGAACCTCACTGATACGAGCATAACTTCTGCGCTGGCGGTGGCGTCCATACTGAACTAGTTGACCTGTCAACTGATTCACCCCTCAAATCAAGCGTTATTATTCAAGACATATAATAAACTATTGTTTATTATTGAACAAAAGAAAAATGGTTTCTTTAAATAGAAAACCACAATTTCATAAAACGTACTATTGATTTTATTAGTTTTCCCATACATTCTCAAATTATACGTGTAATTTTATGTATAACAGAGGCCTATATGGAATATTTATATATTGGCATTTTATAATGCTAACATACTAAAAAATATTAGTCAACATTTTTTAGCACGTATGATATAATAGCCTTTTTTCTTCTCTACTACCTCTACTTCCTCAAATAGAGACTCTAGTTTCGCTAAAGCGGAAGGAGCTCCCTGCTTTTTTTGAATAACGACCCATAATTCACCTTGTTCAACGAGGTGATTATATGCCCCTTCAAGGATTTCATGTACAATTTTCTTACCAGCACGAATTGGTGGGTTGGTAAGAATAGTAGAGAAATCATTAATTTTCACATTACTATAGCAAGAGCTTTGATAAATTTGAACATTGTTAATACCGTTAGCTTTTGCATTTTTTTCTGACAAAGCTAATGCACGCTCATTAACATCAACCATATGCACTTGCTCATCCGGACGAAGTTTAGCTATTGTTAAACCGATAGGGCCATATCCACAACCGACATCTAGAATAGGACCTTTTACATTATTAACTTCAAAGCTATCAATTAGTACCCGCGAACCGAAATCAACTTCCTTTTTAGAGAAAACACCTCGATCACTAGTGAAACGGAAAGTTTGTCCTCGAAGTTCAAACGAAAATGTCTCTTCATTACTACTAGCCGATGGTGTGTTTGAAAAATAGTGTTCTGTCAACTGAACTCCTCCTTCTAAAAGGCATCCTCTATTACTATAAACGAATAGAGAAACAGAAGCAAAAAAGCTCGCTTGAGTAAGCGAGCTTTTTCATATCAAATGTTAAGTAGTAATTACTTAACTTCTACAGAAGCGCCAACTTCTTCAAGTTTAGCTTTTGCTTCTTCAGCTTCTTCTTTAGAAATACCTTCTTTAAGAGCTTTTGGAGCGTTATCAACGATTTCTTTAGCTTCTTTTAAGCCAAGACCAGTGATTTCACGTACTACTTTGATAACTTTGATTTTTTGGCCGCCAGCACTTTCAAGTACTAGGTCAAATTCAGTTTTCTCAGCAGCAGCTTCACCAGCAGCACCGCCAGCTACAGCTACAGGAGCAGCAGCAGTTACGCCAAATTCTTCTTCAATTGCTTTTACTAAATCGTTAAGTTCTAAAACAGTCATATTTTTAACTGCTTCAATGATTTGTTCTTGAGTCATTGTTAATTTCCTCCTTGTGATTGTGTTATATATAACAGACTAAATTATGCACCTTGTTCTTCTTTTTGATCTGCCACAGCTTTTGTAGCAAGAGCAAGGTTGCGGATTGGAGCTTGAAGAACGCTAAGTAACATAGAAAGTAAGCCTTCGCGAGATGGAAGCTCAGCAATAGCTTTGATTTGTTCAACAGTTGCTACGTTACCTTCGATAACACCAGCTTTAATTTCTAATGCTTCATGCTCTTTAGCGAAGCTGTTAAGAATTTTAGCTGGAGCAACAACGTCTTCTCCACCAAATGCAATTGCGTTTGGACCAACTAGCGCTTCGTTAAGGTCGTTTAGTTCAACCTTTTCTACAGCACGGCGAGTTAAAGTATTTTTGTATACTTTAAACTCAATACCCGCGTCACGTAATTGCTTACGAAGTTCAGTTACTTCAGCAACATTTAAGCCACGGTAGTCAACTACGATCGCTGATCCACTTGCTTTAAGTTTATCAGCAATTTCATCAACAACTAGTTTCTTTTGTTCAATTACGTTGCTCATTTTTACACCTCCTGTAGATTTCCTTCCGTACACTCATACAAGGTGCAAATAAAACACCTCCATGACAACTAAGACATGGAGGTGTTATAAGCGAATCAGAACGTTCACTAATTTATCACACACACCTCGGTAGGAAATTAAGCCTTAAAGGCACCTACTGTCTACGGTACAAATGTTATTTTTTTTTAACAACATTATCTATTGTAATCAGTTCGACTTATAAAGTCAACACCAATTTATTTCCAATAATTAGTTAGCTGCGCTGAAAGTTGCGATATCAACTTTGATACCAGGGCCCATAGTTGAAGATACAGCTAAGTTCTTCATGTATGTTCCTTTTGCAGCTGCAGGCTTAGCTTTTTGCATAGTTTCGAAGATTGTAGTGAAGTTTTCAACTAACTTGCTATCTTCGAATGATACTTTACCGATTGGTACGTGGATGTTACCAGCTTTATCAACGCGGTATTCTACTTTACCAGCTTTGATTTCATTAACTGCTTTCTCAACATCAAATGTTACAGTACCAGTCTTAGGGTTTGGCATTAAACCTTTTGGCCCTAATACGCGACCAAGTTTACCAACTTCACCCATCATGTCTGGTGTAGCAACGATTACGTCAAACTCGAACCAACCTTGTTGGATTTTGTTGATGTAATCAGAATCGCCAACGTAGTCAGCTCCAGCAGCTTCTGCTTCTTTCGCTTTCTCACCTTTAGCGAATACTAATACACGTTGAGTTTTACCAGTACCATTTGGAAGTACTACTGCACCACGAATTTGTTGGTCAGCTTTTTTAGGGTCAACGCCTAAACGGAATGCTACTTCAACAGTTGCATCAAATTTAGTTGTGTTTGTTTTCTTTACTAATTCAATTGCTTCTTGAACTGAGTAAGCTTGTGTACGATCTACAAGCTTCGCAGCTTCAATGTACTTTTTACCTTTTTTAGCCATGTTCTTTTCCTCCTTATGTGGTATTAACGGAATAACCTCCCACTAATAAAGGTTGCGAAATGGAAGCTATCCCCTATCTCGCAACCTTCTAACACCTAATCATTTGGGATTAGTCTTCAACTACGATTCCCATGCTACGTGCTGTACCTTCTACCATACGCATTGCAGACTCAACGTTAGCAGCGTTTAGGTCAGGCATTTTTGTTTCAGCAATCTCACGTACTTTGTCACGCTTGACTGTTGCAACTTTATTACGGTTTGGTTCACCAGAACCTGACTCAATACCAGCCGCTTTCTTAAGTAATACAGCAGCAGGTGGAGTTTTCGTAATAAATGTAAATGAACGGTCTTCAAATACCGTGATTTCAACAGGAATGATTAAACCAGCTTGATCAGCTGTGCGAGCGTTAAATTCTTTACAGAATCCCATGATGTTAACACCGGCTTGACCTAATGCAGGACCAACTGGTGGTGCTGGGTTTGCTTTACCAGCAGGAATTTGTAATTTTACAAGTTTAATTACTTTTTTAGCCACGAGACACACCTCCTTAAGTCCGTGATGTGGTAATAGGGCGATGCCCTCCCACTCCAAGTTCTTTATATATAAAATAAAGAAATAGTTGTTTTAGTCTCAGGATTGAGACATACTGACTTATGAAATATTAACATTAAAACAAATGAATTGCAAGGTTTTAAAGGTTATATTTTTTCAATTTGTGTAAACTCTAACTCAACAGGTGTTTGACGTCCAAACATATCAACATGAACTTTAATTTTGCGCTTGTCTGTGTCGATTTCTTCAATTGTACCTTCAAAGTTTGCAAACGGGCCTTCTTTAACTAGAACAGTTTCTTTTAGTTCAAAGTCAAATCCAGCATGGCTTTCATCCATACCCATTTGTTTTAAAATCATTTCCACTTCTTCTGGTAATAGAGGTGTCGGTTTAGAACCTGAACCAGCTGATCCAACGAAACCTGTTACACCAGGGGTATTACGTACCACGTACCATGAATCATCTGTCATAATAATCTCTACTAACACGTAACCTGGAAATACTTTTTTCTTCGTTATCTTTTCTTTATTGTTTTTAATTTCTCTTTCTTCTTCTTCAGGTACAACTACACGAAAGATTTTATCCTGCATGCCCATTGTTTCTACACGTTTTTCTAAATTTGTCTTTACTTTATTTTCATACCCTGAATAAGTATGAACAACATACCAATTTTTCTCCATTTTTGAGGACGTAATGTCCTTCCCTCCCAGCTTCCTGTAAAGTGTTCAAGTATCTATTGCACAGAAGATAAACTAGAATATAAATACACTCTAGTTCATATCATTCTCAAAACAAATTAAAAAACCCGTAAACGGGCTTTTTAAGAAGAACTCATCATATAGTTTCATTATACCATGATTATCATTAAATTATTCAAGGGATTAAACGAATCAATGATGAGATTCCATAATCGACAATTGCGAAAAAGACGGTCATGAAAATAACTGTAGAAACAACTGTAATTGTATAGCGAACTAGTTCATTTCGTTTAGGCCAGCTGACCTTCTTCATTTCACGACCAACGTCACGCAAAAATTTCCCTACACGGTTCATGTTTGTAACCTCCATTAAAATAAAAGGGGTATTAATCTGTGCAGCTTTTTGATCTATTTTGTTTCACGATGCTGGACATGTGAGTTGCAAGATTTGCAAAACTTCTTCATCTCTAAACGAATGTTGTTTTGCTCTGTACTTTTCATCGTTGTATAGTTACGACTACCACATTCTACACATGCCATTACAACTTTTTTACGCATTTTATTAGCCACCTATATAAGTGATAATGTCTATAAGAAAGTATCACACACTTTCTTCCTGTGTCAATACAGGCTATGTGGTAATTTCACGGATTTCTAAGTAGCGCTCTAACTTACGCTTAACTCTTTGTAAAGCATTATCAATCGATTTTACGTGGCGGTTTAAATCTTCTGAGATTTCTTGATAAGAACGACCGTCTAAATACAATACTAATACTTTTCTTTCTAAATCACTCAAAAGTTCTGCCATCTTTAACTCGATATCATCGAACTTTTCTCTGTTAATCAAGAGTTCTTCCGGGTTCATGACCTTGGTTCCTGAAATAACATCTAGCAATGTTCGATCAGATTCCTCATCGTAAATAGGCTTGTCCAACGACACATAAGAATTTAGCGGAATATGCTTTTGTCTTGTAGCCGTTTTTATGGCTGTAATGATTTGCCTCGTAATACATAGTTCAGCAAATGCTTTAAATGAAGTAAGCTTATCTTCTCTAAAGTCACGAATAGCTTTATACAGCCCTATCATGCCTTCTTGAATAATATCTTCTCTATCTGCCCCTATTAAAAAGTACGACCGTGCCTTAGCTCGAACAAAATTCTTGTACTTGTGAATCAAATACTCTAATGCATCAATGTCACCTTTATGCACAAGCTCGACAACTTCTTCATCTTCTTGTTGTTCGAAATGAGCATGAAGTTTTCTCCCATAGTTATCGCCCATATCGATCCCCCTGACCGCACAGTAGATAGAAATATTATACAGTAGCTAATTCTTCACCGTCAACAGCGTCACTTCTCACCACGTCTCCATTTTTCGAAAATTTCAGCAACTCCGTCAGACAATTTAATCCTCGCCGCTGGTTTTTGCGTTTGAATGGACTTTACTTCAATTTTAATAAATCTTTCAATCTCTTGAATTTCATTATATAATTCCCGGGCTGATTTACGTAATGCTCCTTGACCAAATATCGCCCACTGTTCAGTAAAGTCTGATGTCGCAACATGAACCTGCGTGGCTACATTATTTAAATCTTGAGCCAGCTTTTCAATGTATTCATCAGCTGTTTCATTTTCACGTGTAAACACGACTTCAATTTTATAATTATGAGCTTTCTTTTCAATCCCTTGAACCATATGCGCATCAAATACCACAATGACACGGTAGCCTGTATAAGCTTGGTACTCGGCGAGCTTTTCAATAAGTAAATCTCGGGCTCCCGCTAAATCATGATCACGTAGATTCCGTAAGTTAGGCCATGCACCAATCATGTTATAACCATCTACTAATAAAATGTCCATTTTATCTTCCTAATGGGTGACGTTTACGATACACTTCATACATCAATAAACTTGCTGCTACTGATGCATTTAAAGATGTTACGTGACCAACCATTGGAAGCTTTACTAAAAAGTCACACTTTTCTCGAACAAGGCGACTCATTCCTTTACCTTCGCTTCCGATAACTAAAGCCAGTGGCATTGTACCATCTAAATTTCGGTAGTCATCACTTTCTTTTGCATCCGTACCAGCTACCCATACTCCTCTTTCTTTTAATTCATCAATGGTGCGAGCTAAGTTCGTTACGCGAGCAACTGGAATATGTTCAATAGCTCCTGTTGATGATTTAGCCACAGTTGATGTTAGCCCAACAGATCTACGCTTTGGAATAATAATGCCGTGAGCACCAACTGCATCCGCTGTTCTCATAATTGAACCTAGGTTGTGTGGATCTTCCAACTCATCTAGTATTAAGAAAAAAGGATCTTCATTTTTTTGTGCTGCTTTTTCAAACAGTTCATCAACTTCAGCATATGAATACGCCGCAACTAAAGCCAATACACCTTGATGTGTCCCCTGAACCATTTGTTCGATTTTCTTTTTAGGCACATACTGCACCAATACGCCATTTCGTTTAGCAAATTTTACAATCTCTCCCATAGAGCCACCCTGAGATCCTTCTGCAATCCATAGCTTGTTAATTTCTCTTTCTGATTTTAATGCTTCTAATACGGCATTTCGTCCGATAATATAATCTTGTTGCTGCATATTAATTTCCTCCCTCTCCTTCAAAGATGAAAGAGATTGCTTTTGTAATAATTTCATGAGCACGTTCATCGTTACCCAATAAATAATGGTAGCCAACTAACGCTTCAAATGCTGTGCTATAGCGATATGTTTGTACATCTGTGTTTTTAGGAACTGTTCCTGATTTTGCATTACGCCCTCTTCTTAGCACAGCTAGTTCTTCATCATCTAAAAAATCATTTTCTTTGAAATGATAGACAATTTGAGCCTGCGCTTTAGCAGACACATATTTTTTAGCTTTATTATGAAGTTGGTTAGGGCGCACTGTCCCTAACCCAAGCAAATGTTTACGAACATGTAAATCGAATACTGCATCACCCATATAAGCTAATGCTAGACTATTCAACTGCTTTACATCTAACTTCTTTTCAATCATCAAACAATCATCCTCTTTTCCAACGCGTTCCTTGAGCCGTATCCTCTAAAATAATATTTTTAGCTTTTAATTCGTCGCGAATTTGGTCAGCTAATTTAAAATCACGGTTTTTACGGGCATCAATTCGCTGTTGAATGAGATTTTCAATTTCCTCATCTACTAATTCTTGAGCACCAAATGTTAAGCCCAAAGCTCCACCTAACTGGTTAAATTCATTAATGAATGCTTCAATCACTTCTTTTGATGTCGTACTCTCAAGCAGATACACATTTGCTTGCTTAGCTAGTTCAAACAATACAGAGATAGCATTTGCTGTATTGAAGTCGTCATCCATTTCTTTGATAAAGCTGTTGTGAAGCTCATCAATTTTAGCTGCCCATTCAGAATTATCATCACTTAAGTCTGTGGCTGCATCCAAACGGTGCTTTAAATTCATATAAGCCGTTTGTAATCGTTCATATCCTTTGCGAGTATTCTCTAGAATTTCTTCGTTATAATTGATTGGATGACGGTAATGTACTGATAAAATAAAGAACCTTAGTAGTGATGGGTCATGCTTTTGAATAATGTCATGTACAAGTACAAAGTTACCTAATGACTTCGACATTTTTTCGTTATCAATATTAATATAACCATTATGCAACCAATATTTCGCAAATGTCTTACCCGTCAATGCTTCAGACTGCGCAATTTCATTTTCATGATGCGGAAACGATAAATCCTGACCACCGGCATGAATATCGATTGTATCCCCTAAGTATTTGCGAGCCATTGCTGAACACTCGATATGCCACCCTGGTCTTCCTTGTCCCCATGGGCTATCCCATGCAATTTCATCATTTTTTGCTGCTTTCCATAACGTAAAGTCTAACGGATCTTCTTTCTTTTCCCCAACTTCAATACGAGCACCTGATTGCAGCTCATCAATTGACTGGTGTGAAAGTTTGCCGTAACCTTCAAACTTTCTTGTGCGATAATAAACGTCTCCATCTGACTCATATGCATAGCCTTTTTTAACTAACTCATCAATAAAATCAATAATAATATCCATATTTTCCGTTACGCGAGGATGTATAGTCGCATGTTTGCAACCAAGTGCTGTCGTATCCTCAAAATAAGCGTTAATAAATCGTTCTGCAATCGTTGGTACATCTTCACCTAGCTCTTTAGCTGCTCGAATTAGCTTGTCATCAACGTCCGTGAAGTTTGAAACATATTGTACTTCATACCCTCTAAACTCTAGATAACGACGTACTGTATCGAATACAATAGCAGGTCTTGCGTTTCCAATATGAATATAGTTATAAACAGTTGGACCACAGACATACATTTTAACCTTGTTTTCTTCTAAAGGTGTAAACACTTCTTTTTGACGAGTTAATGTATTATATAGCTTAATTGTCATGATAAATCTTCCCTTCTTTGAGCTGCTTAATTTCTTGTTGTAGTTCACTTAATTGGTATTCAAGCTGCTTAAATCGTTCTGCATCTGGATCTGGTAAATCTTGATGATTTAAATCTTTAATACGAACCCCATTTTGAATGACGACTCGACCTGGAATTCCTACAACCGTTGAATTCTCAGGAACGTCATTTAAAACAACCGAACCAGCACCAATCTTTGAGTTCTCGTTAATGGTAATCGATCCTAAAACTTTAGCACCCGTGGCAATAAGAACGTGGTCTTTAATAGTTGGATGACGTTTTCCTTTCTCTTTTCCCGTACCACCTAAAGTTACTCCTTGATAAACCGTGACATTGTCTCCTATTTCACAAGTCTCTCCAATTACAATTCCCATTCCGTGGTCAATAAAAAAGCGTCGTCCTATTTTTGCCCCCGGATGAATTTCGATTCCTGTGAAGAAGCGACTGATTTGTGAAATTACACGTGCTAAAAAGAACCATTTGCGTTTAAACAACGCATGAGCTAAACGATGTGACCAGATAGCATGGAGCCCAGAATACGTTAAAATCACTTCAATGTAGCTCCTAGCAGCAGGGTCTTGTTCAAATATCACCTCAATATCCTCTTTTAACATCTTTATCACTTTCTCACCCCCCATTTTTTATAAAAAAAACGTCTCTGTGTCAACTGACACAGAGACGTTTCTTATACGCGGTTCCACTCTGCTTGAATGCAAATATGCACTCCAACTCATCTCGTGTAACGGCGATACCCGCTCCTGCTTACTAACCTCTGTTTTCAGCAAAAGTCTCTAAGGTGCATTTCAATAGGTATGAGCATGGATTACTTTCAGCCGATGGTAATCCTCTCTAAAAAAGCCATAACCTATTTACTTCTCCTTATCAACGATTTCAATATATATTAACTATATGGGTTTTAAATCAATTTGTTAACCAGAAACTTTTGCTAGACGAGCTAAAACTGTGTCTTTACCAAGTAGTGAAATAGCTTTTGGTAATTCTGGCCCATGTGTTTCACCCGTTGTAGCTACACGGATTGGCATAAATAGTTTCTTACCTTTGTGGCCTGTTGATTTTTGAACAGCTTTTGTTGCTGCTTTAATTTCTTCAGGACTAAATGTTTCCATTGCTTCAATTTCCGCTGCAAAAGCTTGTAGGACTTCGGGTACCTGCTCTTCTGCAAGTACAGCTTTCGCTTCTTCATTGTACTCAATTTCTGTTTTAAAGAACATTTCTGTTAGCTCCACGATTTCTGCACCGTAGCTCATTTGTTCTTGATAAAGGGCAATGAGTTCTTTTACCCACTTCGTTTGTTCTTCCGTCATTTGCTCTTCTACACGACCAGCTTTTACAAGGTGAGGAAGAGACAGGTCTACAACTTCATCTAAATCAAGCTGTTTCATATATTGATTGTTCATCCAACGAAGTTTATTCGTATCAAACAATGCTGGTGATTTAGATAAACGAGCAGGATCAAAAATTTCAATAAACTGCTCTTTTGAGAAGATTTCTTCTTCCCCTACAGGTGACCATCCAAGCATTGTAATAAAATTGAACAGAGCTTCAGGCAAGTAGCCTAATTCTTTATACTGCTCGATAAATTGGATAATAGACTCATCACGCTTACTTAGTTTGCGACGACTTTCATTTACAATCAATGTCATATGACCAAATACAGGTGGTTCCCAGCCTAACGCATTATAAATCATAATTTGTTTTGGTGTATTTGAGATATGATCGTCTCCACGTAAAACGTGCGTCATTTCCATTAAATGATCATCAACAGCTACAGCGTAGTTATAAGTTGGCGTACCATCTTTTTTCACGATAACATAGTCACCGATACCATCAGACTCGAATGCTACTTCATCTTTAACAATATCGTTGAACTTAACTATTGTACCCGTTGGAACTCGGAAGCGGATGCTTGGCTTACGACCTTCTGCCGCTAACTCTTTTTGTTGCTCTTCTGTTAAGTTACGGCATTTGCCTGAGTAGCGTGGCATTTGACCATTTTCAGTCTGTTCTTCACGTTCTTTTTCTAATTCTTCTTCTGTACAGTAGCAATAGTAAGCTGCACCTTTTTCTAATAGTTCGTCCGTATATTTTTGGTAAATTTCTGTGCGTTCGGATTGACGATAAGGACCGTATTTTCCACCGATATCAATACTTTCATCCCAATCAATACCTAACCACTTTAAATAGCGAAGCTGGCTTTCTTCTCCACCTTCAATGTTACGCTTTTGATCTGTATCTTCAATACGAATAATGAATTTACCGTTTTGATTGCGAGCAAATAAATAATTAAATAAAGCTGTTCGTGCGTTTCCGATATGAAGGTGCCCAGTTGGACTCGGTGCATAGCGAACGCGTACTTCTTTTGACATAAGTAGGATAACCTCCAGTTTATTTTACGTAGGTATGTAATTTATTATTTTTCGACATTGTTAATTTTATCACCAAATGTAATTCTGTTAAAGACTCTGGATTATTTTTGATATACTAACACCGCGGCTTGTGAAGCAATCCCTTCTTCACGGCCAGTAAAGCCTAGTTTTTCTGTCGTCGTTGCTTTAACATTAATCTGTGACACTTCAGCTTCTAATAATTCGGCAATACGCTCTCGAATTGGCTGGATGTACGGTGCCATCTTAGGCTTCTGTGCAATAATTGTACAATCTACATTGCTGAGTGCATAGCCTTCTTCTTTCACTAGTTTCCAAACATGTTGTAAAAGCTTAGCTGAATCTGCATCTTTAAACTCAGGATCAGTGTCTGGAAAATGCTTACCGATATCTCCTTGAGCTACTGCTCCTAACAGTGCATCTGCAATCGTATGTAGAAGTACGTCCGCATCAGAATGGCCTAGTAACCCTCTCTCATATGGGATTTCAATTCCTCCAATAATTAGTGGACGTCCTGTTGCAAATTGATGAACGTCAAACCCTTGCCCAACACGTATATTCATTTCCTTCACCTCTTAGTTGTTTTGTTCCAACTTTGTTAAAATAGCTTCTGCATAAATCAAATCTTCTGGTGTTGTTAATTTTATATTATCGTAGTCTCCTTGTACAATCGCGACTTTCTGCCCTAACTGTTCCACTAAGCTTGCATCATCTGTTCCTAGATAGCCAGTTTCTTTCGCTAAATGATGAGCTTTTTGAATCGTAGACGAAAGAAAAGCTTGTGGGGTTTGAATAGACCACAAGCTAGAGCGTTCAATCGTTTCCACTACGATGTTGTTTTCTACTTTCTTAATCGTCTCTTTAACAGGAACGCCTAAGGTTGCCGCTTCTTTAAGTGCTGCTTCTTGTACAAGTTTGTGGATGTGGTGATGTTTCACAAATGGCCTAGCACCGTCATGGATAAGAACCACTTTGGAAAGCTTAAGGGCTTTCAATCCATTATACACGCTATGCTGACGTTCTTGACCACCCGATACCACTGACTTAACTTTACGCATCGGATATTGCTCTAAAAGTGATGTAATATCCTCTAGTTCTTGGTCATTGATAACTAAAATAATGCTGTTACATGTATGATCAGTTTCAAATATATTTAGTGTATGAACAAGAAGAGGTACGTCTCGAATTAATAAGAACTGCTTATTGCGCCCTGCTTTCATCCGCTTACCTTGTCCTGCTGCTAAAACAATTACATCGTATTGCATGTTCCTTCTCCCTTATAGCTGAAAATTAGAGGGCTTTTTCTAAGAGCTTAGGCTTAGCAAAAATCATTCGACCAGCTGATGTTTGGAGCACGCTTGTCACAAGCACATCAATTTGCTTGCCTATATAGTTGCGGCCTTCCTCTACAACAATCATTGTACCATCGTCTAAGTAGGCAATACCTTGATTATGTTCCTTACCATCCTTAATGACAAGTACATTCATTTCTTCTCCTGGTAAAACAATTGGTTTGACGGCGTTTGCTAAGTCATTAATATTTAAAACCCCTACATTTTGCAGTTCGCATACTTTGTTTAAGTTAAAATCATTTGTTACAACGAGGCCTGAAGTAACTTTTGCTAACTTTACAAGTTTACTATCCACCTCTTGAATGTCTTCAAAGTCACCCTCGTAAATCTCTACCTTCATAGACAATTCTTTTTGAATTCGATTTAAGATATCAAGACCTCGACGACCTCTATTGCGCTTTAAAACATCTGATGAATCTGCGATATGCTGAAGCTCTTCTAATACAAAGCGAGGAATTACAATCGTTCCATCTAAAAAGCCAGTTTGACATATATCTGCAATGCGTCCATCGATAATAACGCTTGTATCTAAAATCTTTAAAGATTGCAAGGATTGATTATTCTCTTGCTCTTCTTCCGAGCCTTTTTTCTTACCAATACGAGTAGGCATTGAAAAAACATTAACCAACTCATCTCTCTTTTTAAACCCTACTTGAAAGCCTAAGTAACCTAACAAAATACTTAAGAAGATTGGTAAAACTGTACTAACTACTTGTAGCTGAATTTTCCCTAGGAACGTACCAACTAAATAGGCCACAATTAAGCCTAATATTAAGCCTAAACTCCCAAATAAAACATCTGTTACTGGTGCCTTTACAAGAGACTCTTCAATGCGGCGAATGAAGCCTACAACATAATCTACTAGCCAGAATGTTATCACATAAAAGAGAATTGCACCTAAAGGGGCGTGAATGTATGACTTGTCTAGTAATGCAATATCTTTTAGACTTAATAATTCAATAAGTTCTGGAATAAGAAAGATTCCTAATGTACCACCTGTTATGATAAAAAACAATTGAACAAAACGCTTTAACACGCCTTCACCTCCCTTTATCATTATAAACAGTTTACAATGATTGAAACCTTTTATTTAATTGAAAACATAATTTGTAAACAAAATGTCACTCTTTTAGTATTTTCACAATATCCTAATCAAGATTAAAAAGTCAATTAATATCCTAGAGCTGACGGTTTAGCAAATGTTGTTCCTTGAGACGCTTTAATCCTTGTTGAATTTTACGAGCACGTATTTCACCTATACCCTCTACCTCATCAAGCTCCTGAACGGTTGCATCCGTAATAGATTTGAGGTCACCTAGTTCTTCAATTAAGTTCTCAATAATAATAGACGGTAGTCGCGGGATTTTATGAAGCATTCGATACCCTCTCGGAACAACTCCCTCTTCAAAGCTCGTATAGATTGGGTACCCCATTAGTCTTAAGAGAGTTTGATCATCTAATAACACGTTATTAGATGGTTGCTGCATCTTTTCAATTACTTTTGTTGGCTCTACGCTTGTATCATACATATAATCTTTCATTAATAGAATTGCTTCTTCTTCTAGGTGAGACAGCAATTCATTCATCTGAAGACGAATTAACCTTCCTTCGGTTCCTAACTCACTAATATAACTTAAGATTTCGTTTTTAATTCGCAATACCATTTCAATGCGATGCAAAGATTGCAAAACGTCTGTATGAGTTACTTGTTCTTCAAACTCTAAAGCACTTAGGCTATTAATGGACTCATCTAAAACTGCTTTATATTTCTCCAAGGTACCAAGTGCTTGGTTTGCTTTTGCTAAAATAACACTAATATCTTTAAGTACATATTGAGACGACCCTTTATACAGCGTAATAACATTTCGACGCTGTGAAATAGCAATAACCAATACTCCTGACTGCTTCGCAACCCGCTCTGCTGTACGATGTCGCATACCGGTTTGTGAAGAAGGAGTAGAAGGATCAGGCATTAATTGAGCATTTGCGAACAAGATCTTACTACCACTATCATTTAAAATAAGTGCTCCGTCCATTTTAGCCAACTCATACAAATGAGCTGGTGTAAATGCACAGTTAATTGAAAACCCTCCGTCTACCATCTTTTTCACTTGATCATTGTATCCAATTACGATTAACCCTCCAGTCTTAGCTCTTAACACATTTTCAATACCATCGCGAAAAGGGGTTCCAGGAGCCACAAATTCTAAAATATCAGAGATTTGCTTTTGCTCTGTTGTCTTTTCATCATTCATCCGTTTTAACCTCCTAACGTGTACTGTAACGCTTCTGACACAGTGGACACCCCTACTACGTCAATGCCTTCTGGTATTTTCCAACCACCTAAGTTTTTTTCAGGAACAATGATTCGCTTAAACCCTAACTTTACAGCTTCTTGTACTCGTTGTTCAATTCGAGACACTCTTCGAACTTCACCTGTTAACCCAACCTCTCCTACTACTACATCTGTAGGATTTGAAGGTGCATCTTTAAAACTAGATGCAATGCTAACTGCAACCGCCAAATCAATAGCCGGCTCATCTAACTTTACTCCACCTGCTACTTTTAAGTATGCATCTTGATTTTGCAAAAGCAGTCCTACTCGCTTTTCTAATACCGCCATAATAAGCGATACACGGTTATGATCAAGCCCTGTGGACATCCTCCTAGGATTTCCAAAACTTGTTGGACTAATCAGTGCCTGTAACTCTACCAATACAGGACGAGTCCCCTCCATCGAAGCCACAACTACAGAACCGGCTGCACCTTGAGAGCGTTCTTCTAAAAAGATTTCAGATGGATTGAGCACTTCTTCCAAACCACTTTCCTTCATTTCAAAAATACCCATTTCGTTTGTTGAACCAAAGCGATTTTTTACTGCTCTTAAAATTCGATACGTATGGTGACGTTCTCCTTCAAAATACAAAACACTGTCTACCATATGTTCAAGTAACCTTGGACCGGCAATAGCTCCTTCTTTGGTAACATGACCTACAATAAAAATGGCGATGCCGTTTGTTTTTGCAATTCGCATTAACTCAGCAGTACACTCACGTACTTGAGAAACGCTTCCTGGCGCTGACGTAACGTCACCGTGATAAATTGTTTGAATTGAATCAATAATCACAAGTTCTGGATTCATACTTGAGATAGCTTCTGTAATTGACTCTAAGTTTGTTTCTGCATGCACATACAAATCTTCCGCTTTAATACCTAAGCGATCGGCTCTTAGCTTTGTTTGCTTTGTTGACTCCTCACCAGATATATAAAGCACTTTATGCTTATTCATAGCTAACTGAGCTGACGTTTGGAGCAATAAAGTTGACTTACCTATACCAGGATCTCCTCCAATTAAGACTAGTGATCCTCTGACAATTCCTCCGCCTAAAACACGGTTTAATTCAGGCGATTTTGTATATATCCTTGGTTCAGTCGTTGATTCAATACTTGTAATAGATTGAGGCTTTTGCACCTTTGTAGAAGTTGCGCCAGAAAAAGCTCCTCCTCGCCTTGAAGACTTTGTCTCTTCAATTTCTTCTACCATCGAATTCCAACTGCCACACCCAGGACACTTTCCCATCCATTTAGCCGATTCATATCCACAATGTTGGCATGAAAATTTTGTTTTTCTTTTACTCATTATTTAGTATATTCTCCTCGTTCTTTATAAAAGTCCTTGATGCTATTGTACACTATCTTTATATGGTAAATAAAAATGGAGGCATACGTATTTTGTCGTATGCCCCACATGTTCTTAACTCTTTAGCTAATGCTGCTCGGTGAAGAAGATTTAACAGTAAAGTTTTCACCTTCTACATCTAACGTTACCTTTTGACCTTTTTGAATTACGCCTCTTAGTAACTCTTCAGATAAACGATCTTCAACATGCTTTTGAATTGCTCGACGTAAAGGACGCGCCCCATACTCTGGATCAAAGCCTTCTTCTGCAATCTTATCAATTGCTGCAGTCGTTAATTCCAACTCAATTTCTTGTTCTTTTAAGCGTCTAGTTAATTGATCAGCCATTAGCTTCACAATTTCAGCTAGGTGTGGTTTCTCTAACGAATGGAAGACAATAATCTCGTCGATACGGTTAAGAAACTCTGGGCGGAAAGCACGTTTCATCTCACTCATTACTTTCCCTTTCATATCTTTATAGTCCTGACCCTCTGCTTCAACCGTAAATCCAAGGTGCTTGCTACGTTTTAACGTATCTGCACCAACATTTGAAGTCATGATTAAAATTGTATTTCGGAAGTCTACTGTACGACCTTTTGAATCAGTTAAGCGGCCGTCTTCTAGCACTTGTAATAGGATGTTAAATACATCCGGATGTGCTTTTTCAATCTCATCTAACAGTACAACAGAATACGGCTTTCTTCTAACTTTCTCAGTTAACTGTCCACCTTCATCATATCCAACGTAACCTGGAGGAGACCCTACTAAACGAGAAGTAGAATGCTTTTCCATGTACTCTGACATATCAATGCGAATCATCGCATCTTCGTCACCAAACATTGATTCAGCTAAAGCCCTAGCAAGTTCTGTTTTACCTACACCCGTTGGTCCTAAGAAAATAAATGAACCGATTGGACGCTTTGGATCTTTCAAGCCTGCTCTTGCACGACGAACAGCTTTTGCCACTGCTTTTACAGCTTCTTCTTGGCCAATAACACGAGAGTGTAAAATCTCTTCCATGTTTAGCAAGCGCTCTGATTCTTCCTGAGCTAATTTTGAAACTGGTACCCCAGTCCAGCTAGATACAACCATCGCAATATCTTCTACCGTAACAGCTGAATTTTCTTTACCTTGCTCTTGTTTCCAAGCTTTTTTTGTTTCTTCTAATTCTTCTCTTAAGCGTTGCTCTGTATCACGTAATGATGCTGCTTTTTCAAATTCTTGACTTTGAACAGAAGCATCTTTTTCATTTCGAATAGATTCTAACTTTTGTTCTAACTCTTTTAAGTTAGGTGGCGTCGTAAATGAACGTAAACGAACCTTTGAACCAGCTTCATCAATTAAATCAATTGCTTTATCCGGTAAAAAGCGATCTGAAATATAACGATCGGATAACTTTACTGCCTGTTCAATAGCTTCATCAGAAATCGATACACGGTGATGAGCTTCATAACGATCCCTTAAACCTTTTAAAATTTGAATAGATTCATCTAGAGTTGGCTCATCAACTTGAATTGGTTGGAAGCGTCGCTCTAAAGCTGCATCTTTTTCAATATATTTTCGATATTCATCGAGAGTAGTAGCACCAATACATTGTAATTCACCACGTGCTAAGGATGGTTTTAAAATGTTTGAAGCATCAATTGCTCCTTCTGCACCACCAGCACCAATTAGTGTATGCAACTCATCGATAAATAGAATGATATTACCAGCTTGACGAATTTCGTCCATTACTTTTTTCAAACGATCTTCAAATTCACCACGATATTTTGTTCCAGCAACTACTGTTCCCATATCTAAAGTCATAACGCGCTTATCTCGAAGAATTTCCGGTACTTCGTTATTAACAATTTGCTGGGCTAACCCTTCTGCAATGGCTGTTTTACCTACACCTGGTTCACCGATAAGAACCGGGTTATTCTTTGTACGACGACTTAACACTTCAATAACACGTTGAATTTCTTTACTACGCCCAATAACTGGATCTAGACTTCCTTCACGTGCTACCACTGTTAGATCACGAGCTAAACTATCAAGAGTTGGTGTATTTGCATTTGAAGTTCCACCACCTTGATGGCTAGAAGCAGCTTCGTTACTACCCAATAAGTGTAATACTTGTTGACGAGCTTTATTTAAGCTCACTCCTAAATTATTAAGTACGCGAGCTGCTACACCCTCGCCTTCACGAATCAAACCAAGTAAAATATGCTCAGTTCCTACATATGAATGACCTAGTTTTCTTGCTTCATCCATTGAAAGTTCAATTACCTTTTTAGCGCGAGGCGTATAATGAATTGTTTGAGTTAACTCTTGACCTCTTCCGATAAGCGCTTCAACTTCTTTTTGAATTTTTTCAGTACTTAATCCTAGTGCAGATAGTGCCTTTGCAGCAATACCTTCACCTTCACGCACAATACCTAATAAAATATGCTCAGTTCCAATATTGTTATGTCCAAGTCGTAAAGCTTCTTCTTGTGCTAACGCTAATACTTTCTGTGCACGCTCTGTAAATCTTCCAAACATCATACGGCTGTCACCCTCCACGTTTAATCTATATTTTTAATATTGCTAAGGCGATCTCTAATTAAGGTAGCTCTCTTAACATCTCGCTCATGGGCATCTAATGCTGAGCCTGAATACTTTTGTAAAAAGCCTGGCTGCGTCATTATAATAAGTTCATTTAGAATATTTCTAGGTATGTCTGTTATATACCCCAAGTCGATTCCTAACCGAACATCTGACAAGCATTGAGACGCTTCTTTAGATTCAATTATGCGACTATGAGCTAATACTCCATATGATCGATGAACACGATCTTCTAATTCTAAATGAGATGTTTTAAATAATGCATCTCTTGCAGATTTTTCTTGAGCAATTAACTGTGTTACAACGCTATTCAAGTCTGATACAATATCAGCTTCAGATTTTCCTAGCGTAATTTGGTTAGAAACTTGAAAGATATTACCTAGTGCTTCGCTACCCTCTCCATAAATTCCTCTTACAACTAAACCTAATTGATTAATCGCAGGAATAATTCGATGAATTTGACGAGTCATAACCAACGCAGGCATATGCATCATAACCGAAGCACGAAGTCCTGTACCAACATTCGTGGGACAGCTCGTTAAGTAACCTCTTTGTTCATCAAAAGCGTAATCTACACGATTTTCAATCAAATTATCTACTTCATTAGCTCGTTCCAATGCTTCAGATAATTGAAGGCCTGGAAATAAACATTGTATGCGTAAATGATCTTCTTCATTAACCATAATACTTAAATCTTCTTGTTTTGATAAATAACAAGCTCCTGCATTAGATTCAGCTAATTGAGGGCTAATTAAATGCTTCTCTACTAATACTCGTTTCTCTAGTGACTTTAATTCACTCATTTTTAAAGAAGATAACTCAAAATCTTCCGCTTTTCTTATTTCTTCAAATACTTGATCAAAATCGTTTACAATTTCATCAGCTTTTTCTTTTGCTAACATTGTAGGAAAAAGAAAATTTGTTAAGTTTCTAGCTAGACGAATTCTGCTGCTTAGTACAATATCAGAGTCCGGTGCTTCTTGTTTCATCCAAGAGCTTACGGGATTTGTGAAGAATAGTTCAGACATTCGGCTATGTCTCCTTTCCCGTAGATTCATTAATTTTTTTCTCTAATAGGCGGATTTCATCTCGAAGCTCTGCAGCCTTTTCGAATTCCTCTTTTTCAATATACTCCTTTAAATTCAATCTCAGAGCCTGTAATTCCTTTTTTAAATGAAGATTACTTCCAATTCTCTTTGGAATTTTACCATGATGTAAATAATTCCCCCCATGTAATCTCTTTAAAAACGGAACAAGTGGTTGTTCAAAAGTTTCATAACAATTCGAACAGCCAAAACGACCTACTTTAGAAAATTGATGATACGTCATTCCGCATGTAGGGCAACGTAGTGGTTCTTTTTTAATTGTATTCGGACCTGTAGCAGAAGGTTCAAAATTTAATAGTCCTGCTAATAGACTATTAATTGAAAAGCCTTGCTGAGATGATATAGAAAATACATCTCCACTCTCTGCAGCGCATTGTTCGCAAAGGTGTACTTCTGTCTTATTCCCATTCACTACATTTGTAAAGTGAAGTGTTGCAGGTCGAATCTCACATTGCTGACAAATCATGCAATCATCTCTCCCTGTCTACATAAAATCAATTCAATTAGCGATACCTCAATGAATTTAACATAGCTTTTAGTAACTTGGCTCGAAGTTCATCACGATATGGTAGCTCAAGATCAATAACGGATCGATGAATTACGCTAAGCATTATCTTAGCTTCTCGCTCTGTAATGACCTTTTCTCCAACTAACCTGAAAATGACGCTTTCAGCATAGGACTGTGAAATTTGTGATTCGATAAGATCAATGACTTGTTGAAATAAATGAGAAGCATTATGAGTTCGGACTTTAGCAATTCTAATAAAGCCGCCTCCACCTCTTTTACTCTCAACCACATAACCTCTTTCAATTGTAAAGCGAGTATTAATAACGTAGTTGATTTGAGACGGAACACATTGAAACTTATCGGCGATTTCGCTACGTTTAATCTCCACAATTTCTCTGTCACTTAATTCAAGCACTTCTTTTAAATACTGTTCAATGATGTCAGAGATATTTGGCACATTGCACCCTCCTTCTGACTTTGACTATATTTGACCTTATTAAGTTAAATATAAAAGGAAATGAAAGAAATTTCAACTATGTAGTTTGATAAGTTTTGTCTTACTTTTATGGTTTCCACTAAAATAGGGTTCAAAACGTAATTTATTGAAATTAATGAGAAATAAAAAAAGGATTAGCTATAAGCTAATCCTTTTAAATGTGCCTGGCAACGTCCTACTCTCACAGGGACAAAGTCCCAACTACCATCGGCGCTAGAGAACTTAACTTCCGTGTTCGGCATGGGAACGAGTGTGACCTCTCTGCTATCGCCACCAGACATGAATTGAGATTATTCTCTCAAAACTAGATAACATTTTGCTGAGTACTAAGTTTACTGTCTAGCTACGGCTCCTAATTGTTCGGTCGTTTCACTTCTGTTATTGAAACCAAAGAGCGGTTTCCCTATCAGAAGCTCCAACGCCTTTCACAATTGAACAGTCGCCTTCGCTTTTCTAATTTGGTTAAGTCCTCGATCGATTAGTATCAGTCAGCTACACACGTCGCCGTGCTTCCACCTCTGACCTATCAACCTGATCATCTTTCAGGGATCTTACTAGCTTGCGCTATGGGAAATCTCATCTTGAGGGGGGCTTCATGCTTAGATGCTTTCAGCACTTATCCCGTCCACACATAGCTACCCAGCGATGCCTTTGGCAAGACAACTGGTACACCAGCGGTGTGTCCATCCCGGTCCTCTCGTACTAAGGACAGCTCCTCTCAAATTTCCTACGCCCACGACGGATAGGGACCGAACTGTCTCACGACGTTCTGAACCCAGCTCGCGTACCGCTTTAATGGGCGAACAGCCCAACCCTTGGGACCGACTACAGCCCCAGGATGCGATGAGCCGACATCGAGGTGCCAAACCTCCCCGTCGATGTGGACTCTTGGGGGAGATAAGCCTGTTATCCCCGGGGTAGCTTTTATCCGTTGAGCGATGGCCCTTCCATGCGGAACCACCGGATCACTAAGCCCGACTTTCGTCCCTGCTCGACTTGTAGGTCTCGCAGTCAAGCTCCCTTGTGCCTTTACACTCTACGAATGATTTCCAACCATTCTGAGGGAACCTTTGGGCGCCTCCGTTACTCTTTAGGAGGCGACCGCCCCAGTCAAACTGCCCACCTGACACTGTCTCCCAGCCCGATCAGGGCTGCGGGTTAGAATTTCAATACAACCAGGGTAGTATCCCACCGACGCCTCCACCGAAGCTAGCGCTCCGGCTTCTCAGGCTCCTACCTATCCTGTACAAGCTGTACCAAAATTCAATATCAGGCTACAGTAAAGCTCCACGGGGTCTTTCCGTCCTGTCGCGGGTAACCTGCATCTTCACAGGTACTATAATTTCACCGAGTCTCTCGTTGAGACAGTGCC
>CP099863.1:32500-95000 GCA_024134725.1 Bacillus sp. 1780r2a1 | reverse complement strand
TTATGGGATTGGCTTGACCTCGCGGTCTTGCAGCCCTTTGTACCATCCATTGTAGCACGTGTGTAGCCCAGGTCATAAGGGGCATGATGATTTGACGTCATCCCCACCTTCCTCCGGTTTGTCACCGGCAGTCACCTTAGAGTGCCCAACTTAATGCTGGCAACTAAGATCAAGGGTTGCGCTCGTTGCGGGACTTAACCCAACATCTCACGACACGAGCTGACGACAACCATGCACCACCTGTCACTCTGTCCCCCGAAGGGGAACGCTCTATCTCTAGAGTTGTCAGAGGATGTCAAGACCTGGTAAGGTTCTTCGCGTTGCTTCGAATTAAACCACATGCTCCACCGCTTGTGCGGGCCCCCGTCAATTCCTTTGAGTTTCAGTCTTGCGACCGTACTCCCCAGGCGGAGTGCTTAATGCGTTAGCTGCAGCACTAAAGGGCGGAAACCCTCTAACACTTAGCACTCATCGTTTACGGCGTGGACTACCAGGGTATCTAATCCTGTTTGCTCCCCACGCTTTCGCGCCTCAGCGTCAGTTACAGACCAAAAAGCCGCCTTCGCCACTGGTGTTCCTCCACATCTCTACGCATTTCACCGCTACACGTGGAATTCCGCTTTTCTCTTCTGCACTCAAGTTCCCCAGTTTCCAATGACCCTCCACGGTTGAGCCGTGGGCTTTCACATCAGACTTAAGAAACCGCCTGCGCGCGCTTTACGCCCAATAATTCCGGATAACGCTTGCCACCTACGTATTACCGCGGCTGCTGGCACGTAGTTAGCCGTGGCTTTCTGGTTAGGTACCGTCAAGGTACAAGCAGTTACTCTTGTACTTGTTCTTCCCTAACAACAGAGTTTTACGACCCGAAAGCCTTCATCACTCACGCGGCGTTGCTCCGTCAGACTTTCGTCCATTGCGGAAGATTCCCTACTGCTGCCTCCCGTAGGAGTCTGGGCCGTGTCTCAGTCCCAGTGTGGCCGATCACCCTCTCAGGTCGGCTATGCATCGTTGCCTTGGTGAGCCGTTACCTCACCAACTAGCTAATGCACCGCGGGCCCATCTGTAAGTGATAGCCGAAACCATCTTTCAATTTTCTCTTATGCAAGAGAAAATGTTATCCGGTATTAGCTCCGGTTTCCCGGAGTTATCCCAGTCTTACAGGCAGGTTGCCCACGTGTTACTCACCCGTCCGCCGCTAACGTCATAGAAGCAAGCTTCTAATCAGTTCGCTCGACTTGCATGTATTAGGCACGCCGCCAGCGTTCATCCTGAGCCAGGATCAAACTCTCCGAAGAAATGTTTGACTTGCTCATAAAAGTTTAAAAAATTAACGTTGACGTTTGTCGCTTTGTTCAGTTTTCAAAGTTCAACCGCCGCTCTTAAGCGACTTTTCTATCTTATCAAGTTTACAACTCGATGTCAATAGTTTTTTTATTTCCTTTGAGATTCGTTTGTGTCTCTCAAGGACATTTATAAATATAACAGACATATTATCATATAGCAATACCAAAATAATAAGTTTAAATTTTCTAATATCTTCTATTCGTTATATCGATTGGATAAAAAGGAAAAAGACAGCTTTTTAGCTATCTTTTTCTAATTAATAATAAAATTTACTTCCCAGACGCATTCCCTTCTAAAATAAAGGTACTAAAAGCTGGTACAGTTACATTGTCACTTTTTACTTTCTTTATAGGCTTTGTACTCGCTTTTTTCCCATCAGCAAGCAGCGATAGATTACCTTTGGTAGACAAGTTGATCTTTATCTCTTTCGAATTAGCGTTGTGTATGATAGTTAGTTGCTTTTTGTTTTTATCCTTCAACGTATATGCTACTACATTTTTAGGTGCATTTAAAAATGATAGATTCTGACTAATCTCAGAGGCAGTTGTTGAACGAAATGCTGGATACTTTTTACGAATTTCAATCAAGCCTTTCATATACTCAACTTCTTGATTAAACGCTAAACGTCTCTTCCAATCTAGTTGATTTACAGAGTCTGGTGATTTATAGCTATTATGATCTCCACCTTTAGTTCTCATAAACTCTTGACCAGCGTGTATGAAAGACATGCCTTGTGAAGTTAATACCATAGATGAAGCAAGTTTATGCATTTGCTTACGCTCAGATTCAGTAGCAGTAGGGTTTGTTAATAGTAACTTATCCCATAACGTATGATTATCATGAGCTTCTACATACGTTACTACTTGTTCCGGATCTTGATAAGTAGCTGTTGATGAATCATATTGAAGTCCACCTGCTATACTCTTTTTCATTGTGTCTTCCATACCTTGTCTGCCATTTACAAAACCATTATCTTCATCATAAAATACGCTACCCTTTAAACCATCGCGAATAACATCATTAAAATGCGCTACACCTGGCATTTTCTTTGCATTCTTCTGGTTTGCTTTTTGATCAGCAGATAAAGGCGTGTTTAAGTCCCAACCTTCTCCTAAAACAATAATGCTTGGATCAACTTTATTTAAAGCTTCTCGAACCTCTTTCATGGTTTCTACATCATGAATTCCCATTAAATCAAAACGAAAACCATCTAAATTATATTCTGTTGCCCAATATGTTACCGAGTCTACAATAAACTTCCTCATCATTTTACGCTCTGAGGCTGTATCATTTCCAACTCCTGTTCCATTAGCTAACGTTCCATCTTCATTATATCGGAAGTAGTAACCTGGTACTAACTCATTAAAGTTTGACTCATTTACAGCATACATATGGTTATAAACAACATCCATAATTACACGTAAATTATTTTTGTGCAGTGATTGTACCATCTGCTTCATTTCTTTAATTCTCACTTTAGGTTCATATGGGTTTGTTGAATAAGAGCCTTCAGGCGCATTATAGTTCTTTGGATCATAGCCCCAGTTATACTGAGCCACGTCTAACTTGGTTTCATCGACTGTACGGTAATCATAAATAGGAATAAACTGCACGTGCGTTACACCTAAGTCTTTAATATGATCTAACCCTGTTTTCACTCCACCAGGACCTCTTGTTCCTTCCTCAGTAACACCTAAAAACTTACCTTTGTTTTTAATTCCACTATTTTCATCAATTGATAAATCTCGTACGTGAAGCTCATAGATAATCGCATCTTCACGATTTTTTAGAAAAGGTTTTTTCGCTGGCCACTTCTCTGGATTTGTAGTTTTTAAATCTACTACTACACCTTTATCTCCATTTACAGTTACAGCACGTGCATAAGGGTCAACAGCTTCATTCCATTTATCTCCAATTTTAACTTTATACGTGTAGATTAATTTATCTTGATTCCCTTCTAACTGTGCAGTCCATGTACCTCTCTCTGCTTTTTTCATTGGAATTTCAGTTCCGTTAGTTGAGTCCCACTTTTGATATGTAACTAGTTTCGCTTCAGTAGCAGTAGGAGCCCATAAGCGGAAAGATGTTTTTTCTTTTTTATACGTATTTCCTAGGTCATTTCCATCGTAATAAAACATATCATCGAATTCTTTTGAGCGCACTGCTGCCCCAATTTCAACTGTCGCACTTCCAAACAAGGACTTTGAGATTTTATATACCTTTGTTAAATCTAAATTATTTTTTGTCACAATGCGGACTTTGTTCGTTGTTTTTTCACCCTTATTAAATGGTATCACTTCTTTAATTTCTGCTCCTTCTACTGTAATACCAGAGTTATCTGCCTCTGTTATAGGGAATGGAACATTTGTTTGAAGCGTGATTTCATTCATTTTGTCAATGCTCGCTCCAATAATCTTTGGATTTAAATCTATTTGGCTTGGATCATAAAATACACGCTCGATTCCTTGAGCAATCCAAATTTCAGCTGATCCATCTTCTTTAAATTTCGTGATATAGCGATTATCTAACTCTTTATTACCCCACTCATTTCCATCTATGCTTTGTCGAGCAACAAACCCTACCTTTTGAATACCCTTTGGATCATTTAATTCGACCGTAGCGACTTTTCCAAATTTATCTTCTCCTTTAAATTGAACAGCTTGACCATCCTTTCCATCTGGCCAAACCCATAAGTCCCATCCTTCATAGTTTTGATCATAACGTGCATAATGAATGGTAACTTTAACGTTTTCATAAGATGGTAAATCACGATATTCTCCATCGGGTGGTTCGTTATACACCGTATTATCTCCACTTTTTATCCATACTTCACCTTCACCATTTTGGATATCAACCCAGCGGTCTTCCCCATCTTTCTCCCAAGTATCTGTGCGAACAATGAACCCTACCCTTTTAGTATTTGTAGGAATTTCAATCTCAGCAACTTTTCCAAACGCATCTTCTCCTGTAAAGTCGTAAACTTTCCCTTCTCCACCTTCAGGCCAAACCCACAGGTTCCAATTTTTTGCGTTATTCGGTGCTTCTTGATAATGAATAACTACTTTCGTTGTATTTGCAATCGTTTGCACAGGAAAGCTCGAAAAAACTGATGCAACCATCGCAAAGACAATTAGAATAGCAAACCATCGATTAATTTTCATAACACCCATCCCCTTTGTTTATAGTCAATAACAAATCTATTATATAAACACTGAAAACGTTTGCACAATACAAAAAATTGAATTTTCGAAAAATGAATCCAAAAGACCTATTTAATGACAAATAAAAGAGACAACCAATTGGTTGTCTCTTTCTGTTAACGATGGCGCATTTGTGGGAATAATAGTACATCACGAATAGACGGAGCGTTTGTTAACAGCATAACTAAACGGTCAATACCGATTCCTAAACCACCAGTTGGCGGCATGCCATATTCTAACGCTTCAATGAAGTCATCATCCATCTCATGTGCTTCATCGTTACCTTGTTCTTTTTCTTTTAACTGCGCTTCAAAACGTTCACGCTGATCAATTGGATCGTTTAACTCAGTAAATGCATTGGCATGTTCTCTTGCTACAATAAACAACTCAAAGCGATCTGTAAATCGAGGATCATCCTCATTCTTTTTCGCTAATGGTGAAATTTCTACAGGGTGTCCGTAAATGAATGTTGGTTGAATTAATTGCTCTTCTACTTTTTGTTCAAAGAATTCATTTACAATGTGCCCATATAACATGTGCTCTGTAATTTCAACATTATGTTCTTTTGCAAGAGCACGTGCTTCTTCAACAGATGTTTCTTTCCAAAAATCAACGCCTGTATATTGCTTGATGGCATCTACCATATGAAGTCTTGTCCATTCTGGAGTTAAGTCTACTTCATGCTCCCCATATTGGATTTTAGTCGTTCCTAATACTTCTTTCGCAATATGTGCAATTAGGTTTTCAGTTAATGCCATAATATCCTTGTAATCAGCATACGCTTCATACAGTTCAATCATTGTAAATTCTGGGTTATGGCGAGTTGATACACCTTCGTTACGGAAGACACGGCCAATTTCGTACACTTTTTCTAAGCCACCAACAATTAATCGTTTTAGGTGTAGCTCAATAGCAATACGCATATAAAGTTCCATATCTAGAGCATTGTGATGAGTAACGAATGGACGAGCTGATGCACCACCAGCAATCGAATGCATCATTGGTGTCTCAACTTCTAAGTAGCCATTATTATCTAAGTAGCGACGCATTGATTGGATAATACGGCTTCTTAAGATAAATGTTTGTTTACTTTCTGGATTTGTAATTAAATCTAAGTAGCGCTGACGATAGCGTTGTTCAATATCTTTTAAACCGTGATATTTATCTGGTAAAGGACGTAAAGCTTTTGATAATAAAGTGAATTCTTTTACCTTGATTGATAATTCACCCACTTTTGTTTTAAACAATACACCTTGTACGCCGACATGATCACCAATATCAACTGTTTTAAAGATTTCGTATTGTTCGTCCCCTACTGCATCTTTACGAACATAAAGCTGAATTTGACCTGTTAAATCTTGAACATGAGCAAAGCCTGCTTTTCCTTTTCCGCGCTTTGTCATAATACGTCCTGCTAATAAAACTGAAACTTCGTTTTCCTCTAAAGCTTCTTTCGTTAGTTCTTCGTATGCGTTAACGATCTCTTGTGATGTATGTGTACGTTCGAAGCGTTTCCCAAATGGATCCATACCTTGTTCTCGAAGGTTGTTCATTTTTTCACGACGAACGAGAAGTTGATCATTTAATTCTTCATGATTCATTATGTGCTCATCTCCATCGTATTAATAAATTTTCTAAAACAGAAAAAAGGCCAGCTTTTCCACTGGCAATTCCTACGTTTCTTTAAAATTATTATAAATTCAGTCGTTTCTCTATGTCAAATCGCTTTAGACTTACAGTATTTTCTTGTCTCAAGCTAAAACAACTTAATATAGTAACACAACTGCCTTAACGCGTAGTTATATTACTTCTTTCCCTTACGCACTTTCGGCCTTAACGAATTCTAAATAATGTTTGGTTATCAATTTCTTATTGTAACGAACTAAGAAAAGCAAGTAAACCTCCTGGCTCTTAAAAACAAAAAACGTTTTTATGGAATCGTCACGTCATGTAAGTCACCAATTAATTTAATCCCTTGTTCTGCAGCTAATCGTTTCGCTAAGTATAATGTAGGTATATCTTCAGTAGGCATAATAAAGTCACTAGCAATTTCTGATAGAGGGACCATTACAAATGCTCTTTCTGTCATTCGAGGATGAGGAACGATAAGCCTAGAACTATGTATAACCTCTTCATTGTAGAGAAGAATATCCAAGTCTAACGTTCGTGGTCCCCATACAACCTCTCTTTTTCGATTTTGCTGTAGCTCAATCTCCTGCAAAACATCTAGTAACCCTAAGGGAGGAAGTTCTGTTTTAATTTCGGCTACCATATTTAAGAAAGCACTTTGGTTAGTGTAGCCAACCGGATCTGTCTCGTATACTGAAGAAAGATTTTCTAATAAAATACCTTCATGACTGTTTAGTGATTGGACAGCTTGCTTTAAATAGTTACTGCGGCTTTTAATATTAGACCCTAGGGCTATAAAAGCTCTATTGTTCATTAGCGGCTCCTTGTAATTTCGACGGCAACCGAATCATAATGACCTTGAATCGGAGGGTCGGGCTTATATACTTTTACGGTACAACTTTGAATCAGGTGGTAAGAGAATAAAACTGTTGTCGCAATAGTCTCAGCAATCGTTTCAACTAGCTTAAACGTTTCTTTCTCTACAATATTTTTACATACTTCGTAAAGCTCTGCGTAGCTTACAGTTGCCTCTAAATCATCCTCTTGACCAGCTTTTTTCAAATCTAATTCTACAGTTAAGTCTACATTAAAACGTTGACCTAACTTATTTTCTTCAGAAAAAACGCCGTGATAACCATAAAAGCGCATATTGTTTACATGAATTTTATCCATGCTCTATTACCCCTTTACCAACTAGAACATCCATCATCTTTGTGAAGCGAGCGATCTCTTTCACATCATGTACTCTTGTCATATGAATACCTTTGGAAATACCCATTCCAATAGTGGCAGCAGTTCCTTCCACACGTTCTTTTGGAGGTAGATTAAGAACATGTCCAATTGTTGACTTTCGAGATGTAGCCAACAAAACAGGGTAACCTAGTGCTGTAAACTTATCCATATTTTGAATAACTTCAATATTTTGCTCTACCGTCTTAGCAAATCCAACCCCTGGGTCTAAGATAATGTTCTCATCTTTTACACCAGCATTTTTAACGATTTTTATGCTTTCATACAAATCCCCAATCATATCTGGAATGAGGTTTTGGTAATTTTTATTGTCTCTATTATGCATGAGGATAATAGGTACATTATAATGAGCAGCTACTTCTGCCATTTGTGGATCTGCCTTAGCTCCCCATACGTCATTGATAATATGTGCACCTGCTTCAATTGCTTGCTTTGCTACCTGAGACTTATACGTATCAATAGAGATAGGAACGTCTAGGTTCCGAGATAAATCTTTAATAACAGGAATCGTACGCTTTAATTCTTCTTCCATACTTACTTTGTCGCTTCCTGGACGTGTTGATTCACCACCAATATCAATAAGGTCTGCACCATCTATGACCATTTGTTTAGCATGCTCAACTGCTTTATCGATATGATTAAATGAACCACCATCTGAAAACGAGTCTGGGGTTACGTTTAAAATTCCCATGATTAACGTCTTTGTAGAATAATCTAACTTATGGGAACCACAATCAATAAATTGACCATTTACTACCGTTTTTGTCATCTAAGACTTCCTTTCGTACATCTTCTTTACTCCATAAATAAGAAGTATACTTCTCATATTGTCGCTGTAATGTATAGGTTAGCGTTTGTTCACCGGTTTTAAACTCTTTTTCCCCAACTTTATGGATAGCAAAAATTTCTTGAATTGAATTTGTCATAAAGATTTCTTCGCTCTCCAAAAGCTCTGATAATGTAAAGAATCCTTCTTTAACAAAAATCCCTTTGGCGCTCAAAAGCTTACATATAAATTGGCGAGTAATACCATTTAATATTCCCGTTTCAATAGCAGGAGTAAAGACGGTTTTACCTTTCACAAAGAAAAGGTTTGAAACAATACCTTCAGCTAAGAACCCTTCCTTTGTTAAGAAAATCCCTTCCTTATTCATATCGTTTCCAACTTCCCTTTTGGCTAAGATATTATTTAAATAATGATGGGATTTCAGACGTTCATTACTTTCAGGTGTATTTCTTTTTGTTTCAAGAATAACCCCCTCTTTTACAAGAGGGGTTTTCTTATCAGGCATAGGCTTTACATAAACAATGAACGATGGGTGAGTGTATGCTTCTACCTGTAGTCCAATTTCACCTACACCTGCAGATACGTTTAGACGAACATACGCATTTTGAAGATTATTCTTTTGCAGCAACTCGTTAAGAATTGTAAGTACATCTTCCTTTGAATATGTCCATTCAATATTTAAAAGCGATAAGCCGCTTTGTAATCGACTCAGATGATCATCTAATAAAAATGGATGACCATTATAGATTCTCATCGTTTCAAATAAACCTAGGCCATACATATAACCATGGTCAAAAGGAGAAATAGTTGCTTTGCTTCTTTCTAAGATCTCTCCATTTACATAAATGTACAAAGGTTACACGCCCTTTTTTTGATACGTATTAATAAAATTCCCCAGCATTTCTCGACCATATGAAGTCATAATGGATTCAGGGTGAAATTGGACACCCTCAATTGGCATAGTTTTATGACGAATAGCCATAATCTCATTTTCATCTGTCCATGCTGACACCTCAAAGCAGTCAGGTAGCGATTCGGTCTCTACAATTAAAGAGTGATAGCGAGTAGCTGTAAAAGGATTATCCAACCCTTCAAAGATTGTTTTTCCATCATGGTGCATTTCGGACGTTTTACCATGCATAAGTTTATCAGCTCTAATAACATTTCCACCAAACGCTTGACCAATGGACTGATGTCCAAGACAAACCCCAAAAATCGGAATTTTACCAGCAAAATATTTAATTGCTTCCAAGCTAATACCCGCTTCGTTGGGACTACATGGTCCTGGAGAAATCATTAAAAAGTCAGGGTTAAGATTTTCAATCTCCTCAATTGTAATTTCATCATTACGCTTGACCACTAACTCATGACCTAGCTCACCTAAATACTGTACTAAATTAAATGTAAATGAATCGTAGTTATCAATCATTAAAATCATCTGTTCTCATCCTCCACTCAGCTCTTTTTCACTCTGCTCTTTTGCTTTCCACAAAGCCATAGCCTTTTTTAAAGACTCTTTGTACTCATATTTAGGGTTCGAGTCAATAACAACACCAGCTCCCGCTTGTACATGTACTTGACTATCTTGGACGACCATTGTGCGAATTGCGATGTTAATTTCCATCTCACCATTATAGCCTATCCAACCAATTGATCCCGTATAGATACCTCTTCGAACAGGCTCTAGTTCTTCAATAATTTCCATTGTACGAACCTTTGGTGCACCTGTAATGGTTCCTCCTGGAAATACGGCGTCTACTACATCTACAAAATCTTTATTCTCAGCAATTTCACCTTTGACATTTGATACGATGTGCATAACATGGGAGTATTTTTCAATCACCATAAATTCATCTACACAAACAGTCCCATACTTACTTACTCTACCTAAGTCATTTCTCTCTAAATCAACGAGCATCACGTGCTCAGCACGCTCTTTTTCATTTTCAATTAACTCTTTAGCCAGTGCATTGTCTTCTTCATTTGTCTTTCCTCTAGACCTTGTTCCTGCGATTGGCCTCGTGCTGAGCTCAACTCCCGACTTTTTAACTAACAACTCTGGTGAGCAGCTCACTAAATGAAACTCATCCGTTTGCATATACGACATGTATGGAGAAGGATTAATCTTTCGGACCTGTTCGTAAATATGCATTGGATGTGTATTAAGAGGCTGTGACTGTCTTACAGATAAGTTAACTTGAAATACATCACCTTGTCCAATGTATTCTTTTATCTTTTCAACAGCCACACCAAACTCTTCCTCTGACATTGACAAAGTTGTTTGCGTATTAACGCTCTCCACCTTTTCATAAGCAGGGGTATAATTTGTTTTAGCCAACCATTGATTTTTATATGAAGTTAAACGAGCTTTAGCATGTTCTTCATCTGTGTGGTTCACTATTATCCATAGCTCTTCTTTATGGTGGTCATATACAAAGACATCATCAAAAATTAAAAAATAAATATCAGGCATCTTTAACGGATCATCTGCTATTGTTGGTACATGTTCTACGTACCTCACGTAATCATAGCTGATATAACCAATGGCCCCACCTTGAAATGGAGGCAGTTCTTTACGTTGAGATGTTTGGTACTTCTTCATCCATTTACGCATCAAGTGCAGTGGATTACCCTTTTCAACACTTCGTCTTTCTTGCTCTATAATATGAAGCTCGTTAGACTCTCCTCGTAGAATAGCGATAGGGTTAAGGCCCATAATATGAAAGTTACCGCCTCGCCCACTCTCCAACAATATGTGATGCGGCTCATCTACAGATAATTCTTGATACTTACTAAACCATTTATCCTTCGGAATCGAAATCGATTCACCCCATGTCATTCGTTGCTGCATTTGCTCACTCTCCTAAAATGAATCACCTATCTTTATTTTACATGATTTTTGAAAGTTATTCACTAGATGAAAAAAACTACCCCTTTAAGCCACAAAATTACTGTGGCTTAAAGGGGTAGCTAAATAAAAACGATTTATCGTAGCTTATCAAGACTGACCTTGTGTTTGCTCCTCAAATTGGAATAATGGTGTGCTTAAATAGCGCTCACCATTACTTGGAATAATGGCTAACACTTTCTTACCTTTTCCTAATTCTTTTGCTACTTTTAATGCTGCAAAAATTGCTGCACCTGAAGAAATTCCGACTAATACACCTTCAGTTTTAGCTACTTTTCGAGCATAGTCAAATGCTTCTTCATTTTTCACAGGAATGATATGGTCATATAGGTCTGTATTTAACACACCTGGTATAAAGTTAGCACCAATTCCTTGAATTTTATGAGGCCCTGGCTGACCACCACTTAAAATTGGTGAGTCTGCTGGTTCTACAGCATAAAGTTTGATCTCTGGGTAAGCTTCTTTCAATACTTCTCCAGCACCTGTAATCGTTCCCCCTGTTCCAATCCCAGCTACAAAAGCATCAAGTTGGTCACCAAATTGTTCAACGATTTCTTTACCTGTTGTTTTACGGTGCACTTCAGGGTTTGCTTCATTTTGGAACTGTTGAGGAATAAAATAACCATGTTCTTTCGCTAATTCAGAAGCCTTATTAACAGCTCCTTTCATTCCTTCAGGTCCTGGTGTTAAGACTAACTCCGCTCCATATGCACGAAGTAGGTTACGACGTTCAATACTCATTGTTTCAGGCATTGTTAAAATCGCACGGTATCCTTTTGCTGCTGCAACCATCGCTAAACCGATACCTGTGTTACCGCTTGTAGGTTCAATAATTGTGTCGCCAGGCTTTAAAACACCTTTAGCTTCCGCATCTTCAATCATTGCTAACGCAATACGATCTTTCACGCTGCTTCCTGGGTTCATAAACTCTAACTTTAAGTATACATCTGCCATATCTTCTTCAACTAAACGATTTAATTTAACAATTGGTGTTTGACCAATTAATTCCGTAATTGAATTTGCTACGCGTGCCATATCTCCACTCCTAATCCCGAGTAATTTTATTGAATTTGTATAAAATTTATCAGTTATTTTCTAAATTGTCAATCATTTTGTTTTGTGACAATGACTTTTTTTTCTATTTTTCTAGACCATTATATCCTTACTGTATCACTTTCAGACCAAACTTCAAAAGAAAAAGACACCGGCTGTATGCGATGTCTTTTTCAAAGGATTATATAGCTTCTTCTTTCATTTCTTTAAGTTCTTCAGCAGGGAAGTGATACATTTCATTGCAGAAGTGACACTGTGCTTCAGCTTTGCCATCTTCATCAATCATTGATTGAATTTCATCTTTTCCTAAGCTGATAATTGCATTGCCAATGCGCTCTTTAGAACATTGACATTTGAATTGAACAGGCATGGTTTCAAGAATTTTCAGGTTATCTTTTCCTAGAACTTCTTCTAAAATCTCTTCTGGTGTTAATCCACGTTGGATAAGTTTAGAGATTGGTTCAATGGTTTCTAAACGCTGTTCAATTGCTGAGATTGTTGCTTCATCTGTTCCTGGTAACAGCTGAATAATAAAACCACCTGCAGCTAAAATTGAATTATCTGGGTTTACTAAAACACCAACACCCACTGATGAAGGAACTTGTTCAGATGTTACAAAATAATAGGTAAAATCTTCTCCTAATTCACCTGATACAATCGGTACTTGACCATTAAATTGATCTCTCATACCAACGTCTTTTACTACGCTAAGCGTACCTCCCGTACCTACTGCACGAGCAACATCTAGCTTACCATGTTTGTTTAGGTCAAAGTGCGTTTGTGGGTTTGTAACATAACCACGAACTTCCCCTTTGGCATTGCTATCTACCAAGATTGCGCCAATTGGTCCTCCACCTTCAACCTTTATAGTTAACTTTTGTTCTCCCTTTAACATTGCGCCCATCATTACACCAGCACTCATCGTACGACCTAATGCTGCTGAAGCTGTTGGCCACGTATAATGGCGACGCTGCGCTTCGCCTACTGCTTCCGTTGTTTTCACAGCGTAGGCACGAACTTGATTATTATATGCTAAAGCTTTGACTAAGTAGTCACTCATAATAATACTAACTCCTCTTATTCCATATTTTTCGTATAGATAATCTGTAGACCTTTTAATGTTAAAAACGGATCTACAATGTCAATAATATCTGACTCTTTTGCGATTAATGTTGCTAAACCACCTGTTGCAATTACTTTAGGGTTTACGTTTGATTGCTCTTTCATTCGTGTAACAATACCTTCAACTTGCCCAACATATCCATATAAAATTCCTGCTTGCATCGCAGAAACTGTATTTTTGCCTACAATGCTATTCGGCCTAGCAATTTCAATTCTTGGAAGCTTAGATGCTCTAGAATACAGCGCTTCCGTAGAGATGTTAATACCAGGTGCGATAGCTCCTCCCATATACTGCTTATCTTCGTCAATATAACAGTAAGTTGTTGCTGTTCCAAAATCGACAATAATTAGTGGGCTGCCATAAAGCTTAATACCTGCTACTGCATTGACGATACGGTCTGCTCCAACCTCTCTTGGGTTTTCATATTTAATATTTAAACCTGTTTTAATACCAGGGCCTACTATAAGCGGCTTTAAATGAAAATATTTTTGGCACATACGTTCCAATGCAAACATAATTGGTGGTACTACAGAGGAGATAATAATACCATGAATATCTCTAAAAGATAAACCAACGTGCTCAAGGAGTGCCTTAATTGTCATTCCGTATTCATCTTCTGTCTTATTACGACTCGTTTCAATGCGCCAATGATATTTTAGTTCATCACCATCATATACTCCTAATACAGTATTCGTATTTCCAACATCTAATACAAAAATCATGTTAATCACCACTTCGCCTTTAATCAATATTTACACTGAAACCATCATACCATAACTAAGAAAAAGGGGTGTACAGTAAAAGAAGCTTTTCCTTTTTCTTACTAATATTCATATAGAAACAAAAAAAAAGTAAGATGCTCATAGGAGCATCTTACTTTTTTATTCTTTAGGCTCTTCTTCTTGATCTGGCTTTGATTGAATGTTTACTTTTACATCTTCATCACTGCTTTTTGGAGAACGATCTGGAAGCGTGCCATGATCAACCAAGTGCTTGATTTGCTCAGCATCTAATGTTTCAACTTTTAATAACGTTTGAGCAACAAGTTCTAACTTATCACGATTTTCAGTTAGGATTTGTCTTGCACGCTCGTAGCTATCTTTAATGAACTGTTGAATTTCTAAATCAATTTGATGAGCAATTGCGTCACTATAGTTTTGTTCATTTTGGATGTCACGTCCTAAGAACACTTGGCCACCTTGTGACTGACCAAACTGCATTGGACCTAACTTATCGCTCATACCGTATTCAGTAACCATACGTCTTGCGATACTTGTTGCACGTTGGAAGTCATTATGTGCACCTGTACTTACTTCGCCAAAGATTAATTCCTCAGCTACACGTCCACCTAATAAACCAACGATCTTATCTAAAAGCTCTGGTTTTGTCATGAAATAGCGATCTTCTTTCGGAAGCATTACAGCATAACCGCCTGCTTGCCCACGTGGAACAATCGTTACTTTATGTACCATATCCGCTTCATCTAATACAACACCAATAATTGTGTGACCAGCTTCGTGGTACGCGACAATATTGCGTTCTTTTTTAGAAATAACGCGACTCTTTTTAGCTGGTCCCGCAATTACGCGGTCCGTTGCTTCATCGATATCACTCATATCAATTTTTTTCTTATCTTGTCGTGCAGCTACTAAAGCAGCTTCGTTTAACAAGTTTTCTAAGTCGGCTCCTGAGAAACCTGGTGTACGCATCGCAATAGCATTTAGATTCACATTTTCATCTAAAGGTTTGTTGCGGGCATGTACTTTTAATACCGCTTCACGACCATTTACATCTGGACGATCTACAGTAATCTGACGATCAAAACGTCCTGGACGTAATAAAGCTGGATCTAAAATATCAGGGCGGTTTGTTGCTGCAATGATAATGATTCCTTCATTAGCACCAAAGCCATCCATTTCAACAAGCAATTGGTTTAGAGTTTGTTCACGTTCATCGTGACCTCCACCTAGACCAGCACCACGTTGACGACCTACAGCATCAATTTCATCGATGAAGATAATACAAGGTGCATTTTTCTTTGCGTTTTCAAACAAGTCACGCACACGTGATGCACCAACACCAACAAACATTTCAACAAAGTCTGAACCACTGATTGAGAAGAAAGGCACGCCTGCTTCACCAGCTACAGCTCTCGCTAATAATGTTTTACCCGTTCCTGGAGGGCCTACAAGAAGCACACCTTTTGGAATTCGAGCCCCTAAGTCGGCAAATTTACGAGGGTCTTTCAAGAACTCTACAACCTCAACAAGTTCTTGCTTCTCTTCGTCTGCACCTGCAACATCTTTGAACTTAACTTTCTTCTTTTCTTCACTGTAAAGCTTCGCTTTACTTTTACCAAAGTTCATTACACGGCTACCGCCACCTTGAGCTTGGTTTAGTAAGAAGAAGAAGAGAATGAAGATAATGACAAAAGGTATAATTGATGTAAAGAATGTTACCCAACCACTTGTTTCATCTGCTGGGTCAACCTTTACCTGAATTTCCTTACTATTTGCAGCGGCATTAATACGCTCTAACGCTTGATCACCATCTACAATGTAAGTTTGGAATTTCTGATCCTCATTATAAGATTCTAATTTCCCTTGTACAACATAAACCCCACGTTCAGGCTTCAATGTTAATGATTCAATATCTCCACTTTCCAAGTGTCCTACAAATGTGTCATATCGCATTGCTTCAGTCTTTTGGTTGGAACCACTGAAGAAACTGACCACGCCAATAATGACTAAAAATATAAGTAAATAAAAGATGGTATTACGGAAGATCCGATTCATTTCTTACCTCCTCCCACGATAAACAAATACTGTATTCAATAGTACCATAGAACCTATATCCTATCCAACAAATTGCATTTGCAAATATGCTGATTAGTTACTATACACTTCTGGTTTTAGCACGCCAATGTAAGGTAGGTTACGATACTTTTCCTGATAATCTAACCCATACCCTACTACGAAAGCATCTGGAACTTCAAAGCCAACGTAATCTGCTTTAATATCCGCTTTACGCCCAGTTGGTTTGTCTAATAGTGTTACGATTCTAATTGATTTTGCTTTGCGATACTTAAATAACTCTACTAAATAGCTTAGCGTTAATCCACTATCAATAATATCTTCTAAAATTAAGATGTCTCGACCTTCTACAGAAGTATCTAAATCCTTTAAGATTTTTACTTCACCAGAAGAAACCATTTCTTTACCATAGCTTGATACATCCATAAAGTCCATTTCTAAATATGTATCGATGCGTTTAATTAGGTCAGACATAAAAGGCATGGCACCTTTTAATACACCAATTACTAAAGGAAAGCGATCTTGATACTCTTCAGTGAGTAGTTGTCCTAAATCCTTTACCTTTGCCTGTATTTCTTCCTCTGAAATTAGAATTTCTTTAATATCATGCTTCATTCCTTGCTTGCCTCCTAGAAGTTTTCCCTACTTATAGTATAAAATAACATATCTTAACTTATGAGTGTGTAATTCATAAGCAGATTTTTTTAATTTTGGCAGCCATAAAATTGTACCATTACTATCTTCTACAATAGGCCACGCATTTCTTTTCTCTAAAGGCACTTTTTCATCAATAAAGATATCCTTTACCTTTTTATGCCCCTTCATGCCTTTTAATTGAATTTTATCTCCTGGTTTTCGCGTTCGAACCCGAATCGGAAACCTAACCTTACTATCATCTACTAAAAAGATGTCAGCGTCTTGCTTATCATATTCTCCATTATGTATGCTAGCAGTAAGGGAATGACCATTCGGCAGCTGAATAACCCCTGGAATGGGAATATCATATTCATATGCTGGAATAGACTGCGTAAATTCAAAAGTGAACATACAGTCGTCATACGAACGAGAAATTGTCAGCTTATTTGGAAAGTGAAGCACACCAGAAGGTTTATCAGCTTCTAAAAACCTCAATAAATTATTAATATGAACTGAGGAAAGATCTGAAGGGATTTTTTTATAGAGATAGTTTAATATTAGTTGAATCCCACGCCTTTGTAAAGGTTTGCTTATATTAAGGAAAGACCCTCGACTCATTAAAAGATACCCTTGTCTTTGCTGTTTAATTACCTTATTCATTTCTTGTGTTGTTAATTCCTCTAAATAGACTTGATCTTCATATAAGTTTTCACTAAAAGCCTGAAATTTTTCATGTATATCGTGATATTCATCCTTTAAAAAAGGTAATATATATTGCCTAATGCGATTACGAGTATATGTATCCTTCTCGTTAGTAGGGTCTATTCTAGGATTTAAGTTAAATTTCCTGCAATATAATAAAATTTGTTCTTTTGTAACAGATAAAAAAGGGCGAACGAGAGACCCTGTGGCATAAGGACGCTTTACCTCCATACCTCCATACCCTTTCATCGTACTACCTCGCGCTAACCTCATAAGTATGGTTTCTACTTGATCATCTCCGTGATGAGCTAAAGCTAGTACCTCTGCACCGTACTTATTCATCATTTCTTCAAAGAACGTATATCGACATTCTCTAGCTGCTACTTGAGCAGATACTTTGTTCTTTTTTTGATAAGCTGTTACATCGATACTAACACCTTCAAAAGTAATACCTGCATCTCTGCAATAAGCTTGCACGTATTCTAAGTCACGTCTAGACTCTTCTCCTCGAAACATATGGTCAACGTGCAGCGCCACTAGGTGTAAATTTCTGTGCATCTGCTCCTTATGTAAAAAATGAAGCAATGCTAAGGAGTCTGGACCTCCAGAAACACCAACTAAGACCGTTGCATTAGTTGGTAAAAGGTTATGTTTATCAATAAATTCTGTTGTTTCCCTTTCCATTATCCTGTTCATCCTTACGTGATTAAGACTAGTTACCACTATTCCCTTCTCATTTTACGGATATTCCATTAAAAAGTTTCACATTTATAGTACTTGAATGAAAAGATATAACAAATACATAAACATGACGGATGCTCCTAATAAAACAGTTTCTAGGAAATGTGTACGCTTCTTCTTTACTTTAACACGCTTTGGACTATGCTGACGAACCTTTTGATTACCTACAGATGTAACTGATTCACCGCCCTTGGTTCCTTCAATCAGATCTTGCTTCATCTCATGAGCTGTACGATAGTTGCCATGAACCGCTTTATACAAAGTAGAACGATGTGCTAACAGAGCGTTATGTGTTTTTAATAATTTCTTTAGTTGTTCATTAGGTTTATCGGTTTTATTTAAACGTTCGCCGATTAATAATTCGATTATAATCATGGCCATAGCAAACAAGTCATATGTTGGCTCAGCTTTTCGAGAGCCAAACCCCCAATATGCTCGATCATAGTAATCTGTAAACTCTTTGATAGCTCTCCCTTGCATTGTCGTTCCACCTACATCGATTAAACGAACCTTGACAGGCTGGTCACTTACAACCAAGTTCTCAGGCTTTAAGTCTCCAAAGACCCATCCTTCCTTGTGTAGTTCATGTAAGTCGCCTAATAGCTGTATGGCCAGTACATTTACCCATTCCTTGCCTCTTTTCGCAATGAAAGCTTTTAACGATGTTCCCTTTACATATTCCATTACATAAAAAGAGAGTGCTTGATTACGATAAATCCAGTCGTCTACATCGAATAAGAAAGGTCCAACAGACTTGCCATGGACCTTTGAGAAGTTACGTAATACATTTACCTCAGCCGTTACAGAGTTGTTATCAAAGCTTAACTTTAACGCTGCCATTTCTCCATTTGGCGAGTGAACCAAATAGACAACTCCGGTTGCACCTATGCCTAGTTGCTTTACGATGGTGTAATGATTATGATGCCACTTCCCTGTTAGTTTTGTACCAGCTGTTAAGTTACATACCAGATTCTTCATTGTAGTGTTCATCACTTCTTAACATCCCCCTTAAGGAACGTTTCTTCTGAACAAAGTGGTTTGTTGCCTCTTTAATCGCTGGGCCCGTAGGTGTAATGCCACCAGCTGTTAACTTCGGAAATATAGTAGATAATGATTCTAGCTTTGGGTTCCAATCCATAAGTTTTTCAACATCTTTCTTTTTCCCTGGAAATAAAAATACTGAAAATTGATTGTATCCAATTCTAGCATTGAGACTGAGAGATAAATCTAATAATGCTTCTTTAACAGTTGGAAGTTTTGATTTCATGCTTCCACTCATATCAACTAAAATGAGAATCTCTAAATCAACTGTTTCACCTAGCTCATCGACAACTTCCATAATTTCTCCACGCTTTTCCGGAGGTAAATCTTCCATCTTTGAAGCTGATGCGCCTAATATTTGTTGAAGCTCTTTATTTACTACACCTTGCAACGTTTGAGTCATTGCTTGTCTTGTAACCATCTGAACGGTTTGAGAGAGTTGCTTTACATAGACGATTTGGCTAACCCCTCCACCTGACATAGCTATACCTTCAATTTCATTTTGACTTTGTTCATCAATCACGTCTTCTTCCATAACGCCAATAACATTTACACTGATACCCTGTTCCTTAGCTAATGCTGCCATTGCAATTGGATCTTCTCCCGTGTTAGAGCCTCCATCTGTAATAACCAACATTTGCTTTAACGTTCCTTTTTTCATAAATAAAATCCCCTCCTCATTATCAGTATTAACATGATAGACGAGGAAGGGATAATTTATACTCTATAATCTACTGTGCTTTTTTGCGATACGCATAGGTTGGAATTGAAGACCATTTTGGCGTATTATGCTTCAGTTTAGCAACCACCACGGTCATATCATCTTCAATTAAACCAGACCGTGTTCGAATGACTTCTTCCATAATTAAGTCTGCAATTTCCTGTGGATCATCGGTTTGTAATTCTCCAATTTTACGCTTCATCCACATCTCATAATTTTCAACATGTCTTGGACCTTCAAACACTCCATCACTCATCATAATGAGTAAGTCCTGTGCTTTCATTTGCTCACTCACAACGTCTACTTCAAACTCTTCGATAATTCCCATTGGTAAATTACTTGCTTGTACCTTTATTACTTTGTCACCACGCTTAATAAAGCTTGGTGTCGAGCCGATTTTCAAAAAATTTACGTTCGCATCTTGTAAATCAATCATTGCCAAGTCAAGTGTCGAAAAAATTTCATCACTCGTTCGTAATGAAAGAATAGAGTTAATAGATTTTATTGCTATAGTCTCTTCAATGCCTGTTTGTAAGATTTGTTTAAGGAGCTGTAGTGTTTCACTGCTCTCATAATGAGCTCTTTCACCGTTTCCCATACCATCGCTAATTGCTAATGCATATTTACCAGCATTTAATTCAATCATTGAATAGCTATCTCCTGAAACAAATCCTCCTCCTTTTGCCGCATGAGCTACCCCTGTATCTACAACATAAGCTTTTGTTGAACCAAAAGAAACGTGACAATAACCTTGAGGATATTTTGCACAGTCTTCATTTTTCACCACAATACTTTCACCAAGTATATCTGTAAGCATTGGCGCAATTATCTTTTCACATTCTCCTCTGCCATGACAGTACGGAACCCACATTTCTACATCTACATTACCAGGCTCTAAACTATAAATTTCAATTTGATTAATCTCCATGCCAAAGCTTCTCAATGCTTCAACAATCTGTTCTTCTTGGACATTTAAATTTTCTCTTTCTCTTTTAATTTCTTGGGCGAAATTATTCATAACCTGAGAAACTCCATGTAGCTGCTCAGCTACAATCCGACGACTTTCATGAATCTGAGATTTTAACTGCTGGTTGGCTTTAAAGTAAGTCAGCTCATGTTCAATGACGTCGATTACTTTTTTCGACTTTACACAATGCTTATCCATTTCTCTGACTAGCTTGGGATTTCTCTCTAACGAGTTGTTATCAATTTCCAGCATAATTTCTTTCATATATTCATAGGTTGTATCAAACTGCTGTGCCCAACATTGCTCTTTTTTGAAACAGAATTGACACGTCCTCTCCGTTACGCTACTGAGGAAATAGTCTATTTCTTTTTCTTCATTTCGCTTTTCCTCATAAAAGCCATTTTGAGTAAAGCTATCGGATAAAGCTTGAAATACATTTGAGAATTGTTCCACTCGATTTGCGGTCACATCTCTTACTTTTCGAATATATTGCTGTTGTTCCATCATGTTTTCCGATGTACCTGGAACGAGTTTACTTAAATTTTTCAAAAGGAATGTCGGCGTTAATAGAAATAAAGCAACAGCAATAAGCGACTCATATAAATTAGTTGAAAGTGCCTGTTCGGCTTGTGAATAGAGGCCAATTAAAAGAGATCCAACAATCAACCCCAGAGATGCACCAATTTTTTTGCCATCTTTTAATAACCCTCCTAACAAGCCTGAAAAAGCTAGTAAACTCATTTCATATAAACTCGTTACGTTAGCAAAGCTTAAAATTAATCCCGTTACTACACCCACAGTAGCTCCAATTGTTGGACCTGACACAAAAGCAAAAATCAATACTAAATAACGTGATAACACGTGCTCTGCTGATAAACCGTACATAACCCAACCAATAGTTCCTGTCATGACAGATGCTAAAAGGATAATGAGAGAAATAACCTCTTCTGTCTTAAGAGACTGTTTTCGCTTCCGATATGAAATAAGAGGTACACTTTGTAGAAAAATCATTGTTAGGATAAAACTTAAGCCCGCTTCCACAGCTATAAATGCAAAGTCATACATTGTAACTCCTTGTGAAAACAAGTAGAAAATCCCTAACTTCGTTAAAAACATAGAAATAAACACGGTAAATGGTAACTTTTTAAGAGGATCGATGGTTATAAAACCACTAAAGCGATGAAGAAGTAAAAATACGAATAGGGAACAGAAGACAACCCCACCGTTTTGTAAGGATAGACTAAATGCTCCAGCCAAAATGGCTAAGCCTGCAAGAGCTGCCTTATCTTTTTTAATAGCAAGTACAGCCGCAAAGAAAGGTAATGCAAACGGCATAATTTCCATTAAAATTAAAGCTCGTCCTAATAAAAATCCTACTGCTAATAAGATTAACCCCCACTGGAACAATACCTTTTCCGTTTTCAAACTCGTTTTCGTAAAAATGCGTGACATTTCTAACCTAGTACGATTAAAAACAGCTTCAGTTGCTGGACCGGCAAAATTCCGCTCAGTTTTTTGCATTTTTCCACCACCCGCTAATTATACTTATAAGCTATTATATCCAGAAAGAAGTTAAGATTTTGTCAAATCGACTCTCTCTAGTACAAGAATCGTTCGACGACTTTCTAGTTGGAGAGCGAAAACTATACAAAAAAATATATAATATTACATTGCAGCTTAAAAAAATTTAGAAGTTATGCTCTAAACTAGTATTTTCTTGTACTAATTTATTTAAATTGATTAGGTTTATTATTTATATTTTTTGGTTTCCCATTATTTTTAAAAATGTTATTGACAAGCAATGGAGATTTTTATATTATTATACATGTCTTTTATAAAGAATTTATGGCGGTGTAGCTCAGCTGGCTAGAGCGTACGGTTCATACCCGTGAGGTCGGGGGTTCGATCCCCTCCGCCGCTACTTATTATAAAGGCCCGTTGGTCAAGTGGTTAAGACACCGCCCTTTCACGGCGGTAACACGGGTTCGAATCCCGTACGGGTCATCCAAAAACATGTACATCATTGTACATGTTTTTTATATGCAAAAAAAGCACCTTCAATGAAGGTGCTTTTTAGAACTCGCTATCTATATCGTGATAAGCAGCAAGTTAGCCGCGTTTCGCGCCGCGTCCGCCACGTTTTGATTCTGTATGGCGTTTTAGGGAAGATAAACGTTCTTCACTATCTTTTAAGAAACGATTCATTTTTTGTTCAAACGTTTCTTTTGAACGGAAGTCATTACCACCACCGCGATTATTACGCTGTGGGCGATGTGAGTCACGAGGTCTGTCAGAACGTGGTGCACGCGCTGGTCTCTCTGGTCGCTCTGGACGTTCTGGTCTCTCTGGACGATCTACAGCCTTCTTAATTGAAAGGCCAATCTTTCCATCTTTCTCTACGTTAATAACCTTTACTTCAACTTCATCGCCGACTTTTAAATGGTCGTTAATGTCTTTTACATAGTTATCAGCTACTTCACTAATATGAACTAAGCCTGTTGTTCCCCCTGGAAGCTCAACAAAAGCTCCAAAGTTTGTAATACCTGTTACCTTTCCCTGTAACTTGCTGCCTACTTCAATTGACATAAAAAAAATGCTCCTCCTTAAAATGATAAAAGAAATCAATTTACTCTATTATACAAAAAGCGAAAATATGCTGTCAACGCACCGTGAATTTAGTCTTTTTTGATGTTAAAGATAATCTCACCGTCTTCTGATAAGAAGTAATCTCTTCTCGCAATTTTTTTAATATACTCATCATCATTTAACTTAACAATTTCAGACTCAAGCTGCTTTTCTTTGCTTTCAAGTTTTGTTAATTGTTGTTCTAACTTTTCTTTTTCAGCTTTTTTATTTTCAATAGCTGATGCTTGAGTAATCAACGTTGTAACGATACCTACACCAATAAGCAGAGCTAAAACACCAAAGAAAGTTAGACGTCTAATTAAGCCAATGCGCTTTCGATCTGTTTGTTTTTTAAGACTTTGTTGTTGTTGACTATATTCTGTATTTAACTTTGTTACATTTTTCTTACGTTCAGCACTCATTAACCTAGTCGTCCTCCTTATTTTTAAAAGTGTTTAACCATGATACAGCCCTCATTATGGTATTCTTTACACGTTGAAAAACTCCTTCTAGATACGTAAAACACCTCTGTAAAAATCGTCTTACAGATTTAGGCATAATTCTCCAAAACACCAAGAATATCCACCTTATTGGTAGAAAAATCACCTTTAGTATAAATGAAACAAGGCTATATCCAAAGCGATAACATAATAAGCCTAAAGCAATTATACACCTTAACAGCATTCGAGCAGGCTTGACCAATATAATAATAAGAATCGTTAGTAAGGCTCGATAAACGGCTAATACACTTGAAACAATAAATTTTAAAGCCTTTAAATAAATAGATTGGATTAAGCTTTGATAAGCTGCAAATCCACATAATAAGGCAAGAAATGCATAAAACCTTAACTCACCTTCATTAACTAAAAATAACACGTAAAAGATGAGTAATGCTTGAACTACCCAAAACAGTAAGTCGCTAATAAAGACAAACCACCTTACTGTTTGAGCCCGATTTACAAAGTAGCGATATGTATCCAGTGATGCTCCAATACATCCACCCATCGAAATCATTGCAAGCATAGTATAGAATTGTATATTAAGGCTCATCGAAACAACTTACTAAAGAATCCTTTAGCTTTCTCCGATTGGTTCTCATCTAAGTAAACTATATCAAAGATTTTTCCTTTTATCGATACAATTCCTTTTTCAACATCCAAATTTTTCATCTGAAGGTTTTGACCTCGTACAGATAAAAATCCCATCACAGTTTCCAGTAAAAATTCTTCATTGTCAAAACTCTCTACTTGCTTGACTCCGGTAATATCTAAGAGGCGTCTCCCCTTCATTACTAAATCATGATTTGGAGTTTGATCTTTATTTGCACTGCCCATTTCGTAAAATTGACTCATCTTCATCCCCACCTCATTATTAAGCTCTTCATTACGTTTGGTTTAAACATATGAAGTGAGAATGAAGTTTAGAACAAGCTCACAGATGTCCTAATTGTTTTATGAGTTTGTTACTTTTTCTTCTTTTACTAAAGAGTATAAATTTGCAGCTTCTTCTTTCTTAGCGTTTTCTTGAAGAGTTTCTACTTTTACTGTCACAATCTTTGTCCCAAATTGAATGGCTAACTCATCACCTACTTTTACGTTTGAGCTTGCTTTTGCAACGATCCCATTAATAGAAATTCTTCCTTTGTCTGAAATCTCTTTTGCTAACGTACGACGTTTAATTAGACGAGATACCTTTAAGAACTTATCTAATCTCATAATTCCCTCACCTTTCGTTATTACAAACCTATTTTTTTCGCTTCATTCCAAAATTGATCTAGCTCTTCTAAAGTAAAGTTTGCAAATGAATGACCAGATTTCTTTACCTGCTCTTCAATATAGCGAAAGCGCGCACCAAATTTTTCATTTGTTTTAGCTACTGCGGTTTCCGGATCAATCTTATAGTAGCGAGCTACGTTTACTAACGCAAATAAAAGATCCCCAAACTCATTACTCATTTCTTCTAGATTCTGTGCCTGCACTTCTTCTTCAAATTCCTGAAGCTCTTCTTTTACTTTATCCCACATCGGCTCACTCGTTTCCCAATCGAATCCAACTTTAGCAGCTGCCTTTTGATACTTATATGCTCTCATTAAGCTAGGCATAGCAGAAGGCACATCATCTAATAATGAAGCTGGCTCTTCTCCTTTTTCTTGCTTTTTGATTTCATCCCAGTTTTGGAGAACCTCTTCTTCATTATCTGCTCTTACATCGCTAAATACATGTGGGTGACGTCTAACCATTTTTTCTGCTACGGTAGAAATTACATCCTCAATGGTAAACATCCCTTCATCTTCACCAATTTGAGCATGTAGCATTACTTGTAGCAGAACATCTCCTAGCTCTTCAACAATATGATCGTCATCCTGTTGATCGATAGCATCTAGCAGTTCATAAGCCTCTTCGATTAAATAACGCTTTAATGATTCATGCGTTTGTTTTTTATCCCATGGACACCCATTTGGTCCCCTCAGCACTGCGATAATACGGCGAAGCTCTTCGAATTGATGATATAACAAGGTCGAATCTTTTACAGGTGGAACATAAATCGTTGTTAAATTATTGAGCTCCATCCCATGGTCAAGCTCATAAAGTTTAACCTTTTGAATATGCTCATCTGAGCTACCTGCTGCTGTTACAATATATACTTCATATTCATCTGGTAGCTGTTCCATTAACGTAAGTTTTACATCAGAAGCTACAAACTGATCATATACTTGTCCGATTAAGATATGCTGCTGTAACCTTATTTCATCTCGTTGAAGCGCAGTACCATCTAAAAGTTGAAATCCTTCAATCGGGTCAATTTTCAACGAGGTAAAGATAGGGTCTAGAAAGCTTTGACCGCCTTTTACATCCACCTCTACCCCTTCTCTATTTTGTAATAATAGTTGAACTGTTCGCTCAGCAACTAGTGGATGCCCAGGAACAGCATAAAGAATTTCTCCATTCTTAGACTGTTCTAACAGTTGTTTTGTAATGCTCTCGTATACATCATCGAATGTATCAAAGGATTCATAAACATTATCAAAGGATTGATATACAAAACCCTCCTCTTCTAACGCTTTAACAACTGGGTGTTCTTTTGTTCGTAAAAATACGTTGTTTTTTTGTTGTAACAAGCGATAAATTCCTACTGGAAGCTGATTAAGGTCTCCTGCACCCAAACCAACAATGGTTATTTTATTAGCCATGGAATCCTCCTTCATACTCTACTTAAACTATAAAATGTACTTTATAATTGACTTCCCTAGCGGAACGTCTCTTAATTCACTTTTTGTAAAAGTATTGCTCTTAATAATCAAAACCAAATAAAAAACCCCGCCAAATACAACACCTAACAGTGCTATACCGACATTTAGCGCTCTACTCGAATGTGCATCTAGTATACCATTCATTGTCCATAAATACCCTCTTAATACCATCAGCATTAAGAGACCGACTGCTATAATCTTTATTGCATGACGAATAAGCTTATTTTTTTGGCCAAGTGCTCTATACAAAAATACGCTGTTCATAACGGTAATAATTAAAAAGCTAACAGCAGACGAAATCGCGGCACCTTCTGTATACATAATAGGCACAAGCCACATATTAAGCAAAATTTTAATAACGACACCGATGCAAATGGCGTATACAGGTGCTTTCATTCGACCAACCCCTTGCAGTACAGCAGCTATAGTAGCGGAAATCGTCGTAAAAATGACGAGCATACTTAAAATTTGAAGCACCTGTGAACCTTCCATGTTTCCGTATAACATATGGTTAATAGGTTCCATTAAGCCTGCTAGTCCACAAGATGCACCAACACCAACAACCAACGAAAGCTTAATTGAAACGTTAACCTTACTTTTTACGAATGCCCAATCATTTTGAGCGATAGCTGAAGATATAACCGGAACAAGTGAAAGTGAAAATGCCGTTCCAACAACCGTTCCAAGCTGAATTAAAGGAACACCTCGATCATAGACACCTTTCATTCCCTTAGCTTTTTCAGCATCAATTCCGCTTGTAAGGAGAGAAGGATATAAGGTAAAGGAATCAATAAGTTGAATTAACAGCAGCCCCATCCCGCTAATACAAATGATGATTCCTTGAATGGCTATTTTTTTAAAAATTGGAGATGCTCCAGCAAACGTTTGTTTTGAGAAGCCCCATGTATTAACTATACGATTTCGAAATAAAAAGAAAATGAGTACCATTAACGAAAAAGTAATACCTACAACTGAACCAAAAATTGCTCCTGCACCTACTATATAAGGATTGTAGTTGTTTTTAACGAGTACAAAAGCTAATAGCAAAATTGTGGCTACGCGAATCGTTTGTTCTGATACCTGGGAAACAGCTGTTGGGAGCATTTCATTTAACCCCTGATAGTACCCTCGAATACTCGCTACAAATGGAACAAATAGAAAAGAAAATGAAATAATTTGAATTAATAGCGTTAACTGTTTATCTCCCATTAAAGTCGCAATATTTTCTGCGAACCCATACTGCAAACCAAAAAGCACAAAACTTAAAATGCTCAAAAACAAAAAGCTAACTTGAATAACTTGGATGGCTTGATTCCTTTGATTGTTTGCCATATATTCTGAGACCAGCTTTGAAATAATGACGGGAAACCCGTACGTACTAATTTGCAGAATAATTCCATATAAAGGATATACCTGTTGATAAATATAAAAGCCAACATCACCTGCAATATGATGATATGGAATGCGATAACTAGCACTTAGTATCTTTGTAAAAAGACCAGCTAAAGTTAAGATAACAGCGCCATTTAATAACACTAAAACATTTGATTTCTTCTGCATCGTGACACCTTTCGTATTATACCAATTCTTTATGATGACCTTGCAATATCAACCGCTAAAGGGATATGCAGTTAAGCTGGTATTGTAAGACTTTTATATTATAGCACGTTCTCATTACATGCTCTTTATGTGTTTTACAGAAAAAACCACATAGAAAAAAGACAGCGGTTCTGCTGTCTTTTCGTAAATAAATTAAAATAACATTGATTAGATCTATCGCTTATTGCTCCATTTGACGAGATAAGAAACCTGCAGCCGTTTCAGCTGCTTTATGCTCTACTTCACCAAGCGATTTCTCTTTTGAAAAGAGAATTACCGCTCCAATCGGGTCCCCATTCGCAATAATCGGACCAATTGTATAAGATGAAATTGCTTCTTCATGCCCATCAACGAACTCTAAGCTCTTGCCTTCTGTCACTAACGTTGAACTTCTGCTTTCCATTGTAGACTCAACTAGAGAGCTGATGTTTTTATTTAAGTACTCTTTTTTTGAAATACCTGCAATAGCAATAAATGTATCGCGATCACAAATTAATACTGGATGACCTAGGCTATCGTAAAGAGCTTCACCATATTCTTTAGCAAAATCACTTAACTCACTGATTGGTGAATACTTTTTCAAAATGACTTCTCCATCACGATCAACAAAAATCTCTAATGGATCACCTTCACGAATACGGAGCGTTCTTCGAATTTCCTTTGGAATTACGACACGCCCTAAATCATCAATACGACGAACAATACCTGTTGCTTTCATTGGTTAAAGCCTCTCTTTCATCTGATGATTAAAAATATTGGATGAATGCGTGGAATAATTTATTAATCATTCACCCGTGTTGAGGTTAGTATTCGTTACTATGCAACTTCTATTCACCAACCATCTCTTTTTTTGTTAAAAAGTTCCCTTTTTTCAAAAAAACAAGCCATTTGTCAACGACAAATGGCTTTGTTTTTCAATTTGGAACTTGTTCTTTCTTAACTTTTGCTAAATCACGTGTTAAATGGTGAACAATTTTTAACCATTCTTTTTGTGCAAGGCCTTTTGTATTAATAACAACCTTCACTTTCTTTCCTTCCATACCTAGGCTAACCATTCTGCCAAACTCATTACCTAACATAAATAGTTTTTGACCGTCCACAGTGGCGCTAGCTTCTTCAGATAATAAAATTGTAACGTCTTGTTTTGATTGAGTAATGGATTCCACTAGGTTCGTATTGGCATATACTTTTGTTTCAGCTACCGTAAATAAATGCATCACTTCAACTGGGTATTCACCAAAACGATCAATCATCTCATCTTGTAAGTCTTGAATATCGTCAAACGTTTCAATAGCACGGAAGCGCTTGTACATTTCAATTTTCAAACGTCCATCTGTAATGTATTGATCCGGTATATATGCATCTAGGTCCAGATTAATTTCAACTTGTACTTTCTTTTTCTGCTCATCGGTGCCGCGTCGTTCCTCAATAGCTTCCTTAAGCATTTGGGAATATAAATCAAAACCAACTGAATCAATAAATCCATGTTGCTGTGCCCCGAGAAGGTTTCCGGCACCTCGAATAGATAAGTCACGCATTGCAATCTTAAATCCTGAACCAAGCTCTGTAAACTCTTTAATTGCTTGTAACCTTTTCTCAGCGACTTCTGTCAATACTTTATCTTTATGATACGTAAAATATGCGTAGGCAACGCGGTTAGAACGTCCCACACGCCCTCTCAGCTGGTACAGCTGCGATAATCCCATTTTATCTGCATAATTAACAATAAGTGTGTTAACGTTTGGAATATCAACACCTGTTTCAATAATTGTTGTACTAACCAACACATCATATTCGCCTTCTAAAAAACTTAAAATAACAGCTTCTAGTTCTGTTTCATTCATCTTACCATGAGCATACGTTACGCGAGCATCAGGTACTAACATCGAAATTTCTTCAGCTTTTCTTTCAATATCTTCAACCCTGTTGTATAAAAAATATACCTGGCCATCTCGAGCCAACTCTCGTTCTATTGCTTCACGAACTAATACAGGATTATACTCTACCACATAAGTTTGAACAGGAAAGCGATTTTCAGGCGGAGTTTCAATGACCGATAAATCCCTGACACCTAGCATTGACATGTGCAGCGTACGTGGAATTGGCGTAGCAGTTAGCGTTAGTACATCTACATTTGCTTTCATTTGCTTGATTTTCTCTTTATGAGTTACGCCAAAACGTTGCTCTTCATCAATGATTAGTAATCCTAAGTCTTTATATATTACATCTTTTGATAATAAACGATGGGTTCCAATTACAACGTCAACCGTACCGTCCTTTAAACCTTTAATTGTTTCTTGCTGCTGCTTTCGACTTCTAAAGCGGCTTAAAAGCCCAATATTAATTGGATAGTCTTGAAATCTTTCTCGAATCGTTTCAAAGTGCTGTTGAGCTAGAATCGTTGTTGGTACCAGTATTGCGACTTGCTTCCCATCTGTAACCGATTTAAAAGCAGAACGAATAGCGACTTCCGTCTTTCCATATCCAACGTCCCCACATAGTAAGCGATCCATTGGACGTTCTTTTTCCATATCCTTTTTGATTTCTTGAATAGAACGAAGCTGGTCTTCAGTTTCTTGATATGGAAATGAAAGTTCAAATTCACGCTGTAGATCTCCATCTGGAGAAAAAGCGTATCCTTTGCTAGCTTCACGCTCTGCATACAGTTTAATTAAATCATCAGCAATATCTTGGACAGAAGATTCTACTTTACGTTTAACCTTCTTCCAATCGTTACCACCTAATTTATATACTTTTGGCTCTTTGCCTTCAGACCCAACGTATTTTTGCACCTGATCGATTTGTTCAACAGGAACATATAATTTATCAGAGCCCTCATATTTAATATGAATATAATCTTTATGATTTCCATTTATTTCAAGAGTCTCCATACCTAAGTATCGACCAATTCCGTGATTGACGTGCACAACATAGTCGCCAACATTTAACTCAGAATAGCTCTTAATACGCTCAGCATTAGATAGTTTTTGACGTCTTTTTGTCTTTTTCACACGCTTTTTAAACAGTTCCTCTTCTGTTAACACTGCGAGCTTTTGCATTGGCAGTTCAAACCCAGCTTGAAGATCTCCTTCAATAACTTGAACAATTCCTGGCATTAGCTGGCCATCACCGTCTAAGATAGCGGCTTCAATATCATAATCAGCTAATACACCTTCTAATTTAGTAACTCGTTCACGGTCTGCTCCAAGCATAACAATTGTGTAGTTTGCTTTTTTCCATCGCTCAATTTCGCCTTTTAACAAATTCATCTGCCCATAGAACTGTTGCATTTGCTTATATGAAATAGTCACGATATTTTGCGGGTTTGTATATGAAACATGCTTTAGAAATAAAGATGTATAAATGAGCTGATGCGGTGTCGATTGAATTAACCCTGCCAACGGATGTGAAAGCTGTACATCTCGCACAATCTGACCTTGTCCCAAAAGCTCTGTTACCCATTCACCTTCTTCATTATCTAGTTGTTCGGAAGTCTCTTGAATGCGAGTTGTCTCATCAAAGATAACAACTCCACCTTCTGGAAGATAATCTAGCAAACTAGCGGGCTGCTTATAGAACAGAGACAAGTACTTAAACATGTTATCTAATGACTGTCCTTGTTTTAATTGTTCAATTTCCCCTTGAATGTTTTCAACCAGTCTTTCCTTTATGGTTTTGTCTTTTACTTTGGCTAAGCTATCACTTAAACGCTTTTCAAGCTCGACTGTTCCATCTTTTAACTCATCCTCTGAAAAAATGAACTCTGTAGCAGGCCCAATGCTAATTTCATCTAGTTGCTTTTGAGAACGCTGGTCTTCAAGCGTAAAAGTACGAATAGAATCAATTTCAGTATCAAAAAGCTCAATTCGAACAGGAAGTTCCTCCGTTAACGGGTAAATATCAATAATTCCCCCACGTACGCTAAAATCCCCTGGAGCTGAAACCATTGACACCCGTTCATATCCTAGTTGAATTAACTTTTGCAAATGATGGTCAACATCAATATCATGACCGCTTTGAAATACTAACTGAGTTTGTTCCCATCTGGCTTTAGGTGGAAGGATTTTTCTTACTCCTGATACGGTTGTTACAACAATACCAGATTGTTTATGACTCCAATGATTTAGCGCTTCAATCCTTTGTGCTTTTAACTCTGGACTAGCAATTCCTACTTCTGTTGCTACAAGATCATTAACCGGATAGAGAAACACATCTTTGCTCGGTAAAAGATGTACTAAATCTTCATACACCTTTTGAGCCTGAAATAAGTTATGGGTAACCACTAATAACGGATAGCCTTCGTTTTCATTCAGCAATCCCATCAAAACTGAACGTGCTGAACCAGAAATTCCTGTTATTAATTGTTCTTTTAGACCTTCTTTTAAGCTATTAACAATTGTATTTATTTCATTATTCTCAACAAAACGTTGTATAATCCCTTTCAAGGAATTCCCTCCTCCCATGTTGCTATGTAAGTAAATAGAAAAATGCTTTGGTATATAACCAAAGCTTTTTATTGTATAAATGTTTCATACTGATGATAGTCTGGGTTTCGATCTAAAGCTTCCTGGCAATCTTCACAAATTGTTTTAACAGTTAAATCGCCATTTGCTTGGTATTGAACTAGCTCTTGCCTCTCATCAGCTGTTAAATGATGAAAGCCTAGTTTTTCTGTGCTATATTCTTTCCCTTCTATCATACCGACTTTTGCATGACAATGTCTACAGAAATAATGAATAGACAGAATAAAGCCCTCCTAAATGTTTTATTGTTAGTATTAGCATTTAGGAAGAGCTTTATTCCTGTTAATTATATCGATTCATTACTTCTAGGAATGGTTTAGACAACCACTCTTCAGTAGCTTTAACGGATTTCTCTATAGCTCCATTCATTTCGACCATCTCTTCAGATGTAAATCGTCCAAGTACATAGTCCACAACTTTCATACCGTTTTTAGGGCGATCAATGCCGATTCGAATACGGTTGAATTCTTGTGTTTTTAAGTGCTGAATAATTGATTTGATTCCATTGTGGCCACCTGCACTACCTTTTGTTCGTAAGCGTATTTTTCCACAGGGCAAGTCTAAGTCATCGTAAATAACAACCAAATCTTCCACATCAATATCATAATACTCCATCAGTGGACGAATGCTTTCTCCTGAGAGGTTCATATATGTTAATGGTTTTAATAAAAGGACTTTCTCTCCTCGTACCATTCCCATGCCATACAATCCATTAAATTTTGTGCGATCCAACTTAATATCAAAGTAATCTGCAAGTTCATCAATTGTCATAAAACCAATGTTATGACGTGTTTGATCATACTCTTTTCCAGGGTTACCTAATCCAACAATTAATTTCAACGAAATGCTCCTTTCTCTTTAAACACTCTATCCTTCTTATTATAATCAATTCATCATAAAAGGCGTAACCTTTTGGTTACGCCTTTGTATTATTCTTCGTCTTTTTGTTCAGTTGCTTCTACTTCTTTATTTTCTTCATCACCTTGTTGTTCTCCACTATCAGGTAATTCCTCTTGTTGTGGAGGTAATACTGAAGCCACTGGCTCTTCAAGATCTTGTGTAATTTCAATTTTACCATCTACTTTTACATCCTGTAGAGTTAATACATCATTAATCCCCAGCTCAGTTACATCTACATCAATTGATGATGGAATATTTTGCGGTAAACCTTGAACTGTTACTTCGTATAGTGACTGCTGTAATACGCCACCTTCTTTTGTACCTTTAGCTTCTCCAACTAATGATAGAGTAACTGTAGACTCAATTTCTACCGACATATCAACAACTTGAAAATCAGCGTGTACGATTTCATTTTTTAATGGGTCAGTTTGAATATCATGCAAGATAACTGAATGTTTGTTCTTGCCGACATGTAACGTTAATACGCCATTTCGACCTGCTTCGCGAATTGTTTTAATAAACTCAGCGCTATTTAAGTAAATTGACGTAGGCTCTACTTTATTACCGTAAACAACTGCTGGAAAATTACCCTCTTCACGAATTTTTCTATTTACAGAGTTTTGAAAGCTTGTTCTTTCTTTTGCCTCAATTGAAATACTCATATTTTTCACCTTCCAGTATGTTTTCTATATTAAAATGTACCCTATTTAGAAAGTGATTAAACCTCAAAATCAAATTAATTTGTAGCAATGTTGTGCTTAGCATAAAAAAAGAAGCCTCTTTCACAAGGAAAGAAGCTTCTTTTCAACCCATTAATCGAATAGTGTGCTCACTGACTCTTCTTCATGAACACGAATGATTGCTTCAGCCATTAAAGGTGCAACTGAAAGCTCTGTTACTTTATCAATTTTCTTTTCTTCTGTTAAAGAAATTGAGTTTGTAACTGCTAATTCTTTAATCTTAGAATTTTGGATACGCTCAATTGCAGGTCCTGATAGGACTGGATGTGTACAACATGCATATACTTCTTTTGCACCTGATTCAATAAGTGCGTTTGCTGCCAATGTAATGGTACCAGCTGTATCGATCATATCGTCAATTAAAATTGCCGTTTTGCCTTCTACTTGACCGACAATATTCATTACTTCTGCAACGTTTGGACGCGGACGACGCTTATCAATGATAGCAATTGGTGCTTTTAAACGTTCTGCTAAACGACGTGCACGTGTTACACCACCATGGTCTGGAGACACGATGACAACATCATCAAGGTTTTTGCTCTTGAAGTATTCACCTAGAATTGGAACACCTACTAAGTGATCAATTGGAATATCGAAGAAACCTTGAATTTGTGGAGCATGCAAGTCTAATGTGATGATACGAGTCGCACCAGCTTTTTCAATAAGGTTTGCTGTTAATTTAGCTGTGATTGGTTCACGAGCGCGTGCTTTACGATCTTGGCGAGCATAACCGTAGTAAGGAATTACAATGTTAATTGTTTTAGCAGAAGCACGTTTTAAAGCATCAATCATAATAAGTAACTCCATTAAATGTTCGTTAACAGGTGCACTTGTTGATTGAATAATGAATACATCGCAACCACGAATACTTTCTTCAATGTTAATTTGAACTTCTCCGTCGCTAAAACGGTCTACAGAACACTTTCCTAATTCAACACCAATCACCTTAGCAATTTCTTCAGCTAAAGCCTTATTAGAATTTAACGTAAACAATTTCAAATTTTCATCAGCATATACATTTGGCATTTTGTTGTAAAACCTCCGTTAGGATTTTTTATTAATATCAAGCTTTTCAGCGTAGTTCTCTTTATTAACTTGTTTTGCACGAGCAATTGATAAAGCTTTACCTGGTACATCATCTGTAATTGTAGATCCAGCAGCTACATAAGCGCCTTCTCCAATCGTTACTGGTGCAATTAGATTTGAATTGCAACCAACAAATGCACCATCTTGAATCTTAGTTAAAAATTTGTTTTTTCCATCGTAATTAACGGTAATTGATCCGCACCCCAAGTTTACATCCTGACCTACTTCTGCATCCCCAATATAACTTAAATGTGAAGCTTTACTTCCTTTACCAAATGATGCTTTCTTAATCTCGACAAAATTTCCTATTCTCACTTCATCATCAATCATAGACTGTGGGCGAATATGCGCAAACGGTCCAATTGTTACAGATTGACCAATTTCACTGTTGTGAGCGACTGAATGGCGAATAGATGTATTATGTCCGATTTGGCAATCTTTGATTTCGCTGTTAGGTCCGATTTCACAGTTCTCACCAATAGATACAGCACCTTGAATGACTGTTCCCGGGTAAATAACCGTATCGCGTCCAATAACTGTATCCGCTGAAATATATGTGTTAGAAGGGTCGATAATTGTTACTCCGTTTAACATATGTTTCTTATTGATACGCTTTTTCATTGTTTCTTCTGCCTGTGAAAGCGCAAAGCGATCGTTTACACCTAATGTTTCAGCAAAGTCACTTGTTTGATAAGCAGAAATGATTTCACCTTCATTTTTTAAAATCTCAATAACATCCGGTAAATAATACTCACCTTGAACATTGTTATTTGATACTTTTGAAAGCGTCTCAAATAGCTTTTCATTATCAAAGCAATACGTACCTGTATTAATTTCTTTTACTGCTCGCTCCTGTTCAGTTGCATCCTTGTGCTCAACTATCTTTTCAACTGACGCAGAGCTATTACGAATAATTCGCCCATATCCAGTTGGATCTTGAGCATGAGCTGTTAAAATTGTTGCTTTGGCATTTGTCTCTTCGTGATGCTTAAGCAACGCTTCAATTGTTTCCGTTGTAATAAGTGGCGTATCACCACAAACAACAATTGTCGTACCCTTTTCATGTGCAAGTAAAGATTCTGCTTGCATGACTGCATGAGCTGTTCCTAATTGCTCCTCTTGCAAAGCAAATAAGCTTTTATCTCCAACATGTGATTTCACTTTTTCGGCACCATGGCCTACAACAGTAATTAGTTTACTTAACGAAACGTTTGACACTTGGTCAATTACATGTTGTACCATTGGTTTTCCACACACAGGGTGTAACACTTTATATAAAGATGACTTCATACGTGTACCCTGACCAGCTGCCAATATGACTGCATATCTTTTTGACATAACAGGCCTCCAATTTTACCTTTTTATCCATTAAGAATATTATATCAAAAATGACCTCATTTCAAGAAATCATTCGAAAGTCATTCATTTTATTTTAAAATTTTGTTAAATTTTTATAATGAAGAAATTTTATGGATAAAAGAGAAGGACAAAATAAAAAGCCTACTGTTAAGTAGGCTTTTAATCTATCATATTTTATGAAGCACCCGCTTCTTCAAATTCAACTTCTAGTTCACCTAATCGATGATACTCTGCTAAAACAGCATCTTGAATTTTTCCGCGAGTATTAGAATTAATTGGATGTGCAATATCGCGGAACTCACCATCAGGTGTACGTTTACTTGGCATTGCTACAAACAAGCCGTTATTACCATCAATCACTCGAATATCATGAACAACAAATTCACCATCTAATGTGATTGAAGCAATCGCTCTCATACGTCCTTCAGTGTTTACGCGGCGTAATCTTACGTCAGTTACTTCCATTTTGTTCACCACCTTTTCCTATGCGAAGCTTTACTACATAAATTCCACGGAATTTTTGTTTTTCCTGCCTTTACAGAAAAGTTTTTAGAAAATTTTCGCAAAAAAAGTGAACAATTGGAAATAATTTGGTTTTAGTTCGTTAATTTATCCTTTGACTAATGCAACTACTTCAATTTCAACTAAAACATCTTTTGGTAATCTTGCTACTTCCACACATGAACGTGCAGGCTTATGATCACCAAAGTATTGTCCATAGACTTCATTAAGGTCAGCAAAATTATCCATATCCTTGATGAATACCGTTGCCTTTACTACTGTATTTAGTGAAGCACCAGCTTCTTCTAGAACAGCTTTAAGGTTTTGAAATACTTGTTCAGTTTGTGTTTTGATATCCCCTTCAACTAGCGTGCCGTCTGGGCGTAAAGGAATCTGTCCTGAACTGTAAAATAAATTATTAACAACAATCCCCTGAGAATAAGGCCCAATAGCCTGCGGCGCTTGCTTTGTTTGAACTTGTAACATGATTCTTTCCTCCCCAACTTTAGATATATTTTAAATAATTTCCTTCCTGTACGGTGATATGTTTCTCTTTTATGTTAACATCTTTCAGTTGTACAAGAGAAATGTATTCATCAACTAGGCGCTCTTCAATATCCTCTGACTCAACTAATACACCGATTCCAGCAACCGTTGCATCAAACTCTTCAAGCAAGCTAATCATCCCATTAACTGTTCCGCCTGCTTTCATAAAATCATCAATAATTAAAACGTTCGAACCCACAGCTAGACTTCTCTTAGCTAGCAGCATGGTTTGAATACGCTTTGAAGAACCCGATACATAATTAATACTTACAGTTGAACCTTCAGTTACTTTACTATCTCTTCTTACCACCACAACCGGTACATCTAGATATTGCGCTACTGCATAAGCAACCGGAATTCCTTTTGTTGCCACAGTCATAACTACATCAATTTTGCGATTAGCAAATAAAGATGCATATAAACGACCAATCTTATTAACAACACGAGGATCTCCTAAAATATCTGTGAGGTACAAATATCCACCGGGTAATAATCGCTCTGGTTTTTCAATCATCCCACATAGCTCTTCAACAAGTTGACTCGCTTCTTCATTCGACATCTTTGGCATAAATTTAACGCCACCAGCTGCCCCTGGTAAAGTAACAAGCGTACCAATACCTTGTTGTTCAAAAGTTTGCTTTATAATCGCCATATCTTCACTTATAGATGATTTTGCAGAGTTATATTTATCTGCAAAATATGTCAGAGGAATAAGGCGCTGAGGGTTTTGAATGAAATAATTCGTCATATCAATTAAACGTCCACTCCGTCGAAACTTCATAACTTCCTCCCTAAAATCCGAATATTATATTATGAATATAACATTAATATACGGATTTATTCAAGCGTTATTCGTTCTCCAATAAGTCGGACAGCATATACCTTATCACAGAAACCTCGTAAACCGTTATAAATACGGTGCATGCGAGAATCATGCTGTACAAGGCCAAAAACTGTTGGTCCGCTACCGCTCATGAGAACTGCATCTGCTCCAAACCTCTTCATTTGTTCTTTGATTAATGAAACTTCCGGATGCATCTTTAACGTTACTTCTTCTAATACATTTCCTACAGATTGACACATCTTTTCGTAATCTCCTGTATCAATTGCTTTAATCATACCTTCTACATTAGGATGACTCACATTTTGCACCTTTAAATTACGATATACGTCTGCTGTGGATACACCTATTTCTGGCTTTGCTAATATCACCCAGCAGTTTGGAGGTGCTTCAATATGTTTGATTACTTCTCCTCTTCCTGTTGCAAGAGCTGTGCCACCATATACACAAAACGATACATCAGAGCCAATTTCTGCTCCAAGCTCTGCTAGCGTGTCTAGAGACAAACCTAAGTCCCATAACTGGTTTAGCCCTCTAAGAGTAGCTGCTGCGTCACTGCTTCCTCCTGCTAATCCCGCTGCTACAGGAATTTGCTTATCGATTAAGATATTGACACCCTTATCCACTTTATAACGTTTTTTAAGCAGCTGTGCAGCTTGATATGCTAAATTTCGCTGGTCATCAGGAACAAAACGATTATGTGAATAAATAACAATTCGACCATCTTCACGTTCAGAAAGCTCAATACGATCTGCTAAATCAATCGTTGTCATGACCATCTTAACTTCATGATAACCATCCGTACGCTTATGTAACACATCAAGGGATAAGTTTATTTTGGCTGGTGCCTTAACCATTAACTTCATAAATCTTTCACCTACTTCATCTAATCAATTGTAAAGTTATTTTATCACAAAATGAGAAGGTTTATATATCTTTACATAAACAGTGTATAAAAGTATAAAAACCACTAAAAATCCGAAGTGATTTCCACTTCGGATTATCATTACTTTATTCTAGAAAAACAAGTAGAGCATGTTCGTCACTTAAGACTTAGCCAACTGTTCTTTTGCTATTTCTATGGCACGCTTTACCATATTACCTGCATCTTTGGAATGAATAGCACCCCATCCATCGCTTTTTACAACATCATAAAAGTTAAGTTCTTTAGCCAATTCTTCTTTACATTTTGTTGACATAATACCTCTACGTCTGCTCATTTAGTAAAGCCTCCTTTAAAACTCCTCAAACCTTACTTATAGTATAAATCACCAAAGAGGGAGTATGTTTTGAAAAAAAGCCCAATAAAAAAAGCAGCAAACCAAAAACGTCCACTGCTCATCGCTACGTACTATATTACTTTTGGTTTAAAAAAACTTTAGCTCAACTGTTTCAGTTAACACGTCGGCATAGCTATAAGAAACTCTTTCTAAAGAGTTTTCTTCTTGATCTAGCTCCACAATAAAAACAGAAGGATACGTCTCAGTTAAGACTCCTGAACGCTCTACCGTTTTTCTTCGTCCACCGTTCGCTTTTAAAGTCAATCGTTGACCTAGGTGCAAATCCAGCGCTTGCTTAATATCAGATAAAGTTTTCGCCATATTGGTCCACCTCACTATACGTAGTGTAACACGAAAAAATAAAAAAGTCAAAAACATAAAATTATAACAATGTATATCTAATGATGTCAACAAATAATTTTCTACATAAATCTACATTTCCTTTCTATTTTGTGCAAACAACTCCATAATATGTATAAGTTTTACATTTATTTAAAATAATTCTTCTAAAAGAAACGTATAACATTGAAACTTATTTATAATATAGATAAAAAAACTGCTATACAAAAGGGATGAATCCTCTTTTGCATAACAGATTGACGTTCATTATTCAGCTTCATAAGGCATTCCCGTTCGTAAAAGACCTCTTGTTTCTATTCCACCTAATCCCTTTGCACCTGTTAGTGTATTACGCAATACATCCCACACATTAATGCGATCATTAAAAGGGGTGAAGCTTAGCTTTGCTACAACATATACAGGGTCTAAAGCATGAATGTTGACCCTAGATGGAGAACTTGCAAAATTTGCACCTGCTTGTATTAGCTGTTCAAAATGAGATTGACAAGCGCCGGCAAAAATCACGAGCTGATCTAGATTGGCAATTTTACGCCTTGCCTCGTACACCGTTTTCACATAATATTTCGAGTGGCGATAGGCTAATAAGTCATTTTTATTACCTTTTGATTTTGAATAGGCATCATGACCAGTTAACACTAAAATATCAGGTCTCACTTCTTCTAACAAAGCACCTATTTTATTTGGCATTTCTGCTTCTGTACAATGTACACCATATACCGGAACACCTATCTTTTCATACACTGCTAAACACTTCTGTAAATAGTTAGGGTCTCCATCTACATGTAGCACCTTACCTGGCATCTGAAAAAGGCGGTGTGAATGATTATACCCATTTGTCATACCATATTCGGCTTTTTCTCGAATGAGGTCGTAGTCTTGGCTTAACAGCTTTAGAGACCTCTCTAACAGTTGCTCTTCTTGTTCTTTTCGTCGCTGTTGCTCTTGAACATCTACAACTTCTAAATCGGATAAAGGAGCATCAGCAATAAGGCGGATATCTTCTCCAATTAATGTTGCATATTGTTCCTCACCTTCATTAACCGCAATTACGCGAAATAACAAATCACGATCATAAGAAGGACGTGTTACAATATCACCAATTTTGATATTCATAAACTTCACTCCGTCTTTACTACTTAAAAGCTAAATATTCAACTCTCTTCATAGCCTATGAACACGAAGCAAAAAGGTGATTATTCTATGCGAACGATTTTCCTAGCTCATCGCTTAACTTGCCAAACTCTTCAATTGATAATGTTTCTCCTCTTCTTTTTGGGTCGACTGAAGCTTCCGAAAGAGCTTGTTCAATGGCAGCTTTATTTGCTTTTCCATTTGGTAGATTATTTACTAAATTATTTAAAATTGTTTTACGTCTTTGACCAAAGCTTGCTCTAACAACTTTAAAGAAAAAGGATTCATTTTTCACCTTTACGGCTGGTTCATCACGTCGAATTAAACGAATAACAGCTGAATCAACGTTTGGTTGAGGGTTAAACACTGTCTTTGGAACAATCATAACTGTTTCAGCTTCTGTATAATATTGAATAGCAATAGAAAGAGAACTATATTCTTTTGTTCCTGGCTTTGCTGCAATACGGTCAGCTACTTCTTTTTGCAACATAACAACAATTCCTCGAACTGGAATCTGTTCCTCTAACAATTTCATTAAGATTGGGGTTGTAACGTAATAAGGCAAGTTCGCTACTACCATTAAGTCTTCAATACCTTCAAACTCTTGTGCTAAGGTTTCTTTCAAATTAGCTTTAAGTACATCCTGATGAATGACTTTAGCGTGTGGGTACGGTGAAAGTGTATCAGCCAAAATTGGTAACAAACGTTGGTCAATTTCAAAAGCCAATACTTTTTTTGCACGCTTCGCCAATTGCTCAGTTAAAGCCCCAATTCCAGGACCAATCTCAATAGCTCCTGTCTCTTCTGTCAACTCAGCATGATCAACAATACGATTTAAAATGTTAGTGTCAATTAAAAAGTTTTGTCCTAGGCTCTTTTTAAACGTAAATCCATATTTCTTTAAAATTTCTTTCGTACGAGTTGGGGTTGCAATATCTTTTGTCACGACTTTTGTTCCTCCTGATTAATTTTCTGAACAGCTTTGATAAACTCATCTTTTGAAATTTGAAACATTTTTAATCTTTTGTGTAGCTGCTTTCCGTTCGCATAACCAATTTTAAGGAATTTACCTATTCTCTCACGTCTAATTTTTGCTTCGCTATCTCCTACTAAGCGAGCAACAATTAAATCCTCTTGTGTAATTTGCTCATCAATTCCCTGCCATTCTTGCTTTACGTCTTGTAGAGCTTGTCTAATATCTTCAATAGACGCATGCTCAACGCCTATACCTTTTCCATTTTTACCTTTTGCTTGTTCTTTTGATAAAAATGCATGCTTACATCCCGGAACTTGCTCTGAAACAATATTACGAATACGCTGACCTGGATAATCAGGGTCTGTAAAAATAATAACGCCTCTCGTTTGTTGTGCTAGCTTTATCTTTTCAATGGTTTCATCGTTTACGGCTGAACCGTTCGTCTCGATTGTATCAGCTTGTACTGCTCGACGAATTGTAACAGTATCATCCCTACCTTCAACCACAATTATTTCCTTAATCTTCATTATGAACCTCCTCAAAAATGAAGCCTTTTTCTTCATTTTGCATCTAACCTGTCAGTATGAAATCAACTGAAAAAAAGCAGAGGATTGTAAGACCCTCTGCAAGTGTTACTACATTTTAATACTTTTTATTTTAACATTGTTTTAAGCCAATAGATATGTTAAACATTTAATCATGAATTCGGAATAATTTTAGCGCATTTTCAGTAGTATGCTTTGCTAGTTCGTCGTAACTAATACCTTTTAATTCTGCAATCTGCTCTGCTACATATGAGACATATGCTGGTTCATTTCTCTTTCCTCGATAAGGATGAGGTGTCAAATATGGACAGTCTGTTTCTATTAATAATTTATCAAGAGGAATTTCAGTTGCGACTTCTTTCGGCTTCTTCGCATTTTTAAACGTGACAGGTCCGCCGAATGAGATATACATATTCATATCCATACACTGTTTGGCAACTTCAATACTCCCTGTAAAGCAATGCATGATGCCACCAACTTCTTCAACAGACTCTTCTTTTAAAATAGTTACAACGTCTTCTGTTGCATCACGGTTATGAATAATGATTGGAAGATTTACTTTTCTTGCTAAACGAATTTGTCTACGAAATACTTCTTTCTGTATATCTTTAGGTGACTTATCCCAATGATAATCTAATCCCATTTCTCCAATAGCTACTACTTTAGGATGTCCTGCTAATTCTTCAATCCAAGCTAAATGTTCATCTGTCATATCAATAGCATCTACAGGGTGCCAACCAACACTAGCATACATAAAGTCATACTTTTCAACAAGTTCCATCGCTCGATTAATGGTTGGTTCATCAAATCCAACCACGACCATTTTTTCTACATTACGTTCTTTTGCTCTTGCAATAACGTCTTCTAAATCATTATTAAATTGTTCTGCATTTAAGTGTACATGTGTATCAAATAACATATTACTTCTCCTTCCATTTACGAAATAAAAAAGGGCTTTCCCGTGTTCCACGTGAAACGCCCCCTTTTTTATTATTTTACTTTAGTTCCGTTACTTAGAGATTGGTCAACCTCGGCAAGTGATAAGCCATTCGCATCTTCACCCGCTAAGATCATTCCCTGTGAAAGTTCACCACGTAATTTGACTGGCTTTAAATTTACAATGCAGATAACTTTACGGCCGATGAGATCTTCAGGCTTGTAGAACTTCGCAATACCTGATACAACTTGACGTTTTTCATAGCCTAAGTCTAGCTGAATCTTTAATAACTTATCCGCTTTCTTTACAGGCTCAGCATGAATAACTTCCGCTACGCGTAAATCTACTTTTAAGAAGTCATCTAAACCAATTTCTTCGCTTTGTTCTGGCTGAACATCTTCTTTCTTCTCTTCCTGTGTTGGTAACGAACTTAACATTTTTTCTTTAATAAATGTGATTTCTTCGTCACGATCAAGGCGTGGGAACATTGGTTCACCTTTTTCCACTTTTGTTCCTTCACGAAGCATATTAAATGCTTCAATGCTTTCCCAACTCTTTAACACATCTTCTTTTACTCCAATTTGTGCAAAGATTTTTTCTGGTGTTCTAGTTAGGAATGGCTGTAACAGAACAGCAGTATGGCGAATAGCTTCGGCTAAGTGTACCATTACTGAAGCTAACTCATTACGGTTCTCTTCGTCCTTAGCAAGAGCCCAAGGTTTAGTTTCATCAATATATTTATTTGTACGACTCACATATTGCCAAACCGCTGATAAAGCTACAGAGAACTCCATATTTTCCATGGATTCTTCGTACTTTTTCACCATATCTTTTTGAGCTTGTACAAGCTGACCATCAAACTCTGTTACATTACCTTCATACATAGGAATGACACCGTCAAAGTATTTATTAATCATTGCTACTGTACGGTTAACTAAATTCCCAAGGTCGTTGGCTAAATCAAAGTTAATACGCTCTACAAACGCTTCAGGGGTGAACACTCCGTCTGAACCGAATGGGACTTCTCTTAATAAATAATAGCGTAAAGCATCCAAGCCATAGCGATCAATTAATGTTACTGGATCAACAACGTTTCCTTTTGACTTAGACATTTTACCATCTTTCATTAATAACCATCCGTGTGCAAATACTTTTTTTGGAAGAGGCAAATCTAATGCCATTAAAATAATTGGCCAATAAATTGTATGGAAGCGAACAATTTCTTTTCCTACAAGATGAACATTAGCCGGCCAGTATTTTTTGTATAACTCGTCATTTTCAGTACCGTACCCCAATGCTGTAATATAGTTTGATAATGCATCAACCCATACATAAATAACGTGCTTAGGATTTCCAGGTACTTTAATACCCCAATCAAAAGTTGTACGTGAAACAGCCAAGTCTTCTAACCCTGGCTTAATAAAGTTATTAATCATCTCATTTTTACGAGATTCCGGCTGAATAAAGGTCGGATTTTCTTCATAAAAAGCTAATAAGCAATCTGCATATTTACCCATTTTAAAGAAATAAGATTCTTCTCTTACTAATTCTACCGGATGACCGCTGTCTGGACTTTTTCCGCCCACTACTTTTCCATCTTCAATAATCGGATCTACTAACTGAAGTTCTGTATAGTAAGTTTCGTCAGGAACTGAATACCAGCCCTCATATTCATCTAGGTAAATATCACCTTGTTCTAGTAAACGATTGAAGATTTTATCAACAACCTCTTTATGTCTAGATTCTGTTGTACGAATAAAATCATCATAGGATATATCCATTTTCTCCCACAACTCTTTAATCCCTGCTACAATATTATCTACATACTGCTGAGGAGTCACATTATCTTCTTCTGCTTTGCGCTGAATTTTTTGTCCATGCTCATCTGTACCCGTTAAATAACGAACATCAAATCCTCTTAACCGTTTATAACGAGCCATTGCATCTCCTGCAACTGTTGTATACGCATGTCCTATATGTAATTTACCACTTGGATAATAAATTGGTGTGGTAATGTAAAACGTGTTATTTCCCATTTATATAACCTCCAAAATCCGTTTAAGCACTTCCAAAATACAGAGTGATGTATTTCAAGAAAAAATGAAATCAACTATTTATTCTATCTTCTATAATACTATTTTCTAGGACGTTTTGAAAACCATCTAGCTAAAGACATTAGAAATTTAAATAAAAGCTATTTACTCCTACCATTTTTGCCTCTTTCATAGATAAAATACCCTATTAATTTTTGAATCAACTTGAATGAAAGTAGCTTTTTGTCTTTTTTTGTCGAAAGAATGAATTTTCGATTAAAAATGCTTGAATTCAATCATCTTTACATCAAATATATTATGTTATTTTTTTCAATATACTACCTAAAAATATTACTTATATCTTTCATAAACCCTTTTATATAAGTGTTTTTATATTTTTTTATTTCCATCTACATTTTTTTACATACAAAATGATTGACTACTTTTGGAAACGTTGGTATTATAAAAGTACGTTGAATTTGTCGAATAATGACGAAAGTAATGACATAGAAAACTAAGAGTTGAGAGGGGAAAACAAGATGAAATCTACAGGTATTGTTCGTAAAGTTGATGAGTTAGGACGTGTAGTAATTCCAATTGAATTACGCCGTACATTAGGGATTGCTGAAAAAGATGCGTTAGAAATTTATGTTGATGAAGAGCGTATCATTTTAAAGAAATATAAACCAAACATGACTTGCCAAGTAACTGGTGAAGTTTCAGATGAAAATATTCAATTAGCTGGTGGTAAGCTAATTTTAAGCCGTGAAGGTGCAGAACAAATTATGAAAGAGCTTGAAAATAATCTACAATCTTCAAACTAAAAAAAAGCTGTCGTTAGACAGCTTTTTTAATTTATATGATATTCACTATATATCTCTCTTTTTGATTGATTACGATCTTTTGCTACTTGTTTGATAGCATCCTTATTACTGAATTGCTGATCATTTACATAATAGTCCACATGTTCAATAATCGTTAACTCTGTCCACCAAGCCTCTGTTTCTTCTACAATTTCTTCAGTTGTTCCTGAAACAATGAAACAAAACTCTCCTCTCAGCTCTGTTTCGTTAGCCCAAGTTATTGCTTCTTCGATATTCCCTCTCAAAAACTCTTCATAACGCTTTGTTAACTCTCTACATAATACAATTTCTCGGTTTCCAAATGCTTCAAACATCAACTTCAACGTCTCTTTTAAACGGTGAGGTGCTTCATAAAAAATCATCGTTTCTTTTTTCATAGATAAAAGCTGAAGTTCTTCCTTTTTATGTTTTTTATTTCGATTTAAAAAACCGTAAAAATAGAATTGATAAGTAGGTAGTCCCGAAGCAATCAGAGCTGTCAATGCAGCATTAGCACCCGGTAAAGGAATAACAGTACAACCTTTGTTTGCCGCTTCTCTTACTAATTCATATCCTGGATCAGAGACACATGGCATACCAGCATCGCTCACAAGACCAATTTTAAGACCTTTTTCTAAATCTTGAATCAGCTTTTCTGTTTTCGTCTCTTTATTATGGTCATGATAGCTAACAATTGGTGTCCCAATCTCAAAATGATTACACAGCTTTTTTGTATGTCTTGTATCTTCTGCAGCAATATAATCTACTTCCTTTAATAATCGAATTGCGCGAAATGTCATATCTTCTAGATTACCAATAGGTGTTGGAATTAGATATAATACCCCTTTGTCTTCAATTCCTTCATAGCTTTTTTGTGAGTTCATGACTTTTCTTCTGCTCCTTTAGGATATATTGCTCTTTCTGCTTACGACTTAACTGTTTAAACCAGTATTCTTTTCTCATGGCTTCAGTTTTTGTCTTGTACTCTTCATGCCATAAAAGGACAACTGGTAAACGACTTTTAGTATATTTAGCGCCTTTGCCACTGTTATGAACAGCTAAACGCTTATTCAAATTATTTGTGTATCCTGCATAATAACTTTGGTCTTTACATTCTAATACGTAAAAGTAATGCTTAGTTTGTTCCATACAAAATTTCCTTTAGCTCGTTTGTATATTCATTATCTTCCTTATAAACAACGAGTGGTGGAAGGATTTTCAAGTCTGCATTACCATCTTTAATCCCTTCAATTAAAATGGTATTTGCCTCTTTGTTTTTCTTTGGGTAGATAAACTGTAAGCGTTTTGGCTCTAAGCGGTATGCCCTCATTAACGTAATAATATCAACAAGTCGACCAGGTCGATGTACAAGTGAAACCTTTCCTCCTTGCTTTACTAATTGACTACTTACACGAATCACATCTTCTAGATTACAATGAATTTCATGTCTAGCAATTGCATAGTGCTCATTCTTATTTTGTTCATCAACTTTAGGCGTAGGAAAATAGGGTGGATTACATGTTACTACATCATATTTTCCATGTCCTAATTTCTGTGGCATGTCTTTCAAATCGCCTAGAACAACGTTAATTTGATTACTTAAATTATTGTAATCAACACTTCTAGTAGCCATGCTAGATAAACGCTCTTGAATTTCTACACCTGTAATCTTAGCATTCGTTCGTTTTGATAAAAATAAAGGTATAACGCCGTTCCCTGTACATAAATCAATAATATTACCTTTCTTTATCGGTACATAAGCAAAGTTTGATAGCAAAACAGCATCTAATGAAAATGAAAAGACAGAATGACTTTGAATAATACGCATACTTTCATCCGCTAACAGATAATCAAGTCGTTCATCTTCATATAATTGAACCATGTTCCATTTCTCCTTATATAAAAGCAGCCTCTCCTTGTGGAGAGGCCTTGTTATTTTTTATTTAAAAATGATAAGCAAAACAAACAATCCCCATCTTGACGAACGCTACCATAATGAATGTTACAAATGTGGAAGCCTTCTTGATACAATCTAGCTAGATTATCGTAACCTTCACCGATATCTATTTGCTTTTGTACTTTTGTTTGACTACTTACCTTTTGATTATGACTTTTTGGCTTTGTTTCCAAATTGGTTTGGTCAAGGCGGCGGCGCAAATGGTCATTTTCAATCTGTAAGTGATGATTTTCTTCAATTAGTTCAGCTAAATACTCTTTTAAGTCTCCTAATTGTTTGTATAAGTGACCAATTTGTTCCTCCATATTTGTAACCGAATCAAAAATCTCTTTTTTATCCACCTTTACCCACCTCGTTAATCTGTGGCTTGAAACGAAACAGCACCTTCATTAAGAATTTCATCTAATGTATACTCTAAGATTTGCTCACGATTTGATAATTCTACCTGTATAATACGCTCTAAAATATTTAGACCTATTACACGACCCGAACCTTCAGGAGTTTTAATGGTAGATCCAATATCCGGAAGCTGCTCTTTTGCTGTTTCGTATTCATCATTTTCGTATTTAAGACAGCACATAAGACGACCACACAACCCTGAAATTTTTGTAGGATTTAACGATAAGTTTTGGTCTTTTGCCATTTTAATTGAAACTGGCTCAAAATCTCCTAAGAAAGTTGAACAACAAAGCATTCTTCCACACGGGCCAATACCACCCAAGAGTTTTGCTTCATCTCTAACACCAATCTGACGTAATTCAATACGTGTACGGAAGATGGCTGCTAAATCCTTTACTAATTCTCTGAAGTCGATACGTCCATCTGCTGTAAAATAAAAGATTACCTTATTACGGTCAAATGTATATTCTACATCTACTAGCTTCATATCTAGATTATGTGCCTGAATTTTTTGAACGCATACATCATATGCTTCGCTAGCAGCTTGTTTGTTTTCTTCAACAATGAGCTTGTCTTTAGGCTCTGCAATACGAATGACTTTTTTAAGTGGTAGAACAACATCATGTTCACTGACTTGCTTTTTATTAATAACAACCCTACCGAATTCAACACCACGGATTGTCTCAACAATAACAAACTCCCCATCCGGTATTGTTAAATCACCAGGATCAAAATAATATATTTTACCCGCTTTTTTAAAGCGAACACCTACTACATCATACAAGCTTTTATCCCTCCTGCAAATCCAACACCAGCTGTTCCATTAATAACTGTATATTCATATTTGAATTTAATTTATTTTTAGCTCTTAAAATTACTTCAATCTTTGCAATAATTCTTTGTTGAGTAGCTTGAAGTGCATGAGATTTTAATTGGTCTTCTTTATAAAAATAAATAAGCATTGGCTCTTCTTCTACTTGCAACGTTAAAACATCGCGATACAGAAGCATTAGTAAATTTAACCCAATATGAGCTTGTTCTTTTTCTTTAAAATGAGGTACCCATTTTTCATGAATAAAGAGAAGCGCTTGTTGAGGTCTAGTTGTTAACACTTCATATAATTGTATCACTAACTTTCTTGCAAGTCCAAACCATTCATCTTCACTTAATTCAATTGCTTCTGTAATACTATTCGTTAAGTATGGCATTAGCGTTGCGTCTGCTTTGGAAAGATTATGGTTCATTAGTTGTTCAGCTAATTGTTTTTCTGTTAAAGAACGCAGAGAAATAACCTGACATCTAGATATAATGGTATCCAACAGCTTCTGAATAGTTTCCGTTAATAAGATTGCATATGTACCATCCGTTGGCTCTTCTAAAAACTTTAATAAGCTATTAGACGCACTTACTGTCATCTTATCAACATGATTAATAATATATAACTTTTTATTGGATTCAACACCAGTTTTTGTGAATTCAGCTTGCAAATATTGTACTTGCTCTTTTTTAATAGATAACCCATCTGGTTCAACAAAATGTACATCCGGATGATTGCCGGAATCAATTCTTTTACAGTTGATACATTCATAGCATGGTTCATGTTCATGAGGGTTTAAGCAAAACAATCGTTTTGCAAATAAAAAGCTAATCTCCTTTTTACCAGTTCCTTTACTTCCTTCAAGTAGGTAAGCATGAGCTACTCTATCTTTTACAATACTATTTTTTAACATCCTAAGAGCAGTTGGCTGGACACCTTCTAGCTCTCCCCACTTTTTGTTCATTTCATCACACTTTCTACTTCAATTGTAAGACTGTTTTTTAAAATTGATGAAATTGGTCAATTGGCAATACAAATACCGTTGCGCCTCCAACCTCTACTTCAACTGGATAAGGAATATATGAATCTGCATTACCACCCATTGGAGAGACTGGGGAAATAAATTGATTACGATTTTCACATTCACCTTTAATAATATCTAAAACAGTTTGAACTTTTTCATCTTCTGTTCCAATCATGATAGTTGTATTTCCAGATTTTAAAAACCCACCGGAACTAGATAATTTCGTTGAGCGAAAACCTTTTTCAACTAATGCATTTAACAACTTTGTACTATCCGAGTCTTGTATAACTGCAATTACTAATTTCATGAATATGCACCTCATTATGAACTTATTTACTTTATTATATCAAGAATTATTAGCTTTCAAAAATCTTCTTAACACATCACATATATCATTGTATACATCATCAACGCTTTGTTCAGCATTAATTTCCTTAATACGATTTGGAAATTGATTTAATAAAAGTTTATATCCTTCTCTTACTTTATAATGGAAGTCGATTTTCTCTAAGTCTAAACGATTAATTTCATGACTACGGCCTTTTTCTATTCGCTGCAATCCTATTTCAGGCCTTATGTCTAAATAAAAAGTTAAATCTGGTATAAGATCATCAATAGCAAATTGATTAATTGTCAATACTTCTTCAATCCCTAATCCTCTTGCGTACCCTTGATATGCGAGAGAACTATCAATAAATCGATCACATATTACTACTTTACCCTGTTCTAACATGGGGATAACTTTTTCAACTAAATGTTGTCTTCTAGCTGCCGCATATAAAAGGGCTTCTGTTCTACCGTCCATTTCTTTATTTCTAGGACTTAAAATAACTTCACGAATTTGCTCTGCAATTGAAATGCCACCCGGTTCTCTTGTCAGAACAACCTCTACTCCTTTTTCTTTTAACATACTTTCAACCATTTGAATAACCGTTGTTTTTCCAGCACCTTCAGGCCCTTCAAATGTAATAAAAATTCCTGTTTGCATCTCAATTCCCCTTTTATGTAAACACACGAATGAATCCATGTCTTATATTTTTACTTCCTTGTATTTTACCTTTAAAAAATAAGATTTGCTTTAAATACTTTAAATGATGCATTGAGATTTTTTCACCTTCTAACAACAGTGGAATACCTGGTGGGTAAGGTATAATGGTTTCGGCACATATCTTTCCTAAAGCATTTTCTAGTGAAATTATCTCTGTTTCATTTGTATGATTATATATTTTTTGTGTAATTTTTTCAGGGTAGTAAAGAGTATCAATCTTATCCTTTTCAAACCCACTTTGTGCCTTTAATCCAACTGCTTTTTTTATTCGAAATAACGTATCACTAAAATCAAATGATGATGATAAAGGTAGCACTAATAAGACATACAAAGGATCTGCCAGCTCTGTATATACTCCTTCCGCTTCTAAAGCTTCCTGAAGCTCATAACCAGTTAATTGTGTAGATGATAAGGTAAGTTTTAATAAATCCACTTTAAGATTCTCCTGCTTTAACTTTACAATAGAAAGAGTATCAAGCAGATTGACTTCCTCATAAAATCCTTTTAAATTAGCTTTAATTTTTTCCGTACCTTCATTTTTTAAGCACTGTACATAATAGCGTGCAATATCTAAAGAAACCATAATAGGATAAGAAGGACTACTGGATTGTAAAGCTCCTAAAAGATAAGATAATCTAGGTTTATTAATAAGGTTTCCCTTTACATGTAAATATGAGCCCATCGTCATTGCTGGTAGTGTCTTATGAGCGGATTGGATGACAATATCTGCACCAAACTCTGTAGCTGACTTTGGAAAAGGAGCTCCTAAAATAAAATGAGCACCGTGAGCTTCATCGACAACAACCGGAATAGAATGTTTGTGTGCCAATGAAACAATCGGAGCTAAGTCAGTTGAAACACCGTAATAAGTGGGGTTTGTTAAAACAATTGCTTTTACCGAACTAGGTGCGGTTTTAAGGGCTTGTTTGATATCTTCAACATTTATACCTATCGTTAATTGCGAAGTCAAATCAACGTCAGGAGAAACAAAGATAGCATTAGCTTTTGCTAAGTTAATTGCATTAAAAATTGATTTATGTGAATCTCTTTGAACAATAATACTATCTCCTTCTTCACAAAGAGATAATATAGCAGATAAATTACCTACAGTAGAGCCATTCACTAAAAAATATGTTTGATCTACGCCATATAGATTGGCAGCTAATATCTGAGAATCTTGAATAGCTTCTTCTGCTTCATGTAAATCATCTAATCCTGTTATTTCTGTTAAATCATATTTTAAGAACTGTAGAAAATCTTTTTCAATGTCTTCAGGAAAGACATATCCACTCTTATGTCCCGGTACATGATAAGATAATGGCTTTTTAGCAATATGATTTAGAACACAATTATATAAAGGCAGTTTGCTTCGTAGATATTCCAAACTTATAATCTCCTTTTATTTCTTACACATTTATAAATAAAGACTGTGTTTATTATAACAAATTCATAAGAGTTTTTTCATCATGCAAAAAAGCCCTTAAAAAGGACTTCAGCTTTATTTATAAATTTCTATTTTCTTTAATTGATTTAAAATATCATCATATTGTTGGTTTGATAAATTTACTTCTGTAATATCTTTTTCACAGTGTTGACATATCAATGAAGAAAAAATTGTAATACCCTTAACCGTTTTTTCATTACAAACTAAGCAAACCGTATCATGATTTTTTCCGTTCATTATTCTACACCTCCACTATGTCATTGTGGACCATTTATTTATTTCCTATACCTATGCTACATTTAAGTCTACAATACATTATACGCAGATAGCTTATACCTTGTTAAACTAAAATAAAAAGACTAGCTAATTTTAGCTAGTCTTTTAAATGTGCCTGGCAACGTCCTACTCTCACAGGGACAAAGTCCCAACTACCATCGGCGCTAGAGAACTTAACTTCCGTGTTCGGCATGGGAACGGGTGTGACCTCTCTGCTATCGCCACCAGACATGAATTGAGATTATTCTCTCAAAACTAGATAACATATTTGCTGAGTACTAAGTTTACTGTCTAGCTACGGCTCCTAATTGTTCGGTCGTTTCACTTCTGTTATTGAAACCAAAGAGCGGTTTCCCTATCAGAAGCTCCAACGCCTTTCACAATTGAACAGTCGCCTTCGCTTTTCTAATTTGGTTAAGTCCTCGATCGATTAGTATCAGTCAGCTACACACGTCGCCGTGCTTCCACCTCTGACCTATCAACCTGATCATCTTTCAGGGATCTTACTAGCTTGCGCTATGGGAAATCTCATCTTGAGGGGGGCTTCATGCTTAGATGCTTTCAGCACTTATCCCGTCCACACATAGCTACCCAGCGATGCCTTTGGCAAGACAACTGGTACACCAGCGGTGTGTCCATCCCGGTCCTCTCGTACTAAGGACAGCTCCTCTCAAATTTCCTACGCCCACGACGGATAGGGACCGAACTGTCTCACGACGTTCTGAACCCAGCTCGCGTACCGCTTTAATGGGCGAACAGCCCAACCCTTGGGACCGACTACAGCCCCAGGATGCGATGAGCCGACATCGAGGTGCCAAACCTCCCCGTCGATGTGGACTCTTGGGGGAGATAAGCCTGTTATCCCCGGGGTAGCTTTTATCCGTTGAGCGATGGCCCTTCCATGCGGAACCACCGGATCACTAAGCCCGACTTTCGTCCCTGCTCGACTTGTAGGTCTCGCAGTCAAGCTCCCTTGTGCCTTTACACTCTACGAATGATTTCCAACCATTCTGAGGGAACCTTTGGGCGCCTCCGTTACTCTTTAGGAGGCGACCGCCCCAGTCAAACTGCCCACCTGACACTGTCTCCCAGCCCGATCAGGGCTGCGGGTTAGAATTTCAATACAACCAGGGTAGTATCCCACCGACGCCTCCACCGAAGCTAGCGCTCCGGCTTCTCAGGCTCCTACCTATCCTGTACAAGCTGTACCAAAATTCAATATCAGGCTACAGTAAAGCTCCACGGGGTCTTTCCGTCCTGTCGCGGGTAACCTGCATCTTCACAGGTACTATAATTTCACCGAGTCTCTCGTTGAGACAGTGCCCAGATCGTTACGCCTTTCGTGCGGGTCGGAACTTACCCGACAAGGAATTTCGCTACCTTAGGACCGTTATAGTTACGGCCGCCGTTTACTGGGGCTTCGATTCAGAGCTTCTCCCAAAGGATAACCCCTCCTCTTAACCTTCCAGCACCGGGCAGGCGTCAGCCCCTATACTTCGCCTTGCGGCTTCGCAGAGACCTGTGTTTTTGCTAAACAGTCGCCTGGGCCTATTCACTGCGGCTCTCTCGGGCTATACACCCTACCAGAGCACCCCTTCTCCCGAAGTTACGGGGTCATTTTGCCGAGTTCCTTAACGAGAGTTCTCTCGATCACCTTAGGATTCTCTCCTCGCCTACCTGTGTCGGTTTGCGGTACGGGCACCTCCCGCCTCGCTAGAGGCTTTTCTTGGCAGTGTGGAATCAGGAACTTCGGTACTATATTTCCCTCGTCATCACAGCTCAGCCTTATGATGAGCGGATTTGCCTACTCATCAGCCTAACTGCTTGAACGCGCATATCCAGCAGCGCGCTTACCCTATCCTCCTGCGTCCCCCCATTACTCAAACGGCGGGGAGGTGGTACAGGAATATCAACCTGTTGGCCATCGCCTACGCTTTTCAGCCTCGGCTTAGGTCCCGACTAACCCTGAGCGGACGAGCCTTCCTCAGGAAACCTTAGGCATTCGGTGGACAAGATTCTCACTTGTCTTTCGCTACTCATACCGGCATTCTCACTTCTAAGCGCTCCACCAGTCCTTACGGTCTAGCTTCGCAGCACTTAGAACGCTCTCCTACCACTGACATCAAAGATGTCAATCCACAGCTTCGGTGATACGTTTAGCCCCGGTACATTTTCGGCGCAGAGTCACTCGACCAGTGAGCTATTACGCACTCTTTAAATGGTGGCTGCTTCTAAGCCAACATCCTGGTTGTCTAAGCAACTCCACATCCTTTTCCACTTAACGTATACTTGGGGACCTTAGCTGGTGGTCTGGGCTGTTTCCCTTTTGACTACGGATCTTATCACTCGCAGTCTGACTCCCACGGATAAGTCTTTGGCATTCGGAGTTTGACTGAATTCGGTAACCCGTTGGGGGCCCCTAGTCCAATCAGTGCTCTACCTCCAAGACTCTCACTACGTGAGGCTAGCCCTAAAGCTATTTCGGAGAGAACCAGCTATCTCCAGGTTCGATTGGAATTTCTCCGCTACCCACACCTCATCCCCGCACTTTTCAACGTGCGTGGGTTCGGGCCTCCATTCAGTGTTACCTGAACTTCACCCTGGACATGGGTAGATCACCTGGTTTCGGGTCTACAACCACATACTAAACGCCCTATTCAGACTCGCTTTCGCTACGGCTCCGTCTCTTCAACTTAACCTTGCATGGGATCGTAACTCGCCGGTTCATTCTACAAAAGGCACGCCATCACCCATTAACGGGCTCTGACTACTTGTAGGCACACGGTTTCAGGATCTCTTTCACTCCCCTTCCGGGGTGCTTTTCACCTTTCCCTCACGGTACTGGTTCACTATCGGTCACTAGGGAGTATTTAGCCTTGGGAGATGGTCCTCCCAGCTTCCGACGGAATTTCACGTGTTCCGCCGTACTCAGGATCCACTCAAGAGGGAACGAAGTTTCAACTACAGGGTTGTTACCTTCTTTGACGGGCCTTTCCAGACCTCTTCATTTACCTCGTTCCTTTGTAACTCCGTATAGAGTGTCCTACAACCCCAAGAGGCAAGCCTCTTGGTTTGGGCTAATTCCGTTTCGCTCGCCGCTACTCAGGAAATCGCATTTGCTTTCTCTTCCTCCGGGTACTTAGATGTTTCAGTTCCCCGGGTCTGCCTTCAATATCCTATGTATTCAGATAAAGATACTGCTCCATTACGAACAGTGGGTTTCCCCATTCGGAAATCTCCGGATCAAAGCTTACTTACAGCTCCCCGAAGCATATCGGTGTTAGTCCCGTCCTTCATCGGCTCCTAGTGCCAAGGCATTCACCGTGCGCCCTTTCTAACTTAACCATTAGCGAATAAATGGTGCAACTTGCGTTGCGTTATTTATTGGTTTGATTAAAGAAAAGTTTCACTTTTCCTCAGCTATTACTGTTATCTAGTTTTCAAAGAACAATCGCACTCAAAATTCTTCTTATTAGATAAGAAGAAAGTGATGTACTTTCTATTAATGAGAGATTGAACTCTCAAAACTGAACAAAGCTTCAAAACGTACGTCTTGTAAAAATCCTTAGAAAGGAGGTGATCCAGCCGCACCTTCCGATACGGCTACCTTGTTACGACTTCACCCCAATCATCTGTCCCACCTTAGGCGGCTGGCTCCATAAAGGTTACCCCACCGACTTCGGGTGTTACAAACTCTCGTGGTGTGACGGGCGGTGTGTACAAGGCCCGGGAACGTATTCACCGCGGCATGCTGATCCGCGATTACTAGCGATTCCAGCTTCATGTAGGCGAGTTGCAGCCTACAATCCGAACTGAGAATGGTTTTATGGGATTGGCTTGACCTCGCGGTCTTGCAGCCCTTTGTACCATCCATTGTAGCACGTGTGTAGCCCAGGTCATAAGGGGCATGATGATTTGACGTCATCCCCACCTTCCTCCGGTTTGTCACCGGCAGTCACCTTAGAGTGCCCAACTTAATGCTGGCAACTAAGATCAAGGGTTGCGCTCGTTGCGGGACTTAACCCAACATCTCACGACACGAGCTGACGACAACCATGCACCACCTGTCACTCTGTCCCCCGAAGGGGAACGCTCTATCTCTAGAGTTGTCAGAGGATGTCAAGACCTGGTAAGGTTCTTCGCGTTGCTTCGAATTAAACCACATGCTCCACCGCTTGTGCGGGCCCCCGTCAATTCCTTTGAGTTTCAGTCTTGCGACCGTACTCCCCAGGCGGAGTGCTTAATGCGTTAGCTGCAGCACTAAAGGGCGGAAACCCTCTAACACTTAGCACTCATCGTTTACGGCGTGGACTACCAGGGTATCTAATCCTGTTTGCTCCCCACGCTTTCGCGCCTCAGCGTCAGTTACAGACCAAAAAGCCGCCTTCGCCACTGGTGTTCCTCCACATCTCTACGCATTTCACCGCTACACGTGGAATTCCGCTTTTCTCTTCTGCACTCAAGTTCCCCAGTTTCCAATGACCCTCCACGGTTGAGCCGTGGGCTTTCACATCAGACTTAAGAAACCGCCTGCGCGCGCTTTACGCCCAATAATTCCGGATAACGCTTGCCACCTACGTATTACCGCGGCTGCTGGCACGTAGTTAGCCGTGGCTTTCTGGTTAGGTACCGTCAAGGTACAAGCAGTTACTCTTGTACTTGTTCTTCCCTAACAACAGAGTTTTACGACCCGAAAGCCTTCATCACTCACGCGGCGTTGCTCCGTCAGACTTTCGTCCATTGCGGAAGATTCCCTACTGCTGCCTCCCGTAGGAGTCTGGGCCGTGTCTCAGTCCCAGTGTGGCCGATCACCCTCTCAGGTCGGCTATGCATCGTTGCCTTGGTGAGCCGTTACCTCACCAACTAGCTAATGCACCGCGGGCCCATCTGTAAGTGATAGCCGAAACCATCTTTCAATTTTCTCTTATGCAAGAAAAAATGTTATCCGGTATTAGCTCCGGTTTCCCGGAGTTATCCCAGTCTTACAGGCAGGTTGCCCACGTGTTACTCACCCGTCCGCCGCTAACGTCATAGAAGCAAGCTTCTAATCAGTTCGCTCGACTTGCATGTATTAGGCACGCCGCCAGCGTTCATCCTGAGCCAGGATCAAACTCTCCGAAGAAATGTTTGACTTGCTCATAAAAGTTTAAAAAAATTAACGTTGACGTTTGTCGCTTTGTTCAGTTTTCAAAGTTCAATTGGTGGAGCCTAGCGGGATCGAACCGCTGACCTCCTGCGTGCAAGGCAGGCGCTCTCCCAGCTGAGCTAAGGCCCCATAAATGGTCGGGAAGACAGGATTCGAACCTGCGACCCCTTGGTCCCAAACCAAGTGCTCTACCAAGCTGAGCTACTTCCCGTTTATGGCGCGCCCGAGAGGAGTCGAACCCCTAACCTTTTGATCCGTAGTCAAACGCTCTATCCAATTGAGCTACGGGCGCTTATTAAAATGGTGCCGAGGGCCGGACTTGAACCGGCACGGTAGTCACCTACCGCAGGATTTTAAGTCCTGTGTGTCTGCCAATTCCACCACCCCGGCAGGACTTATTTGTGGAGCGGAAGACGAGGTTCGAACTCGCGACCCCCACCTTGGCAAGGTGGTGTTCTACCACTGAACTACTTCCGCGCATTATGAAATTAAATGGTGCGGGTGAAGGGACTTGAACCCCCACGTCGTAAAGACACTAGATCCTAAGTCTAGCGCGTCTGCCAATTCCGCCACACCCGCATGTGTGTATTTAAAATGGTGAGCCATGAAGGACTCGAACCTTCGACCCTCTGATTAAAAGTCAGATGCTCTACCAACTGAGCTAATGGCTCGAAAATGGTGCCGGCAAGAGGACTTGAACCCCCAACCTACTGATTACAAGTCAGTTGCTCTACCAGTTGAGCTACACCGGCAACATATTCATGGTGGAGGATGACGGGATCGAACCGCCGACCCCCTGCTTGTAAGGCAGGTGCTCTCCCAGCTGAGCTAATCCTCCATTATATAACAGCCTGGCAACGTCCTACTCTCACAGGGACAAAGTCCCAACTACCATCGGCGCTAGAGAACTTAACTTCCGTGTTCGGCATGGGAACGGGTGTGACCTCTCTGCTATCGCCACCAGACATATTATATTATATAATACTTTTGAAAAAAAGCAAGACTTTTTTTATCTTGTTCTTTCAAAACTAGATAACAATTTGCTGAGTACTTCGTGTACTATCATTTGGTTAAGTCCTCGATCGATTAGTATCAGTCAGCTACACACGTCACCGTGCTTCCACCTCTGACCTATCAACCTGATCATCTTTCAGGGATCTTACTAGCTTGCGCTATGGGAAATCTCATCTTGAGGGGGGCTTCATGCTTAGATGCTTTCAGCACTTATCCCGTCCACACATAGCTACCCAGCGATGCCTTTGGCAAGACAACTGGTACACCAGCGGTGTGTCCATCCCGGTCCTCTCGTACTAAGGACAGCTCCTCTCAAATTTCCTACGCCCACGACGGATAGGGACCGAACTGTCTCACGACGTTCTGAACCCAGCTCGCGTACCGCTTTAATGGGCGAACAGCCCAACCCTTGGGACCGACTACAGCCCCAGGATGCGATGAGCCGACATCGAGGTGCCAAACCTCCCCGTCGATGTGGACTCTTGGGGGAGATAAGCCTGTTATCCCCGGGGTAGCTTTTATCCGTTGAGCGATGGCCCTTCCATGCGGAACCACCGGATCACTAAGCCCGACTTTCGTCCCTGCTCGACTTGTAGGTCTCGCAGTCAAGCTCCCTTGTGCCTTTACACTCTACGAATGATTTCCAACCATTCTGAGGGAACCTTTGGGCGCCTCCGTTACTCTTTAGGAGGCGACCGCCCCAGTCAAACTGCCCACCTGACACTGTCTCCCAGCCCGATCAGGGCTGCGGGTTAGAATTTCAATACAACCAGGGTAGTATCCCACCGACGCCTCCACCGAAGCTAGCGCTCCGGCTTCTCAGGCTCCTACCTATCCTGTACAAGCTGTACCAAAATTCAATATCAGGCTACAGTAAAGCTCCACGGGGTCTTTCCGTCCTGTCGCGGGTAACCTGCATCTTCACAGGTACTATAATTTCACCGAGTCTCTCGTTGAGACAGTGCCCAGATCGTTACGCCTTTCGTGCGGGTCGGAACTTACCCGACAAGGAATTTCGCTACCTTAGGACCGTTATAGTTACGGCCGCCGTTTACTGGGGCTTCGATTCAGAGCTTCTCCCAAAGGATAACCCCTCCTCTTAACCTTCCAGCACCGGGCAGGCGTCAGCCCCTATACTTCGCCTTGCGGCTTCGCAGAGACCTGTGTTTTTGCTAAACAGTCGCCTGGGCCTATTCACTGCGGCTCTCTCGGGCTATACACCCTACCAGAGCACCCCTTCTCCCGAAGTTACGGGGTCATTTTGCCGAGTTCCTTAACGAGAGTTCTCTCGATCACCTTAGGATTCTCTCCTCGCCTACCTGTGTCGGTTTGCGGTACGGGCACCTCCCGCCTCGCTAGAGGCTTTTCTTGGCAGTGTGGAATCAGGAACTTCGGTACTATATTTCCCTCGTCATCACAGCTCAGCCTTATGATGAGCGGATTTGCCTACTCATCAGCCTAACTGCTTGAACGCGCATATCCAGCAGCGCGCTTACCCTATCCTCCTGCGTCCCCCCATTACTCAAACGGCGGGGAGGTGGTACAGGAATATCAACCTGTTGGCCATCGCCTACGCTTTTCAGCCTCGGCTTAGGTCCCGACTAACCCTGAGCGGACGAGCCTTCCTCAGGAAACCTTAGGCATTCGGTGGACAAGATTCTCACTTGTCTTTCGCTACTCATACCGGCATTCTCACTTCTAAGCGCTCCACCAGTCCTTACGGTCTAGCTTCGCAGCACTTAGAACGCTCTCCTACCACTGACATCAAAGATGTCAATCCACAGCTTCGGTGATACGTTTAGCCCCGGTACATTTTCGGCGCAGAGTCACTCGACCAGTGAGCTATTACGCACTCTTTAAATGGTGGCTGCTTCTAAGCCAACATCCTGGTTGTCTAAGCAACTCCACATCCTTTTCCACTTAACGTATACTTGGGGACCTTAGCTGGTGGTCTGGGCTGTTTCCCTTTTGACTACGGATCTTATCACTCGCAGTCTGACTCCCACGGATAAGTCTTTGGCATTCGGAGTTTGACTGAATTCGGTAACCCGTTGGGGGCCCCTAGTCCAATCAGTGCTCTACCTCCAAGACTCTCACTACGTGAGGCTAGCCCTAAAGCTATTTCGGAGAGAACCAGCTATCTCCAGGTTCGATTGGAATTTCTCCGCTACCCACACCTCATCCCCGCACTTTTCAACGTGCGTGGGTTCGGGCCTCCATTCAGTGTTACCTGAACTTCACCCTGGACATGGGTAGATCACCTGGTTTCGGGTCTACAACCACATACTAAACGCCCTATTCAGACTCGCTTTCGCTACGGCTCCGTCTCTTCAACTTAACCTTGCATGGGATCGTAACTCGCCGGTTCATTCTACAAAAGGC
>CP099863.1:12500-30000 GCA_024134725.1 Bacillus sp. 1780r2a1 | reverse complement strand
AGCCAGGATCAAACTCTCCGAAGAAATGTTTGACTTGCTCATAAAAGTTTAAAAAATTAACGTTGACGTTTGTCGCTTTGTTCAGTTTTCAAAGAACTCTCGTCGCATCAAAGCGACCTTCTTATCTTACCACCAGGAGAAGTGCTTGTCAACACTTTTTTAATGAAGTTCATTACCTCTTGGCGACGTATATTAATATAACATGTCATATTTAATAAAGCAATACTTTTTTAATAAAAAAATGAAAGAATTGTTTTATTTAACAATTCTTTCATTTGGAGATTGTTATTTCTTATAATACGAACTGATTAATTATAAACAACCCTATAATCCCAGGAACTCCTAGTACACCAGATACTATTGCTGTTGGTGCATTTATCGGGATATGAATATCAAACTGCGCACCAAAGATATTAATAAAAAATAGTAACAGAACTCCTATTATTAACTTAATAGTTAAATTCCCCATTATACGCAACATCTTTTCCACACCACCTTTTACAAGTAAAAGTACGATTAAGCTTACTAAAGCTGGAACAACAATAAGAGGTTGAGTTAACATTTTTATCCCCTTCTTTATAAATAAAATAATATTACTTATATGTATGTCCTACTTTTTAAAACAATCCATTTTTATTAAAGAAAAAAGATGCCTTAAATTAAGACATCTTTCGAATGGATATATTTCTATGTTTTGCTTCTTTTAACAAAAAGAGATATTTAGCTTTCGCTAACTTCATATCTACTAAAACTGCATCTGAAGGATCTACACTTCTTTCAACAATAACCTCTTTTTTATTCCATTTATCTTTTAATTCATTAAACGTTTTAAGAAAAGATTCATCATATTCTTTTCTTAACCAACCTTTTCGTTTAAAAAACATGGCATAGCTCCTTACTTATACGTCTCTACGACCTTCTAAAGCTTTCGATAAAGTTACTTCATCAGCATACTCTAAATCTCCACCTACTGGTAAACCATGTGCAATTCTAGTAATTCTTATACCAGTTGGTTTTAACAGCCTAGAAATGTACATTGCTGTTGCTTCACCTTCAATATTAGGATTTGTTGCTAAAATCACTTCTTGAATCTCATCGTTTTGAAGCCTTTTCAACAATTCAGGAACTTTAATATCTTCTGGACCAATACCTTCCATTGGAGAAATCGCACCATGAAGGACATGATAAAGTCCCGTATATTCCTTCATCTTCTCCATAGCAATAACATCTTTAGGATCTTGAACGACACATACAACCGTACGATCTCTCCTTTGATCCTGACAGATATAACATGGGTCTTGGTCTGTGATGTGACCACAGGTTGAACAATACGTTAAGTTACGCTTTGCATTCACAAGTGCTTTGGCAAAATCAAGCACTGTGTCCTCTTTCATATTTAAAACAAAGAAGGCAAGCCTAACAGCTGTTTTGGGCCCAATACCCGGGAGTTTCATGAAACTATCTATTAGTTTTGAAATTGGTTCTGGATAATGCACGTAGCAACCACCTTAATTAAAGTCCTGGGATGTTTAAACCTTTAGTGAATTGTCCCATTGTGTTATTTGTTAACTCGTCCATTTGCTTTAACGCATCATTCGTTGCTGCCAACACTAAATCTTGAAGCATTTCAATATCTTCTGGATCTACTACTTCTTCTTTAATTTTCACATCAATAATTTCTTTTTGACCATTTACAATTACTGTAACCATTCCACCGCCAGCTGTGCCTTCAATTGTTTTTTCAGCTAGTTCTTCTTGTGCCTTTTGCATATCTTTCTGCATTTTTTGCATTTGTTTCATCATTTTTTGCATGTTACCCATTCCGCCACGCATCATAATTATAATTCCTCCTAGTTTTAGTCATGTATTTCAATAAGTTCTTCCCCGAACAGCTTTTTAGCTTCGGATATTAAAGGATCTTCTTCTTCTTTTTGCGCACCATCATTACCTTGCTGCTCTTGAAGAAAATCTCCTCTTACTTTATCCCATTCATTATCTGGGATTGCAACCATTTCACGTTTGCTCCCACTTAAAGTATATAGGATATTTTCTAAATTATCACGTACATTGTTGTTATTTTCAGCTGCCATTTTGCAATGGATTTCATACTTAAATTTTAAGATAAAAGACTTTGTAGATGAAGCAACAGGTTCACTATTAGACAACAAGGCAGCATGTGATGCTTTATTTTGCTGACGCAATGTTTCTAAAACCTCTCCCCACAGACGCTTAATTTCTTCTAGCTCCTGACGAGACGCTTGTTTTAGAACTTCATGCACTTTTCCTATCGGAACTTTATATTGACTGCGCACTTGCCTTTTTACTTTTTGATCACTTATTTCTTGCTGACTTTGCTGTACTTGAACACCGTTTTCTTTTAGATGAGTAACTTGTGCTTCAAGCATTTTAACTTTTTGAAGCAATTCCCCCTCTTCACCCTCTGCTGTTTTTTTCTTACTAGCAGATTGAGCAAGTTTCACTAATGCTACCTCTAGTAACACTCGTGGGTGATTTGTCCACTTCATCTCTTGTTGCGTTTGATTAAGATGGTGAATAATTGAATAAATATCTTCAGCTGGTAGTTGTACAGCTAGTTTTTTAAACTCTTCACTCACTACGGCCTTTTCCATTAAATGTTCCATTTCAGGCGACGATTGATAAAGTAAAACATCTCTGTAATAAAAAATTAAGTCTTCTAAGAAACGAACTGGATCTTTACCGTTTTGAATGAGTTGCTCAACTGCCTGTAACGCTGATACAAGATTTTTCTCTGCAATTGAACGAACAATTTGCAGCATAAATGTATGCGAAACAGCTCCTGTAATAGATAACACATCATCCAAAGTAACTTCGTTTTCACTATATGAGATTGCCTGATCTAACAAGCTTAACGCATCTCTCATTCCACCTTCCGATGCCTTAGCAACCTCATATAAAGCTTCATCCGCTACGTTTACATCCTCAGATATCAAAACTTCTTTCATTCGATAAACAATATCATCAGGTGAGATTCGTTTAAAATCAAAACGTTGACATCTTGAAATGATAGTCAGTGGAATTTTATGCGGTTCTGTTGTTGCCAAAATAAATATTACGTGAGGAGGTGGTTCTTCTAATGTTTTTAACAACGCATTAAACGCACCTATTGAAAGCATATGAACTTCATCTATAATATAAACTTTGTAACGAACGGCACTTGGTGCATATTTGACTTTATCTCTAATATCTCGAATTTCATCTACTCCGTTATTTGAAGCAGCATCAATTTCAATAACATCTGATATGGAACCATCTGTAATTCCTCTACACGTAGCACACTCATTACAAGGTTCGGATACGGGTGCATGTTCACAGTTAACCGCTTTAGCTAAGATTTTTGCTGCAGTCGTTTTCCCTGTGCCCCTCGATCCTGAAAATAGATATGCATGCGAAAATTTTTCAAGAACGAGTGCATTCTGTAAAGTCTTAATAATATGTCGCTGACCAACAACATCTTGAAAACTTTGAGGGCGGTACACACGATATAAAGCCTGATACGCCACTGCATCTTCTCCTTTTTGTTATATAAATTTGATATTATTATAACGTACTATAACTATTTTTCCAAAACATCGTTTACCTTATTTTATCTAATAAAATATACGCTAAATAAAAAAACCTACTCTATCAGAGTAGGTTACTTTTATATGTATTTAACTGCCGTGCACCTTCCTTCGATTAGCCTCCCCAAGCGTTACTTAAGCAGTTAGCTCGGTTCAGGCGACCCTATGGCACATGAGAGATTCTGCTTACTGCTGCTTCCTTCCGGACCTGACAGGGTTCACAGATTCCCATTGCATAGGACCCAAACGTCAACACCACTTACTTAAGGCAGACCTCAAGGAGAACTAACCTCAGGAAAGGAGTTCGGCCTCGCTAGAGCGGATTGCGAGTACAGGGCACCGCTACCTCCCCGCTTAGCACGGCAAAGTTGAAACCTTTGTTTGAGCACCATGTTGATGCTTATACAAGTATAATTCTTTTTAGGACAAAATGCAACCTTTACGAAATGTAATTTATTGTAATTTTTTCTTTGCTTGTTTTTTTCGATTTCGCAAATCTTTAAAAAATGCACTTAGCATTTCTGCACATTCCTTTTCAAGAACTCCCCCTCGAATTTCTGATTGATGATTGAACTTTTCATAATCTAATAAATTCATCAAAGTTCCCGCGCAACCCCCTTTAGGGTCAAACGCCCCAAACACCACTCTTTTTACACGAGATAACATAATAGCCCCCGCACACATCGGACAAGGTTCTAATGTAACATATAATGTCGTATCTTCTAATCGCCACGTATTTAACTTTTGACAAGCCTCATCTATCGCTAATAGTTCTGCGTGAGCTATAGATCGTTGTGTACTCTCTCTTAAATTGTGTCCTTTTGCAATAACATGTCCATCCTTATCTACAATAACCGCTCCTATAGGAACTTCCATAATCCCACAAGCTTTTCTTGCTTCATCTATAGCTAAGCGCATATATTTCTCATCTTCAAGCATGGTTTAAACTCCTTACATATTATATTTGTTATGAGCAACACTACTTATTAGGTTAAAAATCAATAAGGAGATTGTATATGAATGATTCTAAAATTGCATTAGTTATTATTGATATGATTAATGATTTTCAATTTAAAAATGGAAAAACTCTTGCTAAAAAAGCTGAAACTCTTGCTCAAAATATCTCTTCATTAAAAGCAGAGTGTTTAATGAAGAAGATTCCTGTTATCTATATAAACGATCACTATAAATTATGGCAGGCTAACTTAAATACAATCCTTGAATACTGCGTGAATCCAATAAGTTCCCCTATATTGCAGTATATACAACCCCATGCTACAGATTATTTTTTAATCAAACCAAAACACTCTATCTTTTATGGAACAGCTTTAACCATTTTACTACAACAGCTAAATGTCGATACATTGATTTTAACAGGACTAGCGGGAAATATATGCGTACTCTTTTCAGCAAATGATGCATATATGAGAGAATACAATCTGATTATTCCTAAAGATTGTATTGCATCAAATTCTGACGAAGATAATAAATTCGCTATTGAAATGATGAAAAATGTACTTAAAGCTACAATTTGTGAACATAGTGATTTAATTACATAAGCATTTGCTCACTCTTTTTTTCATAGACTGAATAAACATTCTTTTTTGGGGGCGTTTATTACTATGGATATATATATTGTGAAGTCTGGAGATAGCATTTACAGTATTGCTCAACAGTTTCAAATTGAAGCTTCAAGAATTAGCTTAGCAAATGAATTACCTGACCCTAATCGGCTAGTGGTTGGCCAGGCATTGGTTATTCCTATTAACGAAAGTTATTATACTGTTAGACAAGGCGATACATTATGGAAGATAGGCCGAAACCTAGGAGTTAGTTATCAATCGATTGCAAAAGCTAACAACCTTTCAATCACTTCTCCTCTAACACCGGGAACACAATTACTAATTCCAGCTGCTCCAAAGACAGAGGCTGAGTTTTTAGGATATGTTGAAACAAGCAACCGTACAATTAGTAGCGAAACAGAAGCATTGATTAAGAAAAATGCTAAATATCTCACATATTTAGGACCAGCTAACTTCGAAGTACAGCGAGATGGTTCTATCAAAGAACCTCCATTAAAAAACTTTGGAACCATTGCACAAGAAAACGATGCAATTTTTTTAATGGTTCTTGCTAATATTGAAGAAGGTGGATTTAGTGCTGAGGTAGGAGAAGCAGTCTTGAATAACACAGATGTTCAAGATAAATTACTTAATAATATTATTCGTATCGCTACTGAGAAAAACTTTAAAGATATCCATTTTGATTTTGAGTTCTTGCGTCCAGAAGATAAAAATGCTTATATTACATTTTTAGAAAAAGCAAAGAAACGACTTCAAGCTGAAGGGTTATTAATGTCTGTAGCATTAGCCCCTAAAACAAGTAGTGATCAAAAAGGAAAGTGGTATGAAGCGCATGATTATAAAAGGATTGGAGAGATAGCAAATTTTGTTGTCCCTATGACATACGAATGGGGATACAGCGGAGGTCCTCCAATGGCCGTTTCTCCAATTGGACCTGTACGAGATGTGCTAGAATATGCCATTTCAGAAATACCAAGCAAAAAAATTATAATGGGTCAAAACTTATACGGTTACGATTGGACACTTCCATTCAAACCAGGTGGTGAATATGCAAAGGCAATTAGTGCTCAAAGAGCAATTGAAATTGCGTATCAGTATAATGCAAGCATCCAGTACGATAAAAAAGCTCAGGCTCCTTTCTTCCGTTACTCTGATTCAGCTCAAAAAACGCATGAGGTATGGTTTGAAGATGCACGGTCAATCCAAGCAAAATTCGATTTATTAAAAGAATTAAACTTAAGGGGCATGGCTTATTGGAAGTTGGGATTACCTTTCCCTCAAAACTGGCTACTCCTTGATGATAACTTTAAAGTAATTAAAAGAATACCTGAATAGTTTTGAAGAGGATAACTCCTAAGGCAGAGGATTATCCTCTTTTTATGTTTCCTTCCGTTTTTTACAACTGGTTTTCTTTTTGTTTTTATCCATTCTCTTCTCTTATTGTGATACAATGTTTTTTGTCAATTTTCGAGAACATGTATAGATAAAGGAGGAAGAGTCCATGGGGGAAACACCTTTTATTACTGTTGAGGGCCCTATAGGTGTTGGGAAAACCTCCCTAGCTAAGGCTATTGCAGATGCATTTCAATTTCAACTTTTGAAAGAAATTGTTGATGAAAATCCATTCCTTGGGAAATTCTATGAGGATATTGAAGAGTGGAGCTTTCAAACTGAAATGTTTTTTCTATGCAATCGTTATAAACAGTTAGAGGATATTCAAAAGCATTTTCTACATCAACATCAGCCTGTCGTTGCTGACTATCATATTATGAAAAACATGATTTTTGCTCAACAAACTTTAAAGGATAGCCAGTATATAAAGTATGTACAAATCTACGATATACTGACACATGATATGCCGAAGCCCAATATTGTTATTTACCTAAATGCTAGCTTACCTACATTATTAGAGCGCATTAAAATGCGTGGAAGAGAAATTGAAAAAAACATTGATCCTTCTTATCTAGCTCAACTAAGCTCCGATTATGAGGAATCTATTAAGGTCTTTAAAGAAAATAATCCAGAAGTAACTGTTTTACACTATAGTGGTGATAAACTAGACTTTGTTAAAAACAAAGAACATCTAGAGTATATTATCTCTGATATTAAAAGCAGCTTATTAAAAAGGAGTTCTACAATATGAATTTAAGAACGAAATACAACATTCCAAATGATGCTGTATTAACTATTGCTGGAACAGTAGGCGTTGGAAAATCTACGATGACACAGGCTCTTGCAGATGCGCTGAACTTTCGCACTTCTTACGAGAAAGTTGATACAAATCCATATTTAGATAAATTTTACGCTGACTTTGAGAGATGGAGCTTTCATCTTCAGGTTTATTTCCTAGCGGAGAGGTTTAAAGAACAGAAGAGAATTTTTGAATACGGTGGAGGCTTTATACAAGACCGTTCGATTTACGAAGATACTGGTATTTTCGCTAAAATGCACTTCGAAAAAGGCACAATGTCTAAAGTGGATTATGAAACATATACAAGTTTGTTTGATGCAATGGTTATGACACCCTATTTCCCACACCCTGATTTATTAATTTATTTAGAAGGTAGTTTTGAAGATATAGTTGATCGTATCCAAGAACGAGGAAGACCGATGGAACAACAAACACCCTTAGATTATTGGAAAGAAATGCATAAGCGTTATGAGGATTGGATTAATAACTTTACTGCTTGTCCTATTTTACGGTTGGATATTAATGATTACGATATTCTAAAGGATCCAACATCTGTTGAGCCCATCGTTGAAAAAATCTCTAAGTTTTTACATCACAATGAAAAATTAAAAAGAAGACATTCATAATTTATTCCCATTTTTCTTCGTGAAAAATGGGAATAAAAAAACGCCACTTCGAAAAGTGACGTTTTACAATCTCCAATTTATCGCGCAATGTTTAAATAACATTATAAGTCAAATATGGCGGAGGAAGAGGGATTCGAACCCCCGCGGGCTTTAACACCCCTGTCGGTTTTCAAGACCGATCCCTTCAGCCGGACTTGGGTATTCCTCCGTATCGACATTTATAAATTTATCATATATATAAATAAGAGTCAAGCTATTTTCTAAAAAAAATTGATTCACAACAGAAAGTTGTGAATCAACTAAGATTAACCGCTAATAACTTCTTTGCTCCCCATGTAAGGGCGTAATACTTTTGGAATAATAACAGAACCGTCTTCCTGCTGATAGTTCTCTAAAATAGCAGCTACTGTACGTCCAATCGCTAATCCAGATCCATTTAACGTGTGTACATATTCTGGTTTTCCTTTTGCCTCGCGACGGAAGCGAATATTGGCTCTTCGTGCTTGGAAACTTTCAAAGTTTGAACAAGAAGAAATTTCACGATATGACTCATAGCTTGGAATCCATACTTCAATATCGTATTTTTTAGCTGCTGTAAATCCTAAATCTCCGGTACACATGCTTAAAACACGGTATGGTAGTTCTAGTAACTGTAGTACTTTTTCAGCATGTCCTGTAAGATTTTCAAGCTCAGCATAAGATTCTTCTGGTTTTACAAAACGAACTAGCTCTACTTTATTAAACTGATGCTGACGAATTAATCCACGTGTATCTCTACCAGCTGAACCAGCTTCTGATCTAAAGCATGCACTGTATGCGGTATAAGCCAATGGCAATTGATCTCCATTAATAATTTCATCACGGTGTAGATTAGTTACTGGAACTTCAGCTGTTGGGATTAGAAAATAATCTTCCTCTTTAATTTTGAACGCATCTTCTTCAAACTTAGGAAGTTGACCTGTTCCAGTCATACTTGTACGATTAACCATATATGGAGGAAGAATTTCTTCATAGCCATGCTCATCCATGTGTAAGTCCATCATAAAGTTAATTAAAGCACGCTCCAAACGAGCCCCTAAGCCTTTATAAAATACAAAACGACTTCCTGTTACCTTTGCCGCACGTTCAAAGTCTAAAATATTTAAATCTGTTCCTAAGTCCCAATGTGGTTTCGGTTCAAAATTAAATTGGCGAACTTCTCCCCACTTTCTAATTTCTACATTTTCATCTTCCGTTTCTCCAACAGGCACACTTTCATGTGGAATATTAGGGATTGAAAGCAATAGTTGCTCTAATTCTGCTTCTACAGTACGAAGACGTTCATCTAAATCTTTAATTTTTTCCCCAACTTGACGCATTTCTAGAATCATATTATCTGCGTTTTGCTTTTCACGCTTTAATTGAGCAATCTGCTGAGAAACTTCATTACGCTTACTTTTTAATTCTTCAGTTTGAACTAACAGTTGTCTGCGCTCTACATCTAACTCCTCAAAGCGCCCAAGATCTGATAAATCTTCTCCACGGAATTTTAACTTTTCTTTTACTTCTTCAAGGTTAGCTCGCAAAATCTTTACATCTAACATAAATGTACCTCCTTATTTGTATAAAATGGGCAAAATAAAAACTCCCATCCCTATAAAAGGGACGAGAGTTTAGCCCGCGTTGCCACCCTAGTTGAAAGTCCATAAAGGAACCTTCCTCTTCAGTCAGATAACGGAATGAACCGAAGCTATCTACTCACTACTTCAATAGCTTGCTCCAGGATGGATTCGTAAAGGTCAAACATCGATTCTCACCGGCCATCGACTCTCTAGAGTTTAACTTCTCTACTACTATTTCCTATCAACGCTTTATACTTTTATCATTGTAATTAATAATCATAATGTACTACAAGTCTATACAAGATGCAATTGGTTTATACAGGTTTTTTCAGGGACTCTCTCACCATGTTAATAAAATAACCCGTCATACGATGGTCATCAGTTAATTCCGGATGGAATGAGCAACCTAAGAATTGTCCTTGCTTAGCAGCTACAATACGATCATCATGAACAGATAAAATTTCTACATTGTCACCAACTTCTACGATATGAGGCGCACGAATAAATACTCCAATGAAATCATCTGCAACTTCTTTAATTGCTAGCTTTGCCTCAAAACTTTCACGTTGGCGACCAAAAGAATTTCGAGCCACTTTAATATTCATGACACCTAAATGAGGCTCATCATAGTCTACAATTTCACCCGCTAGTAAAATCAGCCCAGCACAAGTACCAAAGATTGGTTTGCCACTTTTAGCAAATTGGCGCAGTGGATCCATGAAATTATATTTATCAATTAAACGTCTCATTGCAGTACTTTCTCCACCTGGTAAAATGAGCCCGTCTACTTCTTCTAGCTGTTCAACTTTTTTAATAATAATCGCTTCAGCTCCTGTTGCTTCCACTGAATGCGCATGCTCTCTAAATGCACCTTGTAGTCCTAAAACTCCAACCTTTACCATGCTGTAAAACTCCCTTACTGTTACCAGCCACGCTCTTGCATGCGATTTTCTGGCAATAATGTTGAGATTTCAATACCTTTCATTGCATTACCTAATCCTTTAGAAAGGTTTGCAATTAATGCATAATCTTGATAATGTGTTGTTGCTTCTACAATTGAACGAGCAAATTTTTCTGGATTATCAGACTTAAAGATACCAGATCCTACAAATACTCCATCTGCTCCTAATTGCATCATTAATGCTGCATCGGCTGGAGTCGCAACACCACCTGCAGCAAAGTTAACAACTGGAAGACGACCTTCACGCTTGATTTGTAGTAATAACTCATAAGGTGCACCTAGTAATTTTGCTTCCGTCATTAACTCAGCTTCGTCCATTCCTACTACTTTACGTACTTGTGCGTTCACTTGACGCATATGACGTACAGCTTCTACGATGTTCCCTGTTCCTGGCTCACCTTTTGTACGAAGCATAGCAGCGCCTTCTGCAATACGACGTGCAGCTTCACCTAAATCGCGACAACCACAAACAAATGGCACCGTAAACGTATTTTTATTTAAATGAAATTCTTCATCTGCTGGTGTTAATACTTCACTTTCATCAATATAGTCTACGCCCATTGCTTCTAAAACACGCGCTTCTACAATGTGACCGATACGTGCTTTAGCCATTACCGGAATTGAAACAGCATTCATAACTTCTTCAACAATTGTCGGATCTGCCATACGAGATACGCCGCCTGCAGCACGAATGTCTGCTGGTACACGTTCTAATGCCATAACTGCAACTGCTCCTGCTGCCTCTGCAATTTTTGCTTGTTCAGCATTAACAACGTCCATAATTACGCCGCCTTTTTGCATTTCTGCCATTCCGCGTTTTACTCTGTCAGTACCTGTAATGTTACTCATGTTTGTCTTCCCCCAGTATAGTTGTATTACACATAATCAATAAAATTATGTATACAAAATTCAAAACTTATTGTCTATTTTACCTTATTTTCTGAAAAAATCCTATCAAAATTATGCAGTTTAAAAAACTTGTTTAAAAAAAGGGAGATACTAAATACCAGAAAAACCTTGGCTTAGTATCTCCCTTTATAAATGGTTTATGAATTAAAACCAGCTCTTAATATTATTGGCTGCATCAGACCATACACCTACAAAGAAATCTCCTACACTTCGCAGAGCCAAAATGAACCAATTAGCCTTTTCGATTGTAGTATCTGCAACGACGGGCACTTTATTTGTTCCGTCATTTACTGCATAACCTAAATCATCAAGGTTCTTATTCTTGGCACTAACGTAACCTACAACTTGACCCTCTTTGATTGGTGCAACGATTCGATCTTTCTCATCTACAACTTTAGGGTTAACATCAAATTGAAGAGAGATTTTACCTTCTTCACCTTTTTTTGTAAGAACATTCACTGATTCTTTTGTTACAACTTTTAGCTCTTTATTTTTCCCTTTTACTACTGGAAGCGACTCGTGATTCTTAACAACCTTGCCTTCTGGAGTTACTTGTTTTAGCTCATAATTATCAAATGCATAATCTAAAAGCTTTTTTGTTTCAGTAAAACGTGCTCCTTCAAAAGACTTACCGTTATTTTTAGCATTCATGACCACCGTAATGTAACGAACACCATTTCGTTCAGCTGTTCCTGTAAAGCAATAGCCTGCAAAATCCGTATGCCCTGTTTTAAGACCATCTAAACCTTCATATCCGTATGTAGGGAAAGATGGAAGCATTTTATTCCAGTTATCCATTGTCGTTTCACCTTGTTGACCTGGTCGGAATATTTTTTCAGGTGTCTTAGCCGTTTCTAATACTTCTGGATAATCATGAAGAATGTGAAAAGCTAGTGCTGATACTGCACGAGCTGATAGTAAATTCTCATCATCAGCTTTTGTACCTTTTGGATGTTGACCCTTTAATAATGAGTTAGAAAGACCTGTTGAGTTAACAAATTTAGCTTCACCTAAGTTTAACTCTTCTGCTTTTTTATTCATTAATTTAATAAATTCAGCTTCAGACCCTGCTAAAGCTTCAGCTAGAGCAATACTCGCTCCGTTGGCTGAATAAATAGCCATTGCTTCATACAATTCTTTAATTGTATACTTTTCTGTTGTTAATAATGGAACATTTGACAATGAGTAATCTTGTGAGATATCTGCAGCATATTTGCTAACCCCTACTTGATCATCCCAAGAAAGCTTTTCTTCGTGAATAGCTTCTAAAATCAAATACTCAGTCATCATTTTTGTCATACTAGCAATACCTAGTACAGCACCTGAATTCTTTTCATACAAAATTTGGCCTGTATCTGCTTCAATCAAAATAGCAGCATCTGCTTCAACATTTGGGAATTTTGAAGCTGCAGACGCATTTGGAGTGATTAAAGAACTAGCCATTAAGAAAACAGCAACTAATGCAAAGAGCTGTTTTATCAATTTTTTCTTCACTACCAATACCCTCCAGACATAAATCACATAGAGGTTATTTTATCATACAAAAATTAAAAAAAATAGATAAAGAAGTACCGTTAAAACAATCTTTAGTATAAAAAAGCATCTCTCTAAATTAGAGAGATGCTTTTCCACTTAGCTAAGTGAATAGTTTGGAGATTCTTTTGTAATTTGAACGTCATGTGGGTGACTTTCTCTTAAGCCAGCTCCTGTCATACGGATAAACTGTGCCTCTTCACGTAATGCTTGTAAATTAGCTGATCCGCAATATCCCATTCCAGCTCTTAATCCTCCAACTAGCTGATATAAAGTGTCAGCGACAGGCCCCTTATAAGGTAAGCGTCCTTCAATACCTTCTGGAACAAACTTTTTATTATCTTCTTGGAAATAACGATCTTTACTTCCCTTTTCCATAGCCCCAACTGAACCCATACCACGGTATACTTTAAAGCGTCTTCCTTGGAAGATTTCTGTTTCACCAGGACTTTCAGTAGTACCGGCTAATAAACTTCCTAACATAACAGTATGTCCACCAGCAGCTAGTGCTTTTGCGATATCTCCAGAGTACTTAATTCCTCCATCTGCAATTACTGGTACACCATGTTTTCTTGCTTCAGTCGCGCAATCATATATAGCCGTGATTTGTGGAACACCTACTCCAGCTACAACACGAGTTGTACAAATTGATCCAGGTCCTATTCCTACTTTTACTACGTCTACACCAGCTTCAATTAGTGCTCTTGTTCCTTCAGCAGTTGCGACGTTTCCTGCAATAATATTTAACTCTGGATACGTTTCACGAATTGAACGTACAGTATTTAAAACGCCTAGTGAGTGACCATGTGCCGTATCAATTACAATAACATCCACACCAGCTTTTACTAACTTCTCAATTCGGACCATCGAATCAGCTGTCACACCAACTGCTGCACCTACTAATAAACGTCCTTGTTTGTCCTTTGCAGCATTTGGAAATTCAATGACCTTTTCGATGTCTTTGATTGTAATTAACCCTTTTAATACACCGTTGTCATCTACAAGTGGTAATTTTTCAATTTTGTATTGCTGTAAAATCTTTTCGGCTTCCTCGAGTGTTGTTCCCACTGGAGCTGTAACTAACTCTTCTTTTGTCATTACATCAGAGATAAGCATTGAGTAATCTTGAATAAAACGCAAATCACGATTTGTCAGAATACCAACTAATTTTTGCTCATCTTCGTTATTCACAATTGGTACACCAGAGATACGATATTTTCCCATTAAATGTTCTGCAGCGAATACTTGGTTTTCTGGTGTCAGGAAGAATGGATCTGTAATAACTCCACTTTCAGAGCGCTTTACTTTATCAACTTGTTCCGCCTGTTGTTCGATGGACATATTTTTATGAATAATTCCTAAACCACCTTGACGAGCCATAGCAATTGCCATCTCTGCTTCAGTTACTGTATCCATACCTGCACTAATAAATGGTACATTTAGCTTTAGCGTTTTTGTTAATTCTACACTCATATCAACATCTTTTGGCAACACTTCAGATTTAGCTGGCACTAACAAAACATCATCAAATGTTAAACCTTCTTTTGAAAATTTACTTTCCCACATTATAGAATCCTCCTCAAAGCGACAGAATATTATTAGTAGATTAACAATTGGTTATGTAGCTGTCAATAACCATACTATATATCAGATAATTCTAATAATAAAAGAGGTGATTTTTTGAGCTTTACTTATGATGTTTGGAAACCCTATCATTTATTTTTCTCAGCCCCTTTTACACAAAAGTATTTATATAATCAGTACAAGTCTTCAAGCATCGCGGATGCTGAACAGCGTAGTTTTAAAAATTGTTATCCATTTATTTATTATCTGGAACATAGCAAAAATTATTATCAAACGGCATTAAAATCTCATACGTCCATGCAGCCAGTATTACTTTTTTATGGTTTATCTCAATTATTAAAAGCGTGTTTATTAATTAAAAATCCAGTTTATCCAGAAAATACAGCAGTTTTAGCACATGGAGTATCAACGCGAAAGAGAAAAAAACAAAGTTATGACTTTCTTGATGATGAGGTAAAAATTCAAAAAAATGGGTTGTTTTCTGAGGTTGGTAAGGAACTGTTTCACATGAAACAATTAGAGGGTCAAAAGTACACGATGACTGAGCTATTAGGACATATTGATGAAATGTATTCATTATTTAATTCATTGAATCCTTCAAGGGTTTCTAAAAAATTATTAATAGGAAATGTAAATAACCAAGAGTTAATTTTCCCTAACGAGATCAAAGAATCATATCATATGGACAATACACGACTACACCCCTATTTACAAGATCGTTTTAAAATAGAAATGAGTATACAAGAAATAAATCCTACTCTTAGAGTTTCTTTTTCAGACTTACACACAAATCTCTATCAATGTTCTCCACTACTTTTTAATTTGGAGACAAGCGAGTTGTACCTGACAACGTCACGTGAACAATGTGTATACTTTCCTGAAATCCTGAGCCATTACCTAATTCTATATAATCTTAGTATGATTTCTCGCTATGAAACAGAGTGGTGGTATGAGTTATTACACACTTATTCATCAAAAGATTATCCATATGTTATGCACTTCTTAGAAATAACAAGTATAAAAGCACCTTATTTATTATTTAATTATTTACATTCGCAAATAAAAAAAGACTAGCTAAAATTAGCTAGTCTTTTAAATGTGCCTGGCAACGTCCTACTCTCACAGGGACAAAGTCCCAACTACCATCGGCGCTAGAGAACTTAACTTCCGTGTTCGGCATGGGAACGGGTGTGACCTCTCTGCTATCGCCACCAGACATGAATTGAGATTATTCTCTCAAAACTAGATAACATATTTGCTGAGTACTAAGTTTACTGTCTAGCTACGGCTCCTAATTGTTCGGTCGTTTCACTTCTGTTATTGAAACCAAAGAGCGGTTTCCCTATCAGAAGCTCCAACGCCTTTCACAATTGAACAGTCGCCTTCGCTTTTCTAATTTGGTTAAGTCCTCGATCGATTAGTATCAGTCAGCTACACACGTCGCCGTGCTTCCACCTCTGACCTATCAACCTGATCATCTTTCAGGGATCTTACTAGCTTGCGCTATGGGAAATCTCATCTTGAGGGGGGCTTCATGCTTAGATGCTTTCAGCACTTATCCCGTCCACACATAGCTACCCAGCGATGCCTTTGGCAAGACAACTGGTACACCAGCGGTGTGTCCATCCCGGTCCTCTCGTACTAAGGACAGCTCCTCTCAAATTTCCTACGCCCACGACGGATAGGGACCGAACTGTCTCACGACGTTCTGAACCCAGCTCGCGTACCGCTTTAATGGGCGAACAGCCCAACCCTTGGGACCGACTACAGCCCCAGGATGCGATGAGCCGACATCGAGGTGCCAAACCTCCCCGTCGATGTGGACTCTTGGGGGAGATAAGCCTGTTATCCCCGGGGTAGCTTTTATCCGTTGAGCGATGGCCCTTCCATGCGGAACCACCGGATCACTAAGCCCGACTTTCGTCCCTGCTCGACTTGTAGGTCTCGCAGTCAAGCTCCCTTGTGCCTTTACACTCTACGAATGATTTCCAACCATTCTGAGGGAACCTTTGGGCGCCTCCGTTACTCTTTAGGAGGCGACCGCCCCAGTCAAACTGCCCACCTGACACTGTCTCCCAGCCCGATCAGGGCTGCGGGTTAGAATTTCAATACAACCAGGGTAGTATCCCACCGACGCCTCCACCGAAGCTAGCGCTCCGGCTTCTCAGGCTCCTACCTATCCTGTACAAGCTGTACCAAAATTCAATATCAGGCTACAGTAAAGCTCCACGGGGTCTTTCCGTCCTGTCGCGGGTAACCTGCATCTTCACAGGTACTATAATTTCACCGAGTCTCTCGTTGAGACAGTGCCCAGATCGTTACGCCTTTCGTGCGGGTCGGAACTTACCCGACAAGGAATTTCGCTACCTTAGGACCGTTATAGTTACGGCCGCCGTTTACTGGGGCTTCGATTCAGAGCTTCTCCCAAAGGATAACCCCTCCTCTTAACCTTCCAGCACCGGGCAGGCGTCAGCCCCTATACTTCGCCTTGCGGCTTCGCAGAGACCTGTGTTTTTGCTAAACAGTCGCCTGGGCCTATTCACTGCGGCTCTCTCGGGCTATACACCCTACCAGAGCACCCCTTCTCCCGAAGTTACGGGGTCATTTTGCCGAGTTCCTTAACGAGAGTTCTCTCGATCACCTTAGGATTCTCTCCTCGCCTACCTGTGTCGGTTTGCGGTACGGGCACCTCCCGCCTCGCTAGAGGCTTTTCTTGGCAGTGTGGAATCAGGAACTTCGGTACTATATTTCCCTCGTCATCACAGCTCAGCCTTATGATGAGCGGATTTGCCTACTCATCAGCCTAACTGCTTGAACGCGCATATCCAGCAGCGCGCTTACCCTATCCTCCTGCGTCCCCCCATTACTCAAACGGCGGGGAGGTGGTACAGGAATATCAACCTGTTGGCC
>CP099863.1:0-7500 GCA_024134725.1 Bacillus sp. 1780r2a1 | reverse complement strand
CTTTTCTTAATTCAAACTCAGTACGTCTACGAATAACGACAACTTGGTGATCTAAATAATACTGTAAACATTGTTTTAAGTTTAAAACCTTTGGCTGTCCTTCAACTAAAGCAAGCATATTAATACCAAAGCTTGTTTGTAAAGACGTTTGTTTATATAAGTTATTTAGTAAGACATTTGCATTTGCATCTCTTCGAACTTCAATAACAATACGCATACCAGATCGATCAGATTCATCACGTAAATCTGTAATACCCTCAATCTTTTTATCCCTAGCAAGTTCTGCAATTTTTTCGATAAGTTTAGCTTTATTCACTTGATAAGGAAGCTCATTAACAATAATGGTCTGCTTTCCATTTGGCTGCTCTTCAATCTCTACTTTGGCACGAATAATAATAGAGCCTTTTCCTGTTTCATAAGCTTTCCGAATTCCACTTCTACCTAAAATTTGACCGGCAGTTGGAAAATCTGGTCCAGGTATAATTTCCATTAGCTCTGGAATTGTAATATCTTGATTTTTACTAATAGCTAGTACGCCATCAATTACTTCTCCTAATTGATGAGGAGGAATATTTGTTGCCATCCCTACAGCAATACCCGCTGAGCCGTTTACAAGTAAGTTAGGAAACCTAGCCGGTAATACAACTGGCTCTCTCTCAGATCCATCATAATTATCTTGATAATCTATAGTATCTTTGTTGATATCTCTTAATAATTCCATAGAAATTTTGGACATTCTTGCTTCTGTATAACGCATCGCTGCTGCTGAATCGCCATCGATAGAACCGAAGTTACCATGACCATCTACAAGCATATTACGATAGCTAAAATCTTGTGCCATACGTACCATTGTTTCATAGACAGCTGAGTCACCATGAGGATGATACTTACCTATAACTTCTCCTACGATACGAGCTGATTTTTTAAATGGTTTATCCGAAGTCATACCTAAGTCATTCATCGCATACAAAATACGACGATGAACCGGCTTTAAGCCATCACGTACGTCTGGAAGTGCACGTGAAACAATAACGCTCATTGCATAATCTAAAAACGAAGAACGCATTTCTTGGCTAATATTTACTTCTGTAATTTGAGAGTTTGGTTTATCTGACATCGATAAGAACCTCCTTCACGAAGTTCAGTATAGTAGTTCACATATGTAAACGCAGGATAGAAACAAATCTACCCTGCCGTTTAACATTCTTTTTAATTCTTTAAAAATGCTTTATTTAAATATCTAAATTTTTAACGTATTTTGCATTTTCTTCAATGAAGTTACGACGTGGTTCAACCTTGTCCCCCATTAGAATTTCAAATGTTTCGTCTGCCTCAATTGCATCTTGTAAGCTGACTTGTAGAAGCGTGCGCGTATCTGGATCCATTGTTGTTTCCCAAAGTTGCTCTGGGTTCATCTCTCCTAAACCTTTATAACGTTGTAAGTTAGGCTTAGATCCTTCTGAAAACGTTGGAAGAATTTCTTCTAACTGCTTATCGTTGTACGCATATTCTACGCGTTTCCCTTGTGAAATCTTATATAGTGGTGGCTGTGCGATATAAATGTAACCTGATTCAATAATCTGTCTCATATAACGATAAAAGAACGTTAACAATAGTGTACGGATATGAGCTCCATCAACATCAGCGTCTGTCATAATAACAAGTTTATGATAACGTGCCTTAGAGATATCAAAATCTTCTCCAATTCCTGTGCCTAATGCTGTAATGATTGTACGAATCTCATTATTAGATAAAATTTTATCTAACCTTGCCTTCTCAACGTTAATAATCTTACCACGCAGAGGTAAAATCGCTTGGAAATGACGACTACGTCCTTGCTTAGCCGAACCACCTGCAGAATCACCCTCTACAATGTACAATTCACTAATTGAAGGATCTTTTGAAGAACAATCTGCCAATTTACCAGGTAGATTTGAGATTTCTAAAGCACTTTTTCTTCTTGTTAATTCTCGTGCTTTTTTAGCTGCCATTCGAGCACGTGCAGCCATAACCCCTTTTTCAACGATTTTCTTCGCTACCACTGGATTTTCTAGTAGGTATGTTTCAAAGTGTTCTGCAAACACAGAGTCTGTAATTGTTCTTGCTTCACTATTTCCTAGCTTTGTTTTTGTTTGACCTTCAAATTGAGGGTCCGGATGTTTAATTGAAATGATTGCCGTAATTCCTTCACGAACATCTTCACCTGTAAGATTTGTATCACTATCTTTAAACACATTATTCTTACGCGCATAATCATTAATAGCACGCGTTAAAGCAGTTTTAAACCCTGCTTCATGTGTACCACCTTCATAGGTGTGGATGTTGTTTGCAAAAGAGTACAGATTACTTGTGTAGCTATCATTGTATTGAATAGCAATTTCAACTGAGATACTATCACGATTTCCCTCAATGTAGATTGGTTCTTCATGTACTACTTCTTTTGAACGATTTAAATGTTCAACATATGATTTAATACCACCTTCATAGTGGTATTCACGTACCTTATTTTCTTCACGCTTATCTTCAATTGTGATTTTAATTCCACGATTTAAGAAAGCCAATTCACGTAATCGGTTAGCTAATGTATCAAAATCATACTCTAACGTTTCGGTAAAAATTTCACCATCTGGTTGGAAGTGAATAACTGTACCGGTTTTATCAGTTTCACCGGTTACTTCTAAATCTGCTACAGGAACTCCACGCTCAAATTTTTGATAGTGTACTTTCCCATCTCGGTGTACATTTACTTCCAAATAAGTAGAAAGTGCATTTACAACAGATGCTCCTACACCATGTAAGCCACCGGAAACCTTATATCCACCACCGCCAAATTTACCTCCAGCGTGAAGAACTGTTAAGATAACTTCAACAGCAGGTCGTCCCATTTTTTCATGCATACCAACAGGAATTCCACGCCCATTATCTTTAACTGTGATGCTATTATCTTTCTCAATTATGACGTTGATTTCATCACAATAACCAGCTAGCGCTTCATCGATACTATTATCAACAATTTCCCATACCAGGTGGTGTAAACCTTTAGCACTCGTAGAGCCGATATACATCCCCGGACGTTTTCGTACTGCTTCTAACCCTTCCAACACTTGTATCTGGTCAGCATCATATGATTGCTTTTCTTTTTGTTCCATTGCCAAATGTATCACCTACACTTTTCATTAACAGCGAACTGCTTATAGTTGTATTCTTATAACGTATCTTAAAAATAATCGAATGGAAACCACTTAGGAGCTTCAGACAAGCAAAGCTCATCTTTCATAATTTTGAGGGTAAGTTTTAAAACATTAGACTTAAAACTATAATGATACCATACTTTGTTGAAATTAACGTTGAAAAGCTGTCAGTATAAAAAACTATTTAATTTTTTGTATGACACCAGCCTCTACTGCAAATGTAGCAGCTTTGTCTAATGTTTCATGATGAATTCCTTCAATACTTGTGGTTGTAACAAAAGTTTGAACCTTTCCTTGTATCGTGTTTAACAGATGCGACTGACGAAAATCATCCAGCTCTGATAAAACGTCATCCAGCAATAAAATGGGATACTCACCAATCTCTTGGTTAATCAGCTCAATTTCAGCCAATTTTAAAGACAAAGCGGTCGTACGCTGCTGCCCTTGAGACCCAAAAGTTTGAACATCCTTTTCATTGACGTAAAACAGTAGGTCATCTCGATGAGGGCCAATTAAAGTGACACCCCTATCAATTTCTCTACTTTTTATTTTATCAAATTTTTCATGATATGCTTCTATCATTTTCGACAAATCTGCATCTTCTGATACATCAATCGAATTTTTATACTCGATACGTAAGTTTTCAAGCCCTCTACTGATTCCAAAATGGATAGGTTCGGCCCATTTTTGTAAAAGCTGTAAGAACTCAAATCGTTTTTTTAAGATCCGAGCTGCCACTTCTGTAAGCTGAGAAGTTAAGACATCGAGCAAAGATAAATCAGATTGCTTTCGGGTCTGCAGTTGTTTTAAATATTGATTCCTCTGCTGTAAAACTTTTTGATACTTGCTTAAGTCGTGCATGTATACAGGGGAAACTTGGCCAATTTCCATATCAATAAATCTTCTCCGTACTTGAGGACTCCCCTTTACTAAGTTCAAATCCTCTGGAGCAAACATAACTGTATTCATGGCCCCGATATATTGACTTAACTTTTGTTGCTCAATGTAATTATATTTTGCTTTTTTCCCTTTTGTTGAAATGATTAAATCCAACGTCACAGGTCCACGCTCTTTTTCTACAACACCAGAAATCTTTGCAAATTCACTTTCCCATTTTATTAATTCTTTATCGTTAGACGTACGATGTGATTTTGCCATTGATAAAACAAAGATTGATTCCATAATGTTTGTTTTTCCTTGCGCATTTTCTCCTAGAATGACATTTACCTTATTTTCAAAAGCAACCGTTGTTTTTTCATAATTACGATAGTTTGTTAACGCAAGTTCTTTAATGTACAAACCATTCACCAACTCTTAAGATATAATAATAAACTCACCCATGTCTGGGATTGTTATTTGATCGCCTGGATATAGCTTTCGACCGCGGCGTTCTTCTAACTCACCGTTCACATACACTTCATGTTCACTTAAAAACCATTTCACCATTCCACCAGTCTGAATAACATCAGCTAACTTTAAGAACTGACCTAGTGCAATATATTCCGTTGAAATTTCAATTTCTGTTTTCATCATAGTCCGCTCACTTCCCTAATTATTTTACTTATCATTATTCTACTAAATAATTGTCCTTGAGAAAAGAAAGCTACTAGAAACAATCTAGTAGCTTTCAACATCAATATGTTCTAACCGGTAAAATCAGCTGTAACATTGAGTCATTCTCTAATGTTCGAATAACAAATGGTCGCATAGCCCCGGTAAAGTTAATTTTAATATCTGTGCCTTCAAGAGCTTTTAATGCATCAAGCATATATTTTGCACTAAATGAAATCTTTAAATCTTCTCCAACAATTGATTCACTTTGAACTTCTTCAATAACTTTACCAATCTCCGGAGAATTTGATGAAATTTCAACAATCCCATCTGGTAAAGTTGATAACTTTACTACGTTATTACGTCCTTCTCTTGCCAACAGCGAAGCGCGATCAATGGATTGAAGAAACTCTTTAACGTTTAAAACAACGTCTGTCTTACTGTCAGCTGGAATAAGGCGAGAGGTATCTGGATAGTTTCCATCTAGTAAACGTGAAAAGAATAAAAGGTGCTTTGTTTTAAATAAAACTTGATTTTCAGTCATGACGATATCAACTAGTTCATTAGAATCATCTAAAATTTTACTGAATTCACTTAAACTCTTTCCTGGAATAACAACATTGTAAGAAACCTCATGTTCAGATTGAATATTTGCTTTACGCAATGCTAAACGATGGCTATCTGTTGCAATACACGTTAATGCTTTACCTTCCACCTTCCAGTTTACACCTGTCAAGATAGGACGTGTTTCTGAGGTGGACACCGCAAAGACAGTTTGTCGAATCATGTTTTTAAGTAAATCCGTAGGAATCTTAAACACGTTATTTTCTTCAATTTGTGGTAAATGTGGGTACTCTTCAGCATCTAAACCATTTAAATTAAATTCTGCTTTTCCAGAACGAATAATTGTTAAGAATAAATTTTGAACATCTAATTCTACAACTTCTTTTGGTAATTTCTTTACGATTTCACTGAAGAAACGAGCTGGTAAGACAACACTTCCCGTTTTCTCTATTTCCACAATCTCTTTTCCATCTTCTTCTTTTGGGATGAATGATTCAATAGAAATATCAGAGTCACTTCCTGTAAGTGTAACTCCTTCTTCCGTTGTAACAATTTTGATTCCTGTCAAAATAGGGATCGTTGTACGAGATGAAACAGCCTTCATTACATCCTGAACACTTTGAACCAAATAGTCTTTTTGAATTTTAAATTTCATGGAATCCTTCCTCCTTTTTTATTTTAAAAGTCGGTTTAAACAGCTTATTTATTTATTATAAAAAAAGTAGTAGTAGTAATAGGGGGTGTGGAAATGTGGATAACCCCTTAAAACGCCAGTACACAGCCTATCCACCTGTGGACAGACTGTGTACAATGCTACCTCACTTATACACAAAAAACAAGAGAGAAAAAATTAGATCTTTAAAGATTCACTGATTTCTTTAATGTGTTTTTGTAGCTGCGAATCGGTTTGAACCAACTTTGAAATCTTTTCATGAGCATGAATAACTGTAGTGTGATCTCGTCCTCCAAATTCTTCTCCAATCTTTGGTAACGAGAAGTCTGTAAGCTCACGAGATAAGTACATTGCAATCTGCCTTGGAAAAGCAACAGATTTTGTTCGTTTTTTTGCTTTAAAGTCTTCAAGCTTTACATTAAACTGCTGTCCGACTATTTGTTGGATATCTTGAATGGTGATAACTTTGGGCTTTGAACTTGGAATGATATCTTTTAAAGCTTCAGCAGCTAAGTCAGCATTAATATCTTTATTAATTAAAGAAGAGTATGCTACTACACGGATTAAAGCACCCTCTAATTCACGAATATTTGAATCGATCTGATTGGCGATATAAAGCATTACTTCGTTAGGAATTACTAAGCCGTCAGCTTTTGCTTTTTTACGTAAAATAGCAATCCTCGTTTCAAGATCTGGTGGCGTAATGTCTGTAATTAAACCCCATTCAAACCTAGAGCGAAGACGATCTTCTAAAGTTGGTATCTCTTTTGGCGGTCTATCGCTTGAGATAACAATTTGTTTACTTTCTTCATGTAACGTATTAAACGTATGGAAAAACTCTTCTTGTGTTTGTTCTTTACCAGCTAAAAATTGAATATCATCTATAAGTAAAACGTCGACATTTCTATATTTATTACGAAACTCCACTGCTTTGTTGTCACGAATTGAGTTAATAAATTCATTCGTGAATTTCTCAGAAGATAGGTATACAACTTTAGCATCAGGATTATGATCAAGCACATAGTGACCGATTGCGTGCATGAGGTGGGTTTTCCCAAGCCCTACTCCTCCATAGATAAAAAGTGGATTGTAAGCTTTAGCTGGTGCTTCTGCAACTGCTAAAGAAGCAGCATGAGCAAAGCGGTTACCAGAACCAATAACAAAAGTATCAAACGTATATTTGGAATTAAGCATACTTTGTGGGAATTCGTGTCCATCTTCCTTGCTTACATTCTTTTTAGGAGGAGTTAAATCAAACTCTTCTTCAGATTGATTTAACGGGATAATAAATTTTACATCGAGTTCTTCCCCAGTCAAATCGTACAATGTTTCAGCAATTAAGTTAGAATATCTAGACTCTAGCCAATCTCTGGCAAAGTCATTGGGTGCTGTGATAATAAGTGTATCACCTTGTAAAGCATGAGCTTTTGTTGATTTTAACCATGTTTCAAAACTAGGTTTACTCAACTTCTTTTCAATTTCAGCCAATGCTCCGTTCCATAAATCATGAATATTTTCCAA